>CAZTJZ010000056.1:0-19434 GCA_964614075.1 uncultured Phycisphaeraceae bacterium
AGGCCTCCCCGCGCACGCACGACGACGCCAGGGCCGCGGCCCGGCGCGCGGTCGAGAGCGGCTCCACCGAGATGCACATGGTGGGCGGGCTCCACCCCACGCTCCCCTTCTCGTACTACACCGACCTCTGCGCGAGCGTGCGCGATGAAGCCCGGGCCCTGGGGAGCGATCTGCACGTCAAAGCCTTCACCGCCGTCGAGATCGTGCACCTGGCACGCATCGCGAAGCAGTACAGGGGCGCCAGCGCCCCGGGCGAGGAGGGGCGCGAGGCCCGGCGCGAGGGCATCCGCTGGGTGCTCTCGAGGCTCAGGGACGCGGGGCTGGGCTCGCTGCCCGGCGGCGGGGCCGAGGTCTTCGACGACCGCGTCCACGACGAGGCGTACAAGGGCAAGATCCGCAGCGACGTGTGGCTCGACGTGCACCGCGTCGCCCACGAGCTGGGGCTCAACACCAACGCGACGATGCTGTACGGGCACATCGAGCAGCGCCACGACCGCCTCGTGCACCTCGACATGCTCCGGCGGGCGCAGGACGAGGCATTGGCGAGGATGGGCTACGCCGGCGTTGCCCACGCGGGACCCATGCCGCGCGAGCAGCCCCCCGGGCACCCCTCCGGTCACCTGGGCTACACGGGGAACGAAGGCGGTGACACGCCCATCATCACGCTGACGCGGGCGGGAGTGCCGCTCCCGGAGCACGTGGCGTTCGGCACGGACCCCGCGCCGCACGACCCCAGGACCGCGCCCCCGAGTTCTGATCCGCGCCCTGGAGCGCGCGCCCCGGGCTACTACCAGACGATCATCCCGCTCCCGTTCTTTCCCGACGGGTGCGAGCTCGAGCACCTCCCCGGCCCGGGCGGGCTGGAGAACTACCGCACGCTCGCGATCGCCCGGCTCATGCTCGACAACGTCCCGCACGTGAAGTCGTTCTGGATCATGCAGACGCTCCCCATGGCCCAGATCATGCTCCAGGCCGGCGCGGACGACATCGACGGCACGGTGGTGTGGTACGACATCACGCACGTGGGCGGGAGCGGGACGCACCAGGAAGTCTCGGTGCGCACGCTCCAGCGCACCATCCGCGATGCGGGGTTCGAGCCCGTCGAACGCGACACGCTCTACCGGCGGGTGGTCCGCGACGAGAGCGACGGACGGCGGTGGCGGGCCGTGCCCATGCCCCGTCGCGTACAGTGATTTCGTGAGCCCCGCGTCCAGCACGATCCGTCTCTCCGCCGGGTTGTCCACGCACCCCAGCCCCGCCGCCGCGGCCGAGCACGCGTGCGCCGAGGCCCTGGGCGGTCTGCGGGCGCGGGTGGACCTGGCGCTGGTGTTCTTTTCGTCGCACCATGTTCCGCACGCCGAGACGCTGCGCGCCGCCGCCGCGAAGGCGCTCTCGCCGGCGTGCCTCGTCGGGGTCTCGGCCGAGTCGATTCTGGGCGGGGGGCTGGAGCTCGAGAACGTGCCGGGGGTGAGCGTGCTGGCGTTCTCCATCCCGGGCGTGCGCGTGACGCCCTTCACGGGCGAGCCGCTGCTGCAGGACGCCACGTCGCCCGCCCGCCCCGAGGTCCTCGCGAGCGCGCTCGGCGCCGGGCCCGACTTCCGCGGCTCACTGCTCTTCGCCGACCCCTTCTCCGTCCCCATGACCACGCTCCTGCCCGCGCTCAGCCGCGTCGCGGCGGGCACGCCCATCCTCGGCGGGCTCGCGTCGGCGAGCCGATCCCCGGGAGGAAACGTCCTGCTCCTCAACGACCGAGTGCTCCGCGGCGGAGGGGTGGGCGTCTCGCTCGCGGGCGAGGTCGAGATCGACTGCGTCGTGAGCCAGGGCTGTCGCCCCTTCGGCCCGGCCGCGATCATCACCAAGGCCAAGGGCAACGTGATCTTCGAGCTGGGCGGGCGCCCCACGCAGGAGGTCGTCAAGCAGGCGCTCGACGAGCTGGGCGACTCGGCGCGCTCCCTCCTCCGCGAGGGGCTGCTGCTGGGCCTGGTCCTCAACGAGTACAAGGACCGCTTCGGGCGCGGCGACTTCCTGATCCGCAACGTCGTGGGGCTCGACCAGTCCTCGGGAGGGATCGCCATCGCGGGGCTGCCGCGGGTGGGCCAGACCGTGCGGTTTCATCACCGCGATCGCGCCACCGCCGACGAGGACCTGGCGCTCCTGCTCGACGCCCAGAAGCTGCACGCCCCGCCGGCGGGGTGCCTGCTGGTGACGTGCCAGGGGCGCGGGACCAAGCTCTTCTCCAAACCCCACCACGACGCGGGCGCGCTCGCGCGGGCCTTCGCGGCCCCTCGATCGGGCGAGGATCTCTCCAAGGGTGGCGAGGCGATCACGCCGGGCTCGCGGGCGGGCGTGCCCATCGCCGGGTTCTTCGCCTCGGGCGAGATCGGGCCCATCGGGGGCGACTCACACCTCCACGCCCACACGGCATGCGCGGCGATCTTCAGAGCCCGCTCGGGGGGATAAGCCGCCCGAGCGGAGGCTCGCTCATACTCCCCAGACCAGCATCGCGACCGACCACGCGATCGTCACCGCCCAGGCAACGCTGAGCCGTACACACAACACGCCACGCGATCTCACCGGGTACGCCGCGAGGATCGGGCTCAGCACAAGGAGCGCATACGCAAAGGTGAGTGGGCCGTTCCCTGCCATCTCGCGTGTGCCGGCCGCCGTCCATCCACGCCAGAACCCGTTCCACACTCCGAACGTCGGGTTCATGTGCTTGACGGCGAGGAGCACGCGCGCCGCGTGCACGCCGACCGTGAGCCACGCGACGCTCAGCAGCGAGCCGTACAGCACGGCATCGCCCGTCGCGAGACCCCAGGGCTCGGGCGTCGGAGAGGGTGACGCCCCGCACTCCGGGCACACGCTCCCCTCGCGCCGACCCTCGACGCTGTACTCGCACTCGCAGCACCCGCTCGCCCTGGGACGGTGCACCCGCCAGTACATCACGCACAGCACCGCGAACACGCCGTGGGCCACCAGCGCGATCAGGATCGGGTCCAGCGGCTCTGATGGGCAAGGGGCGCATGACAGCACCAGCCAGACTCGCATCGGCCACCCCCAGTCTCAGGGCGCGCGGATCGCACAACAGTCCACGCTACGTGCGGCGGGCGAGTGCGGTTGCGTCGAGTTCGTGATCGTCGCCCGTGAACTCGCCGCGGCGCCGTGCCGCTTGCACGCCGCTCACCGTGAAGCGCCGCTCACCGTGCTGTCAGGATCGTCCCCGAGCACTCCCCCAGGCCGATCCGGCGGAAGCCTTCCTTCTCGCACGATCCGCGCAGGATCACCGTGTCGCCGTCGCCCAGGAATGTCCGTGTCTCGCCCGTGGGGAGCGTGATGGGTCGGCGTGGCCTGGGCTTGCCCGCGTCGTCCGTGCCGTCCCACGTCAGCTCCAGGAGGCACCCGCGTTCATCCTTGCCCGGGCCGCTCACCGTCCCGCTGGCGAGGATGTCGCCTGGGCGGACGTTGCACCCGTTGCTCGTGTGGTGCGCGAGCATCTGCTGGAGGGTCCAGTACATCCTCCGGAACGAGCCCCGAGAGACACGAACGGCGGACATGCCCCGTTTCTCCATCTCCGCGCTCTTCAGCCAGACTTCGAGCGTGACCCCGAGCCCGCCCGAACGCTGGTCCTCGACGTCGCGGAGGTAGTCCAGCGGCGCGGGGTCGCCCGCGGGGCGCTCGAACGCGGGCGCCCGGAAGGGCTCCAGCGCCTCCATCGACACGATGCAGTCACCCACGCTGGTCGCAAAGTTCTTCGCGAGGAAAGGGCCCAGCGGCTGGTACTCCCACTTCTGGATGTCCCGGGCCGACCAGTCATTCACGAGACACACACCGAAGAGGTGTCGGCGTGCCTCGCCGATCGGGATCGGCTGCCCCAGGTCGTTTCCCTCCCCCACCACCGCGCCCAGCTCGAGCTCGTAGTCGAGCAGCTTGCACGGGCCGAACGTGGGCCCCGCCTTGGGGTCGTTCTCGGGGGGCGACTGCTGCCCCTTGGGGCGCGGGATCGGCGTGCCGCTGGGCACGATCGAGCTCGCGCGACCGTGATACCCGATGGGGACGTGCTTGTAGTTGGGCAGGAGCGGATTGTCGGGGCGGAACATCGCGCCCACCGTCGAGGCGTGGTCGATCGAGGCGTAGAAGTCCGAGTAGTTCTCGACCACCATGGGCACGCCGAACCGCACCTCCGACGCCTTTCGCACCGCCCGGTCGCGCAGGCGCCGGGCCTGCTGCCCGCCGCCCCCCCCGCCGGCGCTGAGGAACTCCTGGAGCTTGGCGCGGACCTCGCTCCAGAGCGCCGGCCCGTGAGCCAGGAACGAGTTCGCGATGGGGTGCTGAAGGACGTGGCAGTCGTGCCCGTCGTGGTCGTGCGTGATGACGCCCGCCTCGCTGAGCATCGAGAGATCGACGACCATGTCGCCGATGCGCGTGCCCAGCACCTGGCCGTGCTCGCCCTCGAAGGCGCACAGCGGGAGGTTCTGGATGGGGAAATCACTCGCGGGGTCGTTGGCCGACTCGACCCAGCTCTTGAGGTGCGCGGCGTGCGTGGAGTTGATCGCCATGGGCGAGTGTAGAACGCCCTCGGGATCGATCCGCGCCCCGCGCGGCATCGCGCTCGGCTCAGGGCGCGATCTGACCTGGAGTCAACTCCGTGGTCATTTCGGTGGTCATCTCGGTGGTCACGCGCGAGGGGTCGGGGCGCGGGGCCGGTTCCCACTCGACCTTGCCGGCCCCCAGCAGCGTCCCGGTCGCGAAGGCCAAGTCCACCTGCGCGATCTGGTAGTCGGTGAGCGCGCGGATCTCGGCGCTCTGCGCCTCGGCCAGCCGCGCCGCCGCGTCGAGCACGTTCGTGCTCGTGGTCGTCCCCACCTCGTACTGGCGCTGCTCGGCCTGGAGCGCCCGGGCGTTGAGCACCGCCGACTGGCGCGAGGCCAGGATCCGCTGCCACCCCGCGTCGAGCGCGTCCGTGGCGGCCAGGACCTCCTGCTTGATCGACAACGCCCGCGCCTCCTTCGACGCCAGGCGCTGCAGCCGCGCGAGGATCGCCTGGCGGATGCGCGACCGGGCGGCCTCGTTGCCCAGGGGGATCTCCGCGGCGAGCCCGAGCTGCCAGTCCTCGAAGTCGTTCTCCCCCAGCTGCTTGAACCCGCGCGAGATCGAATCACCCAGCCCGTTGACCCTATAGGTGTAGTCGAGGCTCAGGAGCGGGAGCGACTGATTCTGTTCGAGCGCGAGACGCGCCGCGTCCGCCGCGAGGCGGATCTCCAGCTCCAGCATGTCCATGCGGTTGTGCATCGCGTCGGCGAGAAGCCGCGGACGATCGAACTCGTACAGCACCGGGTCGGGCGGGCTCGAGGGGACCGCGAGGGTCTTGGACTCCAGGTCGAGCCCGGGGATGTTGATCACGCGCTTGAGCTCGCGCTGGCGGTCGAGCAGGACGTTCTGCGCGACGATGATCGCCTCCAGACGGTCCGCGAGCCCCGCCTGCGCGCGGATCATCTCGATCTCGCCCGCCGCCCCCGCGCGCACCCGGCGTTCGGCGTTGCGCAGCTGCGCTTCGGCCACCTCGTGCTGGCGTTGGCGGACCTCGAGCTCGCGCTGCGCCTGGAACGCGCGCCAGTACGCGCGGTCCACCGCCGCGAGCTGGCGGATCACCTCGAGCTTGGTGCGGGCGAGGCTCGCGCTGGACTCGTACGAGGCGATCCGCAGCGCCGCCGTCGCCGCACGCCGCCCCGCCCCGCGCAGCAGCGGGTGGCTGATCGAGAGCTCCAGGTCGCTGGTGTACGAGGGGTTGAGGGTCGAGAACGAGTTGTCGTTCTCGTTGCGGGTCATGGGGAGCGAGACCGTCGCCGTCCCGCCCGTGCGCAGGGGGATCCTGACGCCCGGCTCGAGCGACTGGGCGTTGCTCTTCCCCGAGACCAGGGCCGAGGCGGTGGGCTGATCGAACTCGGCCCACGCCGCCCGAAGCGTGAACGCCGACTCGAATCGCGCGTTCTCCTCGCTCACACGCTCCGCCGTCAGCGCCGGGTCGACCACCGCGACGCGGAGATCAAGGTTGTTGCGCAGGGCGGCGGCCCGGCATTCCTCGATCGTGAGCTCGGTCCGCTCCACGCCCTCGAATCGCTTGCGGGCCGCGTCGCTCGCCGCGGCGGGGTCGGGGATCTGGGCCTTGCGGTGCTCCGTGAGATCGGTGCGGGGGATCTCGCGGAGGCGCTCCCGCGCCGGACGCACGCCGAAATCGCTCTCCCGCGACACCAGCGGGTTCTCCGCGCAGGCGACCAGCCCCACGGCCAGCGCGAGGCTCACCCCGCGCGACACCCACGCCACGTCCCGCACGACCCGTCGAGTGTTATTCATGCCTGAGCGCCACAATCGGATCGAGCCTCGCCGCCTTGATCGCCGGGAACATCCCGAAGATGATCCCCGTCGCCGCCGAGAAGATAATCGCGAGGGCGACGGCCCACCCCGGGATCACCGCCCCCTTCATCGCCTCGCCGCTCGCGCGGACCGCGAGCACGGTGGCCTGCCCGATCAACAGACCCACGCCACCCCCGACGAGGCACAGCACCACCGCCTCGACAAGAAACTGGAGCAGAACGACGCTGGGCTTGGCGCCGACGGCCTTGCGCAGCCCGATCTCGCGCGTCCGCTCGGTCACCGACACGAGCATGATGTTCATGATCCCCACGCCGCCCACCAGGAGGCTGATCCCCACGATCCCGGACGCCGCGAACGTGATCACCGCGGCGACCTTGTTGAACTCCTGCACCACCTGCTCGATCGCCTCGACGCCGAAGGTGTCCGGGTCGTCCGGGCCCAGCTTGCGCATCTGACGCAGCCGCGCACGGATCTCCGCCTGCGCGTCCTCGTGCTGCTCGGGAGAGACCGTCTGCGCCACCGCGAACATCCGCGGCTCGGGACGCATCATCTCCCCCGTGCGGAAGGGGATGAAGATCTCGGTCTGCGGCTCGCCCCCGCCGAACATCGGCGACACCGCCCGCGTCTCCACCACGCCCGCGATCAGGAACCGCCTCCCGTCCAGCAGGATCCGGTGCCCCGTCGGATCGGCGGGGAGCGCGAACTCCTGCACCGCCTTGTCGTTCACGAGGCAGATCATCCGGCGCTCGTCCTCGTCCACCTGCGCGAGCGGACGCCCGGAGATCACGCTCCGCCCCTCGATGTCGTGCCAGCTCGGCCGCACGCCCTGCACGGGCACCGCCGCCTTGACCCGGTCGCCGAACTGCACCGTCGCGTTCATCATCATGATGGGCGTGATCTTCGCGATGCTGGGCAGCTCCCCGATGGCGTCCACCTGCTTGGTGTTCATGCGGATCTGACGCCACGAGTAGCGTTCGCGCATCTCCGGGGGCATCCGCGGGAAGATCCAGACCTTCTTCGCCCCGAACGTCGCGAACTGCTCGAGCACGTAGGTCTTGAGCCCCGTCGTCGCCGCCACGATCGTCACGATCGACATCACGGCGATGATGATGCCCAGGGTCGTGAGCAGCGCCCGGACCTTGTTGGCCCAGATCTGCGTGAGGGCGAGCCAGACCGTCTGGAAGGCCACGCGGAGGAGCATCATGACGACACCTCCGCCGCCTGCCTCTGCGCCGACTGCAGCGCCCGCCGGACATAGTCCTGGTGGATCGGGTCGCGCGACGTCGGGTGGTCCGAGACCACGCGCCCGTCGCGGAGACGCACGATCCGCTCGGCGTGCCCCGCGATGTCCTCCTCGTGCGTGACGATCACGATCGTCTGCCCCTGCGCGTGCAGCTCACGGAACAGCGCGATGATCTCCTCGCTCGTGACGCTGTCCAGGTTCCCCGTCGGCTCGTCCGCGAGCAGGATCGACGGGTTGTTCACCAGCGCCCGCGCGATCGCCACCCGCTGACGCTGCCCCCCGGAGAGCTGGTTGGGCTTGTGGTGTGCGCGGTCCTTGAGCCCCACCCGCTCCAGCGCGCCCGCCGCCGCCTTCTTGCTCCCCAGCCAGCGACCCTTCGAGTAGATCAGCGGGAGCGCGACGTTCTGCTGGGCGGTCTGGCGCGAGAGCAGCTCGAAGCTCTGGAACACGAACCCGATCTCCTCGTTGCGGATCTGCGCCAGCTCGGTCGCGTTCATGCGCTCGGTGGGCTTGCCGGCGAGCTCGTAGCGCCCCGCGCTGGGGCGGTCCAGGCACCCCAGGATGTTCATCAGCGTGGACTTGCCCGAGCCCGAGGCCCCCATGATCGCCACGAACTCGTTGCGTTCGATCGTAAGGTCGACGCCGCGGAGCGCGTGCACACGCTCCGCCCCGATGCGGTAGATCTTCTCGAGCTTCTCGATCCGGATCGCCGCCACGCCGCGCCCCTGCTACTTCCGGGCCTCGCCCGAGTTCTTGCCCGCCGCCTTGTCCGCGCTCTTCTCGTCCACGCTCTTCTGCTCCGGGTTCTTGTCGTTCCCGGTCTTGTCGTTCCCGCTCTTGTCCTCGGGCTTGCCCGTGTCCTCCTCGACCTTGCGCTTGTCCTTCATCGTCTGGAGGCTCTTGAACGGCCCGCTGATGACCTTCTGTCCCTCCCCGAGCCCCTTCACCACGATCGTCCGCGTCAGGTCGCTCGCGCCGGTCTCGACCACGCGCGCCCGCGCTTCGCCGTCCACCGTCTCGAACACCACGCGGACGTACTTCTTCGCCTTGTCCACCGCCTTGACCCCGTCGGTCAGGCTCTTGGGCAGCTCGTCCATGGCCCGGTCGAGCACCGACTGGCTCGGCACGAGGAGCACGTTGGAGATCGTCTCGACCTCCACGTCGGCGTTGGCCGTCAGCCCCGACCGCACCGTCACGTCGGGCGGAAGCCGCAGCTTGAGCTCGGTCTCGAAGAACACCGTCCCGTCGGTGTCCCGCTGGCGGTAGAGCTTCACCCGCTCCACCACCGCGTCGTAGGGCTTCTCGCCGAACGCGTTCACGAACACCTTGGCATTCTGCCCGGGCTTCACCAGCGCCACGTTCGCCTCGTCCACCTTCGCCTTGAAGAGCATGTCCGAGAGATCGGCCACCTCCATGATCACCGAGGCCGGGTTGTTCAGCGTGCCCACCAGCACCAGCTCCCCCACCTCCGCGTCCAGCTTCGTGATCGTTCCGTCCATCGGGGCCGTGATCACCGTGTTCGAGAGATCCTTCTCGGCCCGGGTCACGTTCGCCCGCGCGATGTCCACCGCGAACTGCGCCGACTTGAACGCCGCCTCAGCCCGCGCGTACTCCGCCTCCGCATTCTCCAGCACCGCCTTGGCGTTGTCCTTGGTCGAGAACAGCTCACGCTGACGCCCGAGGTTCAGGCTCGACTCCTCGAAGCTCGCCCGCGCCCCCTGCAGGCGCGCCTCCTCGCTCTTGAGCCCGGCGCGGGCCGAGTCCAGCACCGCCTGCAGGTCCACCGCGTCCAGCTTCACCACCACCGCGCCCTTGCGGACGCTCTGGCCCTCGCGGAACGGAAGCTCGATGATCCGCGCCGCGACCTGCGCCGAGATCTCGATCTTCGTCCGGGGCTCGATCAGCCCCGGCGCCGAGACCGTCCGCACCAGATCACCGCGAACCACCGGCTCCAGGCGGACCTTCAGCGCCTTCGTCTCCGGGCTCAGCTTCTCCTGCAGCGTCTTCAGCGTCCCCGTGTACTGCAGCCACGCCCCGGCGCCCACGCACGAGAGCACCATCACGCCCACGATGACCAATATCCACTTCCACACGGCGTGACCTCTCCTTTGAACACCCACACCCAGAACCAACGCCCGCCCAGACCCCGCCCCATCTCCAACGGCTCCGACACCCGCGCAGTTCGATCACTGCGTGACGCAGCACTCCCACAACTCTCTTCTCGCGACCAACCCCGCAGCACGCCACGCACGTTGAGGCAGGTACCGCACGGGCGTGGAGGATAGTTCCGCTTCGCGAGCGTTCCCTTTCTGGATGAATCCCGAATCCCACCGTGGGCCCGCCCACGCGCAAGCACAACCGCTCTCGGTCTAAACTACACCTCAACAGGGGATAATGACCGATCTGAACGCAGACTTCGACGTTTTCCTTGCACTTCTCGGTTCTTGTGGCATGTTTGCGATGGCGGAGAACCGCTCGACAGGTGAATCCCGCGGCGAGACCGCGACACAGCTCACTGTCTCTCTACTGGAAAACGCCCCTGCCACACACCAGGGGCGTTTTTCCTTTTTGGCCGATCGGCACCCGTCGACGTTCAGAATTATCCCCGATTCTACACGCCGCATTCACAGGCACTTGCGCCAGGACTTGGCTATTTCGCCCCAGGTCATTGTTGTGATTCTGTCAAGGGCGCTGTAGTGTGAGGGCTCACAGGCCTCTCCGGGCCTCGGCGCAGGCCGAGGTTGCGTGCGTACCCACACAGGACACGAACCCGGGGCTCAACCCCCGGGTTCGTGTTTGTTGGCGCCTGCCGCGAACGCGGGCGCCTCTAGCAGCCGGCCTCGAAACGCACGAGGAAGAACAGCAGGTCGTCGATGGTGACCCCGCCGTCGGGCGTGCCCGTGCCGCTCCCGTCGTCCACGTCGGCGGCGACGATTCCCGCTTCGAAGAGCGAGAGGTAGTAAAGGAGGTCATCGATGGTGACCCCGCCGTCGGGCGTCCCGATTCCGCTGCCGTTGTCGAGATCGGCGACGCAGACGTACGCGACGGAGAGCTGGGGTCTGGCGGCGAGATCGGACGACTCGCCGGAGACCGGCCTCCATCCGTCGGTCCCGCCCGGAACGATCACCCAGCCGTGGTTCGCGTCGCCGGCGCTCCAACCACGTCGCGTCCTGGCCGCACGAGCACCGCCCGGCCACGGGAGCCCACGGCACGGGGCCCCTTGGGGTACACGCCCCCGGGGGGAGCCAATCCCGCAGCGCCCCTCGGCCTCGTTGTACGCGTACGCACCCCAGTACTCACTCGCCGTGCCGAACACAACGATGGCGTGACCGACGACAATCTACCTTGGCAGGCCGCACGCCGTGGCGCACGAGGCACGGAGAGTCTCCACATTGAACGCGATGGTCTTGCTCTGCTCGCCCTCCCCCACCACGACCTTCGTTACACCGGCCGCGTCCAGGGCGGCAGACTGACCGGCCTTCAAGAGAGCCCGGACTGGAACGGCAAACCTGCTCGTGCTGACAGTCCCCGGGACGACGTAGTACGTGCCGACAGGGAGATTGAATGCGACTGGATCGCTCGGGCTCTTCTGGACGTTGCCATCCTTGTTGATACCACACCTGAACACAGCCTCGCCATCGGAACGGACAAACGTCGCGAAGTACTTGAACATTCCTTCGGCTCGCGGTATCGACTCGCGCCCGGAAATCTGACCACTGATCTGGCAGGTGAGCGTCGGCTCGGTGATGATCCAGTCTGTCAGCGTCGCGGTTGCGTCTTGCAACGCGCTCGCGGGAACATCCCGAAACACACCCCACTCAACACTGGGCGAAACAAACGCAAGCACAACATCACGCCCGCGCGGAACACCGGCGAGAAGCGCCTGTCCGGATGCTGGCACCGCAGTTCTTGCCTCCCACCCGAGCGCAGCGATGTCACCCTCAACCCCGGCCCCGGCAGATGTTCGAACGTTCATGGTGACGCGGCACGCCCGAGGCGTGACAATGTTCACGGTGTAGGTATCCACGTTTGGTTGCATCACAACGAATGTGTCACTCGGAAAGGCGTAAGTCTCCCGCAACACACGCTGCGCGGCCAGCTTCGTCTCCTGTTCAGGAGTTGGCGCTCCCACGAGCTCCTCGGGGATCACGTACATGATGGTCTCAACAATGCTGCTCCTGAGGCTTGGTACGCGAGCACGGGCCTTGCCCGTACTGTCCGTCACGCGCCACGCGCTTGTGTCCGACCCTGAAATACACAGCGGAATCCCTGACACCGGCGTCTGCGTATCATCGGTGATCGCAATGTTGTAATGCACATTCCGCAACGACTGCGTCGGCGGCGCGGTCGGTCCCTGCGCCATCGCCAACAAGGCCGCAGCGCCGGAAACCAGGGTCAGCACCACCCAGCAGCGGATCGAGCTCATTGTCCCATCCCTTCGGCAAACCGCCATGACGATACCCAACGCGGCCGCGAGAGTCTCCGGTTCAGCCCCCCCCGAGCAAGCTGAATAGGATCGTCGGCACGGTGCGGTGGCCGAGCGGCTGAAGGCACTCGACTTGAAATCGAGGAGACCCGCAAGGGTCTCGGGGGTTCGAATCCCTCCCGCACCGCTTCTGTCCGGGCCTTGATGGAGGTCCCTGCCCGCTCTAGCACCCGCCCTCGAAGCGGAGCAGGAAGTAGATGAGATCGTCGATGGTGACCCCGCCGTCGAGTGTGCCGGTGCCCGAGCCATCGTCGAGGTCGGAGACGGGGTTGCCGTTCGAGTACAGAAAGAGATAGAAGATCAGGTCGTCGATGGTGACCCCGCCATCGGGGACGGAGCTCATGACGGGTGTGGCGACGAAGTCGGCGGGGCAGGCTTGGAGGAGGCGCAAGGGCGGGCCGATCGTCGTGCCGCAGGACGTCGTGACCGCGCAGGTGTAGACGCCGTAGTCTGTGTCGCGGATCTGGCTCGGGAGCAGGAGCGTCGGGGTGGTCACGCCGAGGAACCGCACGGTGTCGGTGATGGCCACGCCGTTGATCTGCCAGCGGACGGTCCAGGGCGAGACGGTGCTTGAGATGGAAACCGAGATCGACTGGCGATTGAGCTGCATGCCGAGGCGGGCGTAGATGTCCGCGGACGTGGAGGTGACCGTGGGGAGGTTTGGCGTGATCCGAACGCCATTGGTGGCCACTCCGGTCCCGCCCCCCGTCACGACGTAGAGATTCTGGGCCGGGTCAAAGGCCACGCCGACATAGCCCGTGACGCTCCCGGGCACGACGCGGTTCTGCCAGATGGCGCCGTCCCACTCCCAGATCCCGCTCGAGCCATTCCCAGCGAAGAGCTGCGCGCGTCCGCGCACGCTGTCGAAGATCATCCCGGAGACGAAGCTGGGGTTCGGGCGGGAGGGAGGTGCGGGGCTGGGCGTTCGCTCGGTCCACGCCGTGCCGTCAAACTCCCAGGTATCCCCGAGCGATCCGGTGCAGGGGCGATACCCGCCGTAGAGCACCGCGACGCCCCGAGCGGCGTCGAAGGTCATCGAGCTGTCGCCGCGGATCCCCGGCCCGCTCGCGCTGTCCAGGAGGAGGGTCCACTGCTGCCCGTCCCACGCCCAGGTGTCGCCGAAGTAGTTCGTGCAGTTCTCATTGAGCGGGAACCCGCCGACGAGGAGCACGCGCTGCGCCTCGCGGTCGTAGGCCATCGCGGCGCCGCCGCGCGTCGCCGGGCCCTGCGTCGCCGCCAGCGTCCATTGCGTTCCGTCCCAGAGATGCGTCTCTGGGGTGTTGTCGTAGCCGGCGAAGTACACCACGCGCTGGCGGGCGGCGTCGTAGGCCATCGAGGAATAGAGGAGGGCGCGAGCGGCATCGGGCGCGGCACGCTGCGTCCACGCGGACCCGTCGGGCGAGGTCCACGTCGAGCCGTTGCGCGCCACGAATACGAACTCACCCCGGGCCTCGTCGAGCACGAGCAGACGCGCGGACGGCGCCGTGCTCGGGATCGTGAACGTCTGGGCGACGCTGCAGACCTGTGCCGTGGAATGGCTCGGGACAAGCCCGACGGCGCCGAGCACGCACGCCGCGGCGCGAGCGCGCACGAACACGCGAGGAACCCCGGCAACGAGCATCGGCGTCTCCCTGTGGATCGGCAACCCCGCCGATCGCCCCACGCGATCGGCCCGACCAGTGTACAGGCGCACCGAAGAACGGTTGCATGAAGTTCTGGCGATCTGCGTCTTCTCACCTCAGAGAACCTCGCGATCAGCACCCGCCCTCAAACCGGGTCAGAAAGAAGATGAGATCGTCGATGGTGATGCCCTGGTCCGGCGTGCCCGTGCCCGAGCCGTCGTCGAGGTCGACGCTGGCGTCGCCGGCCTCGAACCGACCGAGGAAGTAGATGAGGTCGTCGATGGTCACCCCGCCGTCGGAGACGCCGTTGCCCGAGCCGTTGTCGAGGTCGGCCAGGCAGGGCGTGCCGACCCCACCACCTCCAGCGCAGGACGTCGCGACGGCGCCGGCGGTCAGGACCTCGTGCTCGGTGATGAGCCGGAAGTTGGCGTGCATCGTCGCGGAGCGCGATCCGGCGCCCGCGAGAGACTGGGCTTTCATGGTGAGGTACAGGCGTTGCCAGAGGTCCACCGTGCCCCCCACGTTCGAGGTCACGATGAACGAGCTGACCCCGGGGCCGGGCATGATGTGCGAGTACGACCCGCTCAGGCTCGCCGAGCCGATGACCTCCGCGCTGTACGTGAGGTAGGGATTCTCGTCCAGGACCACCGCCCCGCCGTAGTACCGCATGGTGACGCGGACCTGCACGGGTGTGCCCGCGGGGAGCGTGGTCGACGAGATGGTGAGGCGGTCAAAGACCTCGGCCTTGGGGGCCGCGCCGTACACCTCATCGATCCACAGGAAGCACCCGTTGCCGGGCGCGTTGTTCCCCGAGCCGCCGCCGGCGAAGCTGATGTCGCCATAGTCCGCGCGCGAGGAACCCCACGCCGAGGACTGCATGCCCAACGCGTTCCAGTTGGTGTTCGAGGCGTCGAGCGCCAGGGGCGGGGGCGCCCAGACGTTCGTGCCCGCGAAGACTTCCTGGATGCCCATGGGCCCGGTCATGGCGTTCTCGAGTCGGAAGCTCGCGCGAGCGCCGCACGGCTGCGCCGCCGCGGGCAAGGCCGCTCCCGCCAGGGCCACGAACATCATCGAGCAGATACAAGATCGTTCCATCGGAAATCCCCTGGATCGGTTGTCCGCGCCCCGGCCGCGCCCGCGGCCACGCCGCAGGCCACCTTCGCCGCTCGGCGGAGCGCCCCGCGATGTACAGCGAGATGGGCAAGACACCCCGACAGGATTCCATGCGAGACGTCCCAGCCGGCCGCCTGAGAGGAACGGGCTGACGTCAAGATTCCCCGTCACGCGGGCTATCGGACCGCGTCAGAAGCCGGGGGGCGGGGTTGGCGGCAATTAACTCGCGCCCCATGGTGCGCATGGTCCGGTTTCTGAGCGCCACAGTCCCATGACCTGTAATCGAAAGGACTCGCGAGCGTCTCGGGGGTTCGAACTTCTCCCGCGCCGCTTGAACCCTGGCCCCGAAGATGATCCTCCCTAGCACCCGCCCTCGAAGCGGATCAGGAAGTAGATCAAGTCTTCGATGGTCACCCCTCGATCGGGGACGCCGTTGCCCGAGCCATCGTCGACGTCGGCGTCCTCGGCCCCAGAGAAGAAGCTCTCGATGAAGTACACGAGGTCCTCGATGGTCACGCCGCGGTCGCAGAGCCCCGCGCCGCTCGCATCGGTCAGGTCGGCCGGGCAGAGCGAGAGCATTGCGGCTCGGCTTGTGACGCTCCCGCACGGGTTCGACACCACGCAGTCGTACACGCCGACGTCCGCCTCGTGTAGATTCTCGAGATGCAGCAGGCTCGTCGTGGCGCTGGGGTTCTGCGCGGGATCGATCGGGTCGGAGTTCTTGCGCCACGCGTACGAGAGCGGATCCGTCCCGCCTGCGCCGACCGAGAACATCGCGGAAGCATGCGAACAACCGGCGACGTTGGTGGGGTGCTCTGTCAGCGATGGTGAAAGCCCGCCGAGTGTGAGGCGAGCGAAGGACACCGAGGTTTGATCGCCAACTCTGGTGAACCCGCCGCCCACCGCAAGTTCGCCCGAGGGGAGGAGAGCGACCTGGCTCACACCGCCGTTGATCTCCGGGGAGATGGCCGACCATTCCGTGCCGTTCCAACGCGCGAGATTGGGCGAGCGAACACCGCCGATGATCTGGAAGAAGCCGCTCGCGATCAGACTCCCGTCCGGAAGCGATGCAAGATCTTGCACGACGGGTTCAGGATAGTTCGGACCACCAATGCCCGTGCCCACGCTCGACCACGCATGCCCGTCATACTGCGCGATTCGGCTGCACGGCACGCCATCGACCGATGTGAATCTGCCCCCAGCGATCACGGCGCCGTCGGGCATCACGATCAGGCAATGAATCGGGCCGTTGAATCCTGACGAGAGAATCGACCATGCCGATCCGTTCCATTTCAGGACCGCGTACGCTCCACTGTTCGTATTCTGAAGCACGAAACGACCGGCAAGCAGGACCTCGCCGTTGGGCAGAACCGCGAGTTTGCGCGATTCCACACGGCCCCATCCGTTGGGCAGCGCCGCGCTGACGGGCCGCCAGGTCTCACCCGTCCAGAACGCCAATCCCGAGGGCGAACCAGTGAACCCACCCGCGGCCACGATGGTGCCGTCGGGGAGACGCTCGATCCCGTGGACCACAATGGCGCCGTCCCCCATGGCGGACCAGCTCTGGCCATTCCACCGGGCAATACCTGGTGCGGGAACACCGCCCGCGCTCTCAAAGTCACCACAAACGAGAATATCTCCGCCCGGCAGCACGAGAAGGTCGTGAGCGGTCCAATCACTGCGCAGTATTGCGCTCGACGAGCCCGTACCCAGAGAACTCCACTCCGAACCATTCCAGATCGCGAGTCGATCCGCATCGACGCTACCCGCGGTTTGGAACGAACCGCACGCGACGAGCCTGCCGTCCGGGAGAACCTGCATCAATGAGATCGACCCATCGAATCCCCGTCCCAGTCGATTCCACGAGGTTCCGTTTCTCAGAACTGCCGCATTCCGAGCCGGGACTCCACCCATCGCGCGAAAGCTCCCACCAACAAACTGGTCGTTGTTGGCCAGGCGTGTGATCGTGCGCGTGTTCGTGTACGTGACAACAGACGACGGGGCGCCCACCGAGGACCATGCCGTTCCGTTCCAGCGAGCAATGCCCCGCGCGGCCACGCCGTTCACGCCGTCGAAATCCCCAAGAACGACGAGCGACCCATCGGATTGCAGATGCAGCGCCGAAACTGAATAATGACTGTACTGAGATATGTAGCCGGAGAACACTCCCCGAGACACCCAAGAGGTGCCATCCCAGATCCGAAGGGAGTAGTCCCAAAGAAAGGGGTAGATAAGATCGGGGGCTAGTGCAACAATCGCCGCGATTTGTCCGTTGAGATAAGGCGACACGAACGCGACAGATCCTCCGGGGTGCACGCTGAAGCCCGTCCAAGATGTCCCATTCCAGCGTGCCACATTCTTCGTGGGGATCCCGTCGATACTGTCGAAGGTTCCGCACACGAGCAGGTCGTTGTTGGGGAGGCGTGCGATGTCTAAGATGCCGCCGGTCCGTCCGAACAGCTCCCACGCGGTTCCGGTCCATCGGGCGAAGCTGGTCGCGGGTAACCCTGGTCCTGTGAGCGAGCCGAACTGCCCGCATGCGAAGATCTCTCCGTTCGGGAGCGTCTCGATCTTCCTCACGAAGGCGCTTCCGTTGCCCGGCAACCCCTCGCCGAACGTTCTCCACTGGCTGCCGTTCCAAACGGCGATGTTGTGGAATGGGAATCCGCCGGCGTCCGCGAAGCTGCCGCCCACCACAAGTTCGCCCGTGGGCAACGTCTTGAGCGTGTAGACGCTATCGATGTAGCTTGTCGTCCATCCGATACCCCCGCCGAGCTCCGACCACTCGCCGGTCGCCGGGTCGTACGTCGCGATGCTCTTCGCGGGAGTGTCTCCCGCAAACTCGAAAGTGCCGGACATGACGATCACGGGCGATCGTGGCCCGGCCCCGTCGGGATCCCAGAGCGTGCTCGCGCGCACTGTTCCACTCGTCCCGGGCATGCCCGCTCCGGGCAGCCACTGCCCCTGCGGGCAAGGCTGGGCGACTGAACTGGCCGCCAACCACGCGACGGCCAGCAGGCCTTGAATCACGATCCGGTGGTTCTTCATCGGCGAACCTCCGCTGTTCGATGTGGTCGAATCGGGTGTGTCCCCCCGAGTGAGCATACCCGAGACGTGGCGCGTCCCGCAACCCCGACCATGCCGCAGCAGAGACGATGCCGCAAGAATGTGGTGTTACAGGGGCGCGGAGAGCGCCGAAAGAAACGCCGGAGTTGGGTTCGGCCGGGTGGTCGCTACTTGGGCTTGAACCCGCTCTTGAAGGCCTTGATGGCGCTCTCGAGCTTCTTCTCGAGCTCGCTGTCGAGGGCCTTTTTCTGGTCGAGCTCGTCGTACACGGGCTTGGCGACGCCCTTCATGTAGTTGAGCAGCCCGTCCTCGAACTCGCGGACCGCGGGGACGGGCACGTCGTCGAGGTAGCCCTTGGTGCCGGCGAAGATCGACACGATCTGATCGGTCACGACGAAGGGGATGTACTGGCCCTGCTTGAGGAGCTCGACCATGCGTCGCCCGCGATCGAGCTGGCGCTGCGTGGCCTTGTCGAGCTCGGTGCCGAGCTGCGCGAAGGCCTCGAGCTCGCGTGCCGCGGCGAGGTCGAGGCGGAGCGACCCGGCGATCTTCTTCATGGCCTTGACCTGGGCGTTGCCTCCCACGCGGGAGACGGAGATGCCCACGTTGATGGCGGGGCGCACGCCGGAGAAGAACAGCTCTCCCTCGAGGTAGATCTGCCCGTCGGTGATGGAGATCACGTTGGTGGGGATGTACGCGGAGACGTCGCCCTCCTGCGTCTCGATGACGGGGAGCGCGGTGAGGGAGCCGCCGCCGTTCTCGTTGGAGAGCTTGGTGGCGCGCTCGAGCAGGCGGGAGTGGAGGTAGAAGACGTCGCCGGGGTACGCCTCGCGGCCGGGCGGGCGGCGGAGGAGGAGCGAGAGCTGGCGGTAGGCGACGGCCTGCTTGGAGAGGTCGTCGTAGATGCACAGGGCGTGCTTGGGCCCGGGCTTGCCGCTCTTGCCCTGCCACATGAAGTACTCGCCCATGGCGCAGCCGGCGTACGGCGCGACGTACTGCATGGGCGCGGGGTCGGAGGCGCCGGCGGAGACGACGATGGTGTAGTCCATCGCGCCGGCCTTTTTGAGGGTCTGCACGACGCCGGCGACGGTGGACTCCTTCTGTCCAACGGCGACGTAGATGCAGACGACAGCGTCGGGCGTGCCCCAGTACTGCTTCTGGTTGATGATGGTGTCGAGGGCGACGGCGGTCTTGCCGGTCTTGCGGTCGCCGATGATGAGCTCGCGCTGGCCCTTGCCGATGGGGATCATCGAGTCGATGGCCTTGATGCCCGTCTGCAGAGGCTCGGTCACGGGCTGGCGCTCGGCGATGCCGGGGGCGATGATGTCGACCTTGCGGAACTCGGTGGCGCGGAGGGCCGGGCCATCATCGAGGGGGCGGCCCAGCGGGTCCACGACGCGCCCGAGGAGCTCGGGCCCGACGGGCACTTCGAGCAGGCGCCCGGTGCTCTTGACGAGGTCGCCCTCCTTCACGGAGAGGTAGTCGCCGTAGATGACGGCGCCGACGGTGTCGAGCTCGAGGTTGAAGACCTG
>CAZTJZ010000057.1:0-19428 GCA_964614075.1 uncultured Phycisphaeraceae bacterium
GAGGGCGACCATGGACCTCGTGAAGCTCCACGGCGGCGAGCCGGCGAACTTCCTGGACGTGGGGGGCGGGGCGACGGAGGAGGCGGTGACGGAGGCGTTCGGGATCATCCTCGGGGACGCGAAGGTCAAGGGGGTGATGGTGAACATCTTCGGCGGGATCATGCGGTGCGACGTGATCGCGCAGGGGATCGTGAACGCGGCGACCAAGTTCAAGAACAAGGACGGGAGCGTGGGGTTCAAGGTGCCCTTGGTCGTGAGGCTGGAGGGCACGAACGTCGACGCGGGGCGGAAGATCCTGACCGAGGCGCGGGCGAAGATCCCCACGATGCAGGCGGCGACGGACCTCACCGACGCGGCGAAGAAAGTGTGCGCGGCGGTGGGGTGATGAAACGCAAGTCCGTGCGGTCGCTTGGTCCGCTGCGTGTGTCGGTGCCCTGACGGGCTGGAAGCCCTCTCCACCCGAGACGCTGTGCTTCGACGGAACTCGCACTAGTTTCGGCTGCGAAGCGTCAGGACCGCTTCGTGCTCGCCGGTGTTGTGGGTCGTGGTGGTTGAGGCTCGCTGTTTGTAGGCGCCGCGGATGCTCTCTGGGTGGAATTCTCCCGAAAAGCCGGTGAAACGCAGGGACTCATCCCGCGCCGCATTCGCGAGGTAATCAAACGCTTTCCAGTACCGATAGTCTCTTGTTTCTCGCATCTCGAGAATGAACGGGTGAAGAATCGTTCTGAGTTTGGGAATGGAGTAGTACCACGCCTGGCACAGGAGCTGTTTGGACAAATGTTTCTTCATGGCGAGAATACCGAGCAGGTGAAACAGGCCGCAGACTTGGTGCGCACGTTCTCGCTGTGCCTTATCCCAGCGGTGGTACGGGGTGGATTCGAGCTCGAAGATCGAGGAAATGGCGTGGCGTTGATCGTGCAGCCTTTCGACGGCATGGTTGAACTGAGCAAGCTGGCCCGCACGACGCACCAGGAAATAGTTGGTCAAGGAGAACAAGAACGCCGCGACAGAAACCAATCCGGTGATCCAGTTCATAGTGTTCTTTCCTCTGGGAACAACAAGCGTCGCGTGGTCGACCACGGCGAACCGGGGGGTCAAATGCAGGTTACGGGGGGAGCGTTCGAGAGATGTGCGACGATACCGGGGACCCCGATCGATCGGCGTCGTTGGACAAATGAGCGCAGCCGAACAGTTGGTCAGAGATGACATCGAGGGATTTGCAGTGAGTACTGAGTGTTCTGGTACTGTGAGCGAGAGTTGGGCTAGCGCCGCTTCGCGTGTCCGGCTGCGTCATCTCGCGCTGCTCATGGACAGCCGCTGGCGGATTCCGGGGACGGACATGCGGATCGGGCTGGACCCGGTCTTGGGGTTGTTCCCGGGCGTGGGGGATCTGGTGTCGGCGTGCGTGTCGCTGTACATCCTGGCCGAGGCGCGCAGGCTCGGCGCGTCGCGTGAGATCCTCTTGCGCATGCTCGGCAACATTCTCCTGGACATGGCGATCGGGATGTTCCCGGTGCTGGGCGACGTGTTCGATGCCGGGTTCAAGGCCAACGTACGGAATCTCAAGCTCCTGGGGATCGATCCCGAGCGTGTGGAGAGCGGGCCCGCGTAGGGGCTGCGGCGGGTGGTGAGCGGGCGGGTGGGGCGTTGGCACAAAACTCGCGGCGTGGGGGGTGGCCCGCCGATGGAACCGGTGGATCTCGCCCCGCGCGGGCGCGTTGTGTCATTGGAGATTACCCATGCCCTCCCGCCCCGAGACGATGCCCTCAATGACGCCCACGCTCGACGAGGTGTTTCTCTCGCCGCGGGTCGTGGACCAGCGGGCGTTCGAGGAGTTCTCGAGCGTGCTCAAGGGGTTGGTGGAGGACGCGTCGAACCAGTCCCGGCTGCTGGTGAATACGTCGGGCGAGGTGAAGCGGCTGGGGGAGCACCTGCGCGAGGCGACGCGCGAGCTGCAGGGGAAGGTGGACACGGCGGTGCGGGTCGTGCCGACGATCGACAGCCGCGTCGCCAAGGCCGAGGCGATCCTGGAGCGGACGACCACGGAGCTGGCGACGAAGGAGCAGCAGGTCCGGGAGTTGGTGGCGCGGGAGACGGTGATCGACAAGGCGATGGTGCAGGAGCTGGTGCGTCAGCAGATCGTGGGGGTGATCGAGCAGGCGCTGGCGCAGTTCAGCAAGGAGCTCTTGGAGCGGAGCAGCGCGGGGGTGTGGCACGCCTCGGCGGAGGTCGAGCGGTTGCTCGAGAAGCTGCGGACGACGCAGGCGAAGCTGGACCTGGGGTTCGCGGCGATCGAGCAGAAGGCCGAGAGCGTCACGCAGGAGTTCGACCACCACACGCAGCGTCTGCAGGCGCGGTCGGAGTCGGCGTCGGAGCAGATCATCAAGACGGCGGAGCTGAAGGCGTCGCAGCTGATCGCCAAGGCGGAGACCAAGGCGGCGGAGATCGAGTCGGCGCTGGAGACCCGACTGGCGTCGGCGGTAAACCGGGCGCACGAGCGGCTGGAAGAACAGATCAAGGCGATGCCGGCGTCGATGCAGCCCCTGGAGGATCGCGCGGGGCTCATCGTGGCGGAGCTGGAGAAGCGGGTGGCGCGATCAAAGTCGCAGGCGGACAGCGTGGTGCAGGCGCTCGAGGGCGTGGACGCGGAGCGTCTGGAGAAGGCGGCGGTGGCGGCGAAGTCGGCGGCGGCGCTGGCGGACAACGCGAGCCTCTCGACGATCCTGGAGTTTGCCAACCGCCTGCCCGACCTCACGCGCAAGGCGGAGTTCGCGGTCAAGCAGCTCGACGAGGTGCGTCATCAGGCCGACGCGGCCCGCAAGCTCCTGGGCGAGGCGGTGGTGGACGCGAGCGGGGGGATCGACACGGTGACGCGCCGCCTGCAGGAGCTCAAGCGCGGGCAGGACGCCCTGCGCGAGGCGTTCTCGGAGGTGTCGGTGCAGACGCAGCAGGCGGTGGTCTCGCTGGAGTCCAAGACCCGGGAGGCGCACCAGGCGCTGGAGGCCGCGGCGCAGCCGATCCTGACCACGCAGGCGCGGCAGATCAAGCAGATCGGGGACTGGCTGAACCAGCTCACGACTCAGGCGTCGGAGGTGGGGCGGATGCTGGAGCGGCTGGTGCGCGAGGCCCGCGGGCAGACGGCACCCCGTCCCCCTGTTTGAGGTATCGGCGGGGGGCTGGGCCTTTGCAAGA
This sequence comes from uncultured Phycisphaeraceae bacterium, assembly GCA_964614075.1. Lineage (GTDB taxonomy): Bacteria > Planctomycetota > Phycisphaerae > Phycisphaerales > UBA1924. The sequence goes on from CAZTJZ010000057.1 coordinate 3,193, forward strand.
GTGGGGCGAGCCCGCGCAAGTTAGTCTTTCCTCGCCTCGGGCATACGATCGTGCTTCTCTCCGGGAGATCGGCAACGATTTGGAGTCGGATGGCCGGTGCGGGGGGCGGGATGCAGTGACAGGAGGGTTGGTCGTATGAGTATGGGGCACAACATCTTGCGTTCGCCGGTGGTCGCGGCGGCGGTGATCGGGCTGACGGTGTTGGGGGTGGTGACCGTGCCGACGGTGGCGAACCGGATGGCGGGCCCCGGGCCGACGGTCGTGGCGACGGTGGACCTGGAGCGGCTGTTCGACAACCTGGGCCAGCTCAAGGAGGAGAACGAGAGGCTGGACAAGCTGAACACGGCGCGTCGGGGCGAGTTGCAGAAGCTGAAGGAGGGGCTGGAGGCGCGTCAGAAGAAGATCAAGGAGCTGCCGCGTGACGACAAGATCCAGATCCGTCGCGAGGGGGCGGAGTTTGTGCAGGCGGAGGGGTTTTTTAAGCAGCAGGACCAGATCTACGGGCAGCTGGCGCAGCTGGAGTTCGGGGACGTGATCAAGGATCTGTACGAAGCGACGACCAAGGCGGTGGCGTCGTACGCCGAGGCGAACGGGATCGACGTGGTGATCCTGGACGACAGCGGGGTGCAGCTGCCCGACGGGGCGCCGCAGAAGACGCTGAACACGATCATCGGGGACCGCCAGGTTCTGTACGCCCGCAAGAGCGTTGACATCACGGACGCGATCCGCGACATGATGAACAACGCGCACGCGGCGGGAAGGAAATGACGCGAGGTGACTCCCTCGACGGCCAACGCGATCGACCCGGGCGTTCGGCGTTCTTCGCCGGGCGGGGGGCACACGGCGGGCTCGCTCGCGAAGCTGCTGAGCGCGGCGGGGGTCTCGGCGGAGTTGATCGGCGAGGGCGGGGTCGCGGTCGACCGGTTTGAATCGAGCGAGCGGGGCGGGGCCGGCGTGGTCACGTTCCTGCGGAGCGAGGCGTTCGTGCGCCGGTGGCTCAAGGGCCCGGCGTGCGTGGCGCTGCTGGGGCGCGAGCTTGTGGGGTTGGCGCTGCCCGAGGGCGCGGAGAAGCTCGGGGCGGGGCGCTGCCTGCTGGTGGTGCGGGACGTGGACGAGGCGGCGAGCGTGGTGCTGGGGTTGTTCGCACCCCCGCCGAGGGCTCGGCGGGTGGGGGTGCATCCCTCGGCGGTGGTGGACGCGCACGCGTCGGTCGCGCCCGACGCGGAGATCGGCCCGCACTGCGTGGTGGAGAGCGGGGCGCGTGTCGGGGCGGGGACGACGCTGGTGTCGGGCGTTCACGTGGGGCGTGACGCGGTGGTGGGGGAGCGCACGCTGCTGCATCCGGGGGTTTGCGTGCTGGACCGCTGCCGGGTGGGGAGCGACTGCATTCTGCACAGCGGGGTGGTGGTGGGGGCGGACGGCTTTGGGTATCGCCCGGGCTCGGCGGGGCTGCACAAGATCCCGCACATCGGGGACGTAGTGATCGAGGACGGGGTGGAGATCGGCGCCAACTCGTGCGTGGACCGCGCGAAGTTCGGGAGCACGCTGATCGGCTCGGGGACCAAGATCGACAATCTGTGCCAGATCGCGCACAACTGCCGCGTCGGGAAGCACTGCGTGCTGTGCGGGCACGTCGGGCTCGCGGGGAGCGTGGTGCTGGGGGACGGGGTGGTGCTGGGGGGGATGGTGGGCGTGGCGGACGGAGTGGAGATCGGGGCGGGGGCGCAGGTCGGCGCGCACTCGGGGGTGTCCAACGACATCCCGGCGGGTGCGGTGTATCTAGGGACGCCCGCGGGGCCGATCAGCGAGTGGCGCCGGAACTACGCGGTGATCGGGAAGCTCGGGCGCACGATCGCGGAGATCAAGAAGGCGCTGCGGGCCCGCGGTCGCGAGTAGAACGGGAACTGACACAGAGCTAGGTGACGTCCTCGGCGCGTGGGGCGTGGCGGCGCTGTGGCGTAGAGAGCGTGAGTGGGGCGTGGGTTGGGTGTTGTTGGGGTGTGCGGTTGTCGGGGGCGGGGGGCGTTTGCCGATAGTGGTCGGATGCGCCGAGATGCGTGGAGGTTGGGCGTGTGGGGGCTGGTGCTGGGCGCCGGCGTGGTGGCGGCGCAAGCGCCGGCGGGCGGGGAGCGTCCGGAGTTTTCGGGGCGCGTGGTGAAGGTGTTTGATTTCGAGGAGCGCGCGGTCAACCCGAACCCGGTGCCGCGGTACTGGGTGCGTGTGCACGACGCGGCGTCGGACGAGAGCGGGCGGGTTCCTTTTCCGTCGTGGAACAACGCGGAACTGCGGTACACGGGGGACGACGCGTCGGCGTTGTCGGCGTCGGGCGAGGGCGCGGTGCGGATGTCCACCTCGGGGGGGAGCGCCCGGCTGGTGCTGGAGCCCGGGGTCGTGCCGGTGTTCGAGAGCGCGGACTATGCGGTGGCGGTGAAGGTGCGGACGCGCGGGCTGCGGGCGGCGCGGGCGCGGCTGACGGCGTTGTTCCTGGACCGCGAGGGGAAGGCGATCGCGGCGAGCGAGAAGTCGACCGAGCCGATGCTCTCCGAGGGGGCGTGGCGGACCATCGCGGTGGACATGCTGGGGGAGTATCCCGGGGCGGCGTACCTGCAGGCGCGGCTGGAGGTGCTGCAGCCCGACCAGCTGCTCGTGCCCGGGCAGTCGCGCGAGCGGCCCAACCGCCAGGACTTCCGGGGCGAGGCGTGGTTCGACGACGTGAGCATCGTGCAGCTCCCGCGGGTGGAGGTGAAGACCAACTCGCCCTTGAACGTGATCTCGCGGCCCGACCGCCCGGAGCTGGTGCTGCTGGTGCGCGACCTGACGGGCGAGGCGCTCACGATGCGGCTCCGCGTGTTTGATAGCGATGGGGCGTTGGTCGAGACGAGCGAGCTCCCGCTGGGCTCGGGGGCGAGCGGCGCCAAGGTCACGCCCCGGCTCACGCGGACGGGGTGGTACCGGGCGATCCTGGAGATCGCCAACGGCACGTCGCGGGTGGGGAGCGATTTCGTGGACTTTGTGTGGCTGCCCGGTGATGGGGGCGGGGGTGGTGACGAAGCCGGGGAGATGTGGGCCGGGCGGGTTCGCGGGTCGTCGCCCGACCGGACAAGGTTTGGGCTGGTGGTGAACGAGGTGCCCGGGCGGGTGCTGGCCGATCTTCCGAGGATGGTCCGGCAGGTGGGGTCGGGTTCGATCACGCTGCCGTTGTGGTCGGAGCAGTACACGGCGGAGATGGGCGCGGATCCGGGCGGGAACTTTCTTTCGACGGTGGACGCGCTGCTGACGAACTGGCAGGAGGTGACGCTGTCGCTGGCGCGTGTGCCCGAGGGGCTCTCGAAGACGACGAAGGCCGACGCGGACGATCCGTGGGCGGTGGTGGGGGGTGGGGACGGGGCGTGGAAGGTGTTTCTGGAGCCGGCGCTGGACAAGCTGGGGCAGAGGGTGCGTCGGTGGCAGGTGGGGCGGGCGGGGGATGACCGGGCGTTCTGGAAGAAGGATGTGACGGGGGACGTGGCGCGGGTGGGCTCGGCGTTGTCGAGGACGGTGGCGGGGCCTGTGGTGGTGGTGCCTTCGCGGGTGGACCGGGGTCATGCGCCGGGGAGTTTGATGTACCCGTCTGGGGCGTCGTCGCTCTTGGCGTACGTGCCGGACTCGTGGACGGCGGCGGGTGTGCGGGAGGCGGTGGTGCGGTGGGAGGAGGAGGTCGGGGGGAGCGCGTGGTCGCCCGAGCTGACGCTGGCGTTTGGCACGCACGAGCCGGAGGACTATGGGCACGCCGCGGGGGCGTCGGAGCTGGTGAAGCGCGGTGTCGAGGCGTGGGGCGCGATGGGCGAGGGGCGGGCGCCGAACCTGGCGCTGGTGCAGCCGTGGCGATTGGCGGGGGAACGCCGGAGCTCGGTGATGCCCCTCGCGGAGCTGGCGGCGTGGCGCTGCCTGATCGATCGGCTGGGCGACCGGCGCGTGCTGGGGCGGTATGCCACGGCCCCGGGCGTGGTGTGCTATGTGCTGGGGCCCGCGGAGGGCGTGGGGAAGGAGCGCGGCGGGGCGCTGGTGGCGTGGAACGAGGGCGAGCCGGGCGAGCGGGCGTATGTGGAGGGGTATCTGGGGCCCGGGCCGATCGCGGTGGTGGATATTTTCGGGAACGCGAGCGAGGCGCCCGCGGGCCCGGCGTCGCGGACGGGGCGGTGCGCGGCGGGGGTGCGCGTGGCGGTGACCGATCGCCCGGTGTTCCTCGAGGGGGTGGACGTGGAGCTGGCGATGTTCCTCTCCTCGTTCCGGCTGGACCCGGAGTTCATCGACACAGCGTCGGAGAGCCACGAGCACGCGCTGGTGCTGGAGAACCCGTGGCGGACGGGGATCACGGGGCGGGTGTCGGTGATCGAGCCGGCGCGTGGGGAGAACACCGGGTCGCGCGAGGGGCGGGGGCGGCTGCGGGAATGGCGGATCTCCCCGAGGCAGAACCGGTTCACGCTGGCGTCGGGCAACTCGCAGCGTGTGCCCTTTTCGATCTCGTTCGGGCCCGGGGTGGAGATCGGTCCCAAAGAGTTCGTGTTCGAGCTGGAGCTGTCGGCGGAGACGGTGTACCCGCCCGTGGAGGTGCGCCGGTTCATGGAGGTGGGGCTGAGCAGCGTGCGGGTGGACCTTGCGCAGCAGCGGACGGAGGAGGGCGACGCGATCATCGAGGCGTCGGTCACGAATCTCGGGAAGACGCCCTCGACGCTCACGCTGACGTGCTTTGCGCCGGGGTTCCCGCGGAAGACCGCGTCGGTCACGGGGCTGGTGGCGGGAACGCAGGTGGTGCGGAGGTTCGCGTATCCCAAGGCGGCGGACAAGCTCCTTGGGCAGAAGGTGACGCTGACCCTCGTCGACACCGACAAGAACGCCAAGCTGAACTCGTCGATCCGGATCGAGTAGCTGCCGCGGCGTGACGGGTTCAGCGCGCGGGGGGCGAGAAGCACCGGCGGGCGGTGGCGCGGTCGAGAGCGTGTTCCTGGGCGATGGGCGCGGTGGGCGGGCCTCCCGGCGAGCCCGCGATGCGGGCGCGGTGGACCGCGGCGGTCAGGCTGTCCTCGGGGTCGGCGCGGACGATCGGGGCGTCGCTTCCAAAGACGAGCGTCTGGCCCGGGACCAGTCCCGAACCGAGGAGTTCCCGCAGCGGGAGCACGCGCGAGAGACGGTGGGGGAGCTGGCGGGTCAAGACCTGGTCGTCGTAGAGCAGATGGCAGGGCTGGACGCTCGCGACCACGCCCAGGGACGCGAAGCGCGGCGTGTCGCGCTCGTCGATGAGCTCGGCGTGCTCGACGCGGACCACGCCCCGCCAGGACTCGGGGTCGGTGGTTGGGGTGGGGAGCTTGATGCGGGCGTGCTCGATGCCGTCGAGCACGGCGCGGACCGCGCCGTCGCCGATGGCGTGGACGGCCAGGCCCAGCCCGAGGGACTGCGTGCGTTGCAGGGCGTCGGTGATGTCGCGGGGCGTGAGCAGGGGCGTGCCGGTGGGGTGGTGGGGGAGCGGGTGGGCGTAGGGGGTGAGCATCCACGCGGTGGCGCTGTTGAGCGTGCCGTCGGCGAAGAGCTTGGCGCCCAGGAGTTGGACGCGGGCTCGTCTTGGGGCGCTCGTGTGGCGGTCGAGCTCGGCGTAGGGGGCGTAGAGCCCGACGGAGATGGGGAGTTCGTGGCGCGCGTCGAGGTCGCTCAGGAGCGGGGCGAGCCAGGGCGGGGCGAGCATGTCGTGGACCTCGGAGAAGCCGAGGTGTTGGAGGTGGGCGAGAGCGGCCTTGGTCTGGGCGAGGCGGTTGGCGTCGTCGGGCTCTGGGGCGGCGTTCCAGACGCGGGAGGCGTGATCTTCGAGGAGGAGCCCGGTGGGGCGGCCCTTGGCGTCGCGGACCATCACGGCGCGCGGCGAGTCGGGGGTGGAGTCATGGAGCCCGGCGGCGCGGAACGCGGGTGTGTTGGCCGCGAGGGCGTGGTAGTCGAAGGAGCGGGCGACGCAGGCGCGGTCGGGGACGGCGAGGTCGAGCTCGTCACGCGTGGGCCATCGGCGATCGTCCCAGCTCTCGACGCGTGCGCCCGTGGCCAGCACCCACTGGCCCGGCGCGAGACGGGAGGACTCGCGGGCGAGGGCGTCGAGGCATTCGCGGGCGGAGGTGACGCGGGAGAGGTCGAGGAGCGCGAGGGCCCGCCCGAGTGCCGCGACGTGGGCGTGGGCTTCGCGGAGGTGCATGGCGGGATTGTTGGGGCGGGCTCTGGTGCGGATTGCGGGGCTGAGTTGCTGGGCTGGCTTGTGGGGGAGGGCGGGGTGCAAAAACGAACACGGGGTCGGATTTCGACCCCGCGCCCGTCAGTCTGTATTCACGCTCGCGCTTGCTCGGCACCGGGATATTGGAGGATCCCGGGGAGATCCCCGCGAGGGGAGGGAGCGTGGGTCGACGCGTGTCCGGATCCCTAGTTGAATCCGAGATCGACGGGCGCGTCGGCCGAAGGTCGGCGGGCTTACTTCTTGCCCTTCTTCTTGCCGCCCTTCTTCTTGCCCTTCTTCTTTGCTTTCTTCGCCATTTCAGATCTCCTGTCGCATGGACTCCGTCGTTCACCGGGGCGACGATGCCCCGAGATACGCGGGATCACGACGGATAGATTATCGGAAGTCTTGTCGATTGTGCTTGAGGAATCGTCAGGATCGCGCAGAATTCCGCGCGACGGTGGAAGACTTGTCGGGTAGTCATCGCACGCAAGGGAGGCTCATGGCCATCGGATCGATCGACACCAGAACGCTCGCGTGCGGGATGCCGTTGCTTGTGGAGAGGATGGACGGTGTGCGATCAGCGGCGTTCGCGTGGCTGCTGCCGTGCGGGAGCGCGTGGGAGCCCGAGGATCGCCAGGGGATGTCGGCGATGTGGTCGGAGCTGGTGCTGCGGGGCGCGGGGGGCATGGACTCGCGCGAGCACGCCGACGCGGCGGATCGGCTGGGGGCGTCGCGCGGGGCGAAGAACGGGTCGCTGGCGTTCACGATCTCGTCGACGATGCTGGGGACGCGGTTGATCGAGTCTCTGGCGTTGTTTACGGCGATGGTGCGGACGCCGAGGATGGACGCGGAGTCGATCGATCCGAGCCGGGACCTGTGCCTGCAGGCGATCGAGTCGCTGCGGGACGACCCGCAGGAGCGTGCGGTGATCGCGGCGCGGGAGCGTCACCTGCCCTCGCCGATGAACCGCTCGGGGATGGGCACACCCGAGGGGCTGCGGTCGCTGACCCGCGCGGAGCTGGTGCAGACGTGGTCTCGGTTGGCCAAGCCGGGGGGGAGCGTGTTCGCGGCGGCGGGGGCGGTGGACGCCGGGGCGTTGCAGGACGCGCTCGACGGTTTGCTCGGGGATTGGTCGGGTTCGACGCGTGAGCCGGCGGTCGGGGCGACGCCGGCGCGTGGGTATGCGCACGAGGAGGACGAGACGAACCAGGTGCAGATCATCGTGGTGCACGATGCGCCGGCGGAGGCTTCGGGCGGGCGCGTGAACAGAGAGGCGTTGCTGGAGCGCGTGGTGATCGCGGTGCTCTCGGGGGGGATGTCGGGGCGGCTGTTCTCGGAGGTGCGAGAGAAGCGCGGGCTGTGCTACAGCGTTTCGGCGGGGTACCGCGGGGATCGGGACTACGGGCTCGTATCGGCGTACGTCGGGACCACGCCCGAGCGGGCCCAGGAGTCGCTGGACGTGCTGGTGAGCGAGCTGCGGAGGATCACCTCGGCGGAAGGGAAGATCACGGGCGAGGAGTTCGCGCGGGCGATCGTGGGGATCCGCAGCGGGCTGGTGTTCAGCGGCGAATCGACGGGGGCGCGGGCGGCGTCCTTGGCGGCGGACTGGCGGAGGTTCGGGCGCGGGCGCACGCTGGGCGAGGTGAGCGACGCCATCGCGTCGATCACGCTCGACGAGGTCAACGCGTACCTGGCGCGACGGCGTCTGGGGACGCTCACGATCCAGACGCTGGGGCCCAAGGCGCTGAACCCGCCGGCGAGGGACTGACGGGGCGTGCGTCGGGTACACTCCGCCCATGGCGTCGGGAAAGGCCGCCAGTTCGCGGACGATGTCCTCCCGGACGTGGCACTACGCGCTGCTGGCGGTGTGTCTGGTGATCCTGGTCCTGTTCCTGCTGTACCCGATCGCGCTGACGATCCGGGGCGGGTTCTACGACGACCCGGCGCTGGGGACGGGGTTCACGCTGCGGCATGTCTTGCTGGTGGTGCGTGATCCTCTGGTGATCGAGGGTCTGCTGGGGTCGCTGCGGGTGGCCTTGGGCACGACGCTGCTGGCGGTGCTGATCGCGCTCCCGCTGGCGGTGTTGTCGGCGTTGTACAAGTTCCCGGGGAAGGGGTTGTTCAACGCGCTGATTCTGGTGCCGCTGATCTTGCCGCCCTTTGTGGGCGCGATCGGGATGAAGGCGGTGCTGGGGCGGGAGGGCGCGCTCAACGCGCTATTGGGTACATCGTGGGACATCCTGGGGCAGGCGAAGTACTTCGGGGTGATCGCGGTGCAGGCGTTGGCGCTGTACCCGATCATCTATCTGAACGCGACGGCGTCGCTGGCGAACCTGGACCCGGCGCTGGACGAGGTGGCGGAGAACCTGGGTGCCGGGTTCTGGCGGCGGTTCTTCCGGATCACGCTCCCGCTGATCCGCCCGGGGATCTTCGCGGGGGCGACGATCGTGTTCATCTGGTCGTTCACGGAGCTGGGGACGCCTCTGATCTTTGATTACTACAAGGTCACGAGCGTGCAGATCTTCAACGGGCTGAAGGAGGTGGAGAACTCGGCGAGGCCGTACGTCTTGACGCTGCTCATGCTGTCGGCAGCGGTGGGCTTGTACGCGCTGGGGAAGGGCGTGTTCGGGGGCAAAGGCTACGCGATGTACTCAAAGGCGTCGCGGGCGTCGAGCGAGACGGTGCTGACAGGGGCGGCGGGGTGGGGGGCGTGCGGGGCGTTCCTGGTGGTGGGGGTGCTGGCGCTGCTCCCGCACACGGCGGTCATTCTCTCGAGCCTGACGCACCCGGGGCAGTGGTACCAGAGCGTGCTGCCCCGGCACTTCACGGCGGGGCACTTCGAGCAGGCGCTGGCGTCGAGCGACACGTTCGGGGCGATCGTGAACAGCGTGAAGCTCGCGGCGGCGGCGATGGTGGTGGACATCATCCTGGGGATCGTGGTCGCGTATCTCATCGTGAGGACGGACGTGAAGGGGCGGGGGGTGCTGGATGCGATGTGCATGCTCCCGCTGGCGGTGCCGGGGCTGGTGATGGCGTTCGGGTACGTCGCGATGAGCCTGCGCTGGCCGTTCGGGAAGGACGGGCCGTTGTCGATGTTCGCGGTGTTCTCGGCGAACCCCAACCCGTACTTGTTTCTGATCGTGGCGTACTCGGTGCGTCGCCTGCCGTACATGGTGCGGTCGACGGTGGCGGGGCTGGAGCAGACGAGCGGGGAGCTGGAGGAGGCGGCGGTAAACCTGGGGGCGACGCGGCTGCACGCGGTGCGGCGGGTGATCGTGCCGCTGATCATGGCGAACCTGATCGCGGGCGGGTTGCTGGTGTTCAGCTTCTCGATGCTGGAGGTGTCGGACTCTTTGATCCTGGCGCAGCAGGCGAAGGACTACCCGATCACGAAGGCGATCTGGTCGCTGACGGAGCGGCTGGGGGACGGGCAGTACATCGCGAGCGCGCTGGGGGTGTGGGGGATGGCGCTGCTGGCGACGACGCTGTTCGGGGCGGCGTCGATCCTGGGGAAGAAGCTGGGGTCGATCTTCCGGGTGTAGCGGGGGGGTTGCCCCCGCCTGCAAGCTAGTATATACTAATGCCAATAAGGCTTGCCGGTCTGGCGGGGTTGGGCCGCCGGCGTGGAGACGAGTCATGGTCGCGAAGCAGGCGGTGCTGGGGGGTCTGGCGGCGGCGGTGCTGGGGCTTTCGGGGTGCGTGGTGGCGATCGGGAACGAGTCCGACGCGTATCTGAGCGAGTCGGAGCGTGGGAGCCGGAAGATCCGGCTGTCGAGCGCCGAGCAGAACGAGCTGCCCGTGGTGCACACGACGGCGGACCTGCCGACGGTGTCGACGCGGTACGCGAGCGAGCTGAGCGCGATGGGCCCGCAGACGACGCTGGACGAGTTCAAGCGGTCGTTCCCGACGGCGCGGTTCCTCGAGCGGCGGGAGAGCCCGGACGGCCCGGTGGACGCGTACGCGGTGCGCGTGGAGGAGAAGTACCGGTACCGCAGCAACAGCTACGGGTATCTGGCGCGGGACGAGAAGTGGTTCTACTTCCGCAACGGGCATCTGGCGAAGTGGGGCGCGCCGTCGAACTGGCCCTGAAGTGGTCCTGAGCGGGCCGTTCGCGGGGTTGACGGTACGATGCGGGCATGACGACGCGCCGGTATGACGCGGTGATTTGTGACATTGATGGGTGTCTGGGCCCGGAGTCGCACGCGCCGCTGGACGCCGAGCGATTGGCGTGGATCGCGCGGCACAACCAGCGTGCGGTGCGTGCGGGTGATCGGGCGGTGCTGACGGTGTGCTCGGGGAGGCCTCAGCCCTTCGCGGAGGCGATGTGCCGGGTTCTGGCCAACGACCTCGTGCCGTGCGTTGCGGAGAACGGGGTGTGGGTGTACGACCCGAAGGGGAACCGTTTTCTGCTGGACCCGGCGATCCTGCCGGAGCATCTTGGCGCGGTTCGCGGGGCGTCGGAGTGGGTGGAGCGTGAGCTGTGCCCGCGGGGGGTAGTGATCCAGCCGGGGAAGACCGCGTCGATCTCGCTGTGGCACGAGGACCGGGCGTTTCTGATGGGGCTGATGGCGGGGATCCGCGAGCGGTTTGCGTCGGAGGGGTGGCCGCTGCGGGTTTCGAGCACAGTGGCGTGGATCAACTGCGATCTCGGGCACGTGAGCAAGGCGAGCGGGATCCGGCGGCTGGTGGAGCTGACGGGTTTTTCGCGGGCGCGTCTGGCGGGGATCGGGGACCAGATGAGCGACATGTCGATCCGGGAGAGCGTGGCGTACTTTGGGTGCCCCGCGAACGCCGACGCGGGGCTGCGGGTTCACGCGGACTATGTGTCGGCGCACGAGGAGATCGCGGGGGTGATCGATATTCTGGAGCGCGTGGGCGGGGCGTCGTGAGCGCGGGGCGGGGCGATACGATTCGTGCGTGAATCCGGACGATGAAGTGTGCTTGTGTTTTCATGTGACGCTCGGGAAGATCCGCGGGTTTTTGGCGCGGGAGGACCCCGGGGTGGCGTCCTTGATCAGCGAGTGTCTGGGTGCGGGGACGGGGTGCGGGTGGTGCGTGCCGTTCTTGAGGCATCTGCATGCTCGCCACGTGCGCGGGGAGGAGCCCGATCTAAGGGTTTCGCCCGAGGAGTACACGCGCGCTCGCCAGGGGTACCGGGAGACGAAGGTCCGGGACCCCGGGGTGAGCCCTGGTGAGGGCGGTGAGGGCGGGGGGTGATGGGGATGGGATGGCGGGGGCTGGTATACTGATCGCAAAGCGGCGGTGGGGACCGCGGCTTTGGAGACACAAGTCATGAAGAAGTTCACGGAGTCGGGCGCGATCGGTCTGGGTGCGATCGGTCTGGTCGTGGGGGGCATGAGCCTGGCGGGGTGCGCGGGGCACTCGGGATCGTCGCACGCCTCGACGGGGGCTCACGGCCTGAAGGTGGTTCAGGCGGCGTCGAAGGAGCGTCAGCAGATGATGCTCGAGCAGGTCAAGTCGCTCGCGGGGACGTGGGAGATGCAGAACCCCGAGACCAAGAAGTGGGAGCCCGCGGTGACGTACACGGTGAGCTCGGCGGGGTCGGTGGTCCGGGAGGTGATGTTCCCCGGCGCGGCGCACGAGATGACCAACGTGTACCACATGGACGGCGACAGCCTCGTGGTGACGCACTACTGTGCGATGGGAAACCAGCCCAAGATGCGGGCGACAAACGCCACGAACGGACGGATCGACTTTGCGTTTGATTCGGTCACGAACCTGCGGAGCGGCGACGAGATGTACATGGGCTCGATGTCGCTGGTCTGGAAGGACGCGAACACCATTACGCAGAGCTGGAAGTCGTACAAGAACGGGCGGGAAGAGACGGGGCACGCGCCCGACTTCGAGCTGCGCCGGAAGAGCTGAGCGGTCCTCGAGCCGAGCGCTGCACAACGCGCAAGACCCGGAGCGTTGCTCCGGGTCTTTTTTCATGCGCGGGGAGGAGGAGAGCGCGAAGAGATCTTGTCGCGTGGAGCGGTCGCGATGTCCGCGGCAACGCCACGGACGCGGCGTTAGTCGTACCAGTGCGTGGTGGTGGGGGTGAGGATCCCGGCGTTGGCGGCGACGGGCTCGGCGAAGTGGCTCTTGGCGTAGGAGGCGATGGTTCGGGCGGCGGTGGAGAGCCCGGTCTTGGGCGTGCCCAGCGGGCCGTCGATCGGGCCGTCGGCCACGATCCGGGCGAGCACGTTCCCGCTGGCGTCCTTGTAGGTGGCCTCGACGCCGAGCTGTCCCATGCCCAGGGCGCCGGTGGGAAAGCCGGTGACGGCGACGATGGCGGCGCCGACGCGTGTGGCACTGCTGCCCTCGTCGTGGAGGACCTGGCGATACTCGATGACCAGGGGGGCGTCGGCGGGCGTGGCGTCGCGCATTCCGGCGAAGGCGAGGCGGTGGCGGAGCTCGCGCTCAAAGTGTGTGCGTTTATCGTCGGTGAACGGTGCGGTGCTCTCGCCCTCGCGGACTACGACGCCCGCGAAGCGAGGATCGGGGGCGGCGGGTTCGAGCACGAACGCTCGTCCCTCCTGGCAGCCGGCGAGCAGGCCCGAGAAAGAGGCGAGGAAGGTGGTCGAGATGAGCATGAGGCGGCGGGTGGTCATCCAAGTCTCCTGGGAGTGATTGTGCCCATTTGGATGCGGGCCGGTCGCGGGGGTTACGCCCGGGGGTTGCCGCGTGGGGGGCGTGGAAGGCCGCGGCGAAACCCGGCGCGGGATTCGCGGAATAATGGTGCATGGGACTGCTTCTTTCGAATCAGGATCGGATGATCGGCGGGGTGTGCGGCGGGATCGCCAAGTGGCTGGGCTGGAGCCCGACGTGGGTGCGCGTGCTGTACGTGCTGGCGTCGTGCCTCTCGGTGGCGTTCCCGGGGATCATCGTGTACGTGATTTTGTGGATCGCGATGCCTCGGGAGCCGTGACCCAGAGGGCGTAGCCGGGCTCGACGGGGGGCGTGTCGCGTCCGTCCTGATCGACGACGCGGATTACGCGGAATCGTGCGCGATCGAGCACGCGTCGCCACTGCGCGAGGTTGTACGAGCGCAGGTGGTAGGCCGAGTCGACGTGGTGCGTGCGGCCGTTGCGGTCGATCGTGAGATGGCTGACGACGCGTTCGCGTCGCTCGCGGCGTGAGGGCGGGAGGTACTGGACGACCTGGGTCACCCGGCAGGGGCCGCGTCGCCCGGTCCAGACGTCCTCGGTCTCGCGCTCGAGCCCGTAGGCGCAGAGGCTCACGCCCAGGATCGCGATCCCGTTTGGGACGAGGATGTCGCGGAGCCCCGCGAGGTGGGCGAGCATCTGGGCGTCACGATCCAGGTGGCGGATGGTGTTGATGAGGTTGAACGCGGCGTGGACGCTCGACGGGCGGAGGCGGTGGGCGAACCGGGCCATGTCGCCTGTGAAGAGCGTCGCCCGGGCTGAGGGGGGCATGAGGCGTTTGGCCTCGCGGATCATGGCTCGGCTCTTGTCGAAGCCGATCACGGTGTGCCCGAGGGCGGCGAGTACGCGGAGATGTCGGGCGGTGCCGCACGCGGGTTCGAGGAGCGTGAGCGGGCCGCGGAGCCCGTGGGCGCGGGCGATTCGGAGCACGGCGGCGGCCTCGTCGCGGGTGCCGGGCGCGTGGAGGATGTCGTAGATCTCGGGGAGGGAGTAGAGGTCGGCGTGTCGAGCGCCCGTGCGGGTGGTCATCGCGGGATGATTGCCCGGTTACTATCTCGCCCCGCATGAAGCTGTCGGTGGTCATCCCGGCGTACAACGAGGGCGCGACGATCGCGCGGGTGATCGACAGCGTGGAGCGTGCCGGGGTCCCTGGGGTAGATGAGAAGGAGATTGTCGTCGTCGACGACGCCTCGACGGACGAGACGGGGCGGGTGCTCGCGGGGTTGGGCGAGCGGGTGCGGGTGCTGCGCCACGAGCGCAATCGCGGCAAGGGGGCGGCGCTGCGGACGGGGTTCGAGGCCGCAACGGGGGACGTGGTGGTCATTCAGGACGCGGACCTGGAGTACGACCCGGGGGACTACGGGCGGCTGCTGGGCCCGATCGTGTCGGGGGACGCGGACGCGGTGTTCGGATCGCGTTTCGCGGGGGGGGAGTCGCACCGGGTGCTGTACTACTGGCACTCGGTGGCGAATCGTGCGCTGACGACGCTGTCGAACATGCTGACGAACCTGAACCTGACGGACATGGAGTGCGGGAGCAAGGCGTTCCGTCGGGAGATCCTGGGGCGGATCCGCATCGAGGAGGACGGGTTCGGCGTGGAGCCGGAGCTTGTGGCGAAGGTGGCGGCGCTGAAGTGCCGGGTGTACGAGGTGGGGGTGTCGTACCGCGGTCGGACGTACGCGGAGGGGAAGAAGATCACGTGGCGTGACGGGTTTCGTGCGGTGGGGTGCATCTTCCGGTACAACGTGGGTTAGAACGAGTTCTGTGCCGGCGGAACGGGCGCACGACTCGCTCGGGTTCTTGTTGCCCGGGCGGGCTGGAAGCGCGCTTCACAAGGACCGTTCGGCGTCGGCTGAACTCGCTCGAGTCGGGGTCAGCTCGGGCGCAGGTCATCCAGCGGGAACGCCGGGTTGGCGATGGGGCGCAGGGCGAGGGCGAGGAGGGCGAGCTCGTGGTCGTCCCCGGCGATTCGGTTGACCTTGATCTCGCCGCAGCCTGTGCAACGGTGGATCAGCGCCCACTCGCCCTCCTTGCGGACCTCGATCGCGATGGGCTCCATCGGTTGGCGGCAGGGGCTGGCGCGGTCGCCCGGAGCGTCGTCGACGTGGCGGGACCAGAGGCATCGCGGGCAGTGGTTGCGGTGCTTGGTGCCCCAGGGCGGGGCGTCGTGGCGGAATCGGCAATGGATACAGACAAAGCTGTGGTCGTGCATGGGTGATGACGCGGGCACGCCCGGCGATGGGCGCGGAAGGCGAGGAGCACCGCGGCGATCCAGGATCGCGCGCGGACGCAAGGCTCGGGGTGGGTCGTGGCGTTTCCCACGACGCGGCGTCCCGTGAGGCGGTTTCCCATGTCGCAACTTCCGCCGGGCGGAGGTGGCCCGGGCGGGGAAGTGCGCGGGAGCTCGGCGAGGGAACGCCGAAGAGTCGCGTCACGGGGATGGGTTAGGCAATGGCCGGCATCAGGCTCAAGGATAGGGCGCGGGGGTGCGCGTCGGCTCAGGGGGAGCGTTCGAGAAATCGACTCACCGCTTCCCGGGCCGGCCTGAAATCGGGATGGGGGTCCGACACGAACGGGAGGAGTTGGGTGATCTCGAAGAGGGCGTTCTTCATCGGCGCGAGTTCTTCGCGGGCGGCGTGCTCGCTCTAGAAGGGGGTGTGCGCCATTGTGCCATAGACGCCGCAGGTGATGGAGAACGGTGTGTTTCCGCCTCGCTCCAGCGAGATGCGGGCGCCCTCGTCGTGCTCTTCGTCCAGAAGGACCACGCCGGACTCGCTGCCCGAAGTGCCGATGGTGCGGCCATCGTCGAAGGGATGCCAGCCGTCGGGCTCGCTCACGTGGTTTGGCCTTGCTTGGCAACCCCCCGAGCGGGGCGCACGTCGATCGGCACCCGAGCTTCCGGCCCGGCCTTCTGCGCCTGCAGCTGCCTTGCTGTCTCTGGGTCCACGTAGTCGGAGTGGCAGGACAGCTTGGAGGGCTGCGGCGTGGGTGATTCGGTGTTCGTGGTGGGTGTTGTCGCGCGCTCGGGCGCGCCCGAGGGCGACTGCGGGTTCCCCTTCATCGCCTTCTTGGTCTTGGCGGCGAGGGCGTGGATTTCTTCGGGGCTGAGCACGCCGCGTTTGCTGAGAATGTCTTGTTGTTCGATGGTGAGGGGGGCGGAGCGGACGGGTTTGCCGCGGTCGAAGCCCTCGGCCTTGCCGCTGGCGAACTCCTGGATCTCCTTGCTGATGCGGACGCTGCACCAGTCGTGCCCGCACATGGCGCAGAAGTCGGTGTCGACATCGAGGTCTTCGTCGTGGTAGGCGCGGGCGGTGTCGGGGTCGAAGGAGAGCTCGA
>CAZTJZ010000058.1:0-19386 GCA_964614075.1 uncultured Phycisphaeraceae bacterium
AGCGTGAACGGCATGCCGATCCAGGACCTCCTGAGCGAGGAAAAGATCAAGGCGTGCGTCGAGCGGGCGAAGGTCGGCGGCGGGGAGATCGTGAAGCTCATGGGCACGAGCGCGTGGTACGCCCCCAGCGCGGGGACCGTCGAGATGGTCGAGGCGATCGTGCGTGACAAGAAGCGTGTCATCCCGTGCGCGGCGTACTGCGAGGACGAGTTCGGCGTGGCGCCGGGGCAGAAGGGCAAGGGCTGTTTCGTCGGCGTGCCGTGTGTGCTGGGAGGGAAGGGCGTCGAGAAGATCCTCCCCTTCAAGATGAACGCGGAGGAGCGCAAGTTCATGGACGAGTCGATCAGCCACGTCCGCGACCTGCTGGGCGTGGTGCGCAAGCTCTTCCCGGACTTGGGATGAGCTCGCCCACGCGGGAGGCGTGGGGCGGGGCCGGAGCGTCGAGCCACGAGCGGAAATGAGTCACGGCGCGGGCGCGACGCCCGAGCCGAGAGAGTGAAGCGGTGCTTTGGAGTGCGGGGTTCGAGGACTGGAGATTGCACGATGAAGACGATCGGTGTACTGGCGGCGTTGGGTTGGATGTCGAGCGTGGCCTGGGCGCAGGAGCACACCCACGCGGGCTCGCCGCCCGCAGCGCCGCCTGCGAACGTGGTGCAGGGGCAGGCGCCCGCGCCCGTCGTGGCCCCGGTCGAGGCGGTGCCCCCGGCGCCCCCGCCCGCGCCGGTGTGGAGCGACCCGGAGATCGCCAAGCTGGGCGAGATGCTGGTGGGCACGTGGAAGAGCTCGTCGGCGATCTCGCCGGCGGACGCTTCGGGCCAGAGCGTCGAGATGTTCCTCGCGGCGGGGCATGTGCACGTCGACGGGCTGTCCGACACGCTGTACGTGGAGTCCGGGCGGATCGACGCGATGCACCGACCCAGCCGCCAGGGCGTGTGGCAGTTCTATCGGCGCCAGGGCAAGGTGCGCCTGCGGACGTTCGAGTTCCGCACGCCCGGCGGGGAGAACCTGGGCGCGGTCGGGCTGTGGGCGGCGCCGGCGCTGTTCCCGCGCGACCTGGGCATGCGTGATCTCGTCGGGACGCTGGACCTGGAGGTGACGGGCTCGGGCGCGGACGGGTTCACCGCGGCGACGCCCCACGCCTACCCCACCGGACGGGGCGGCGCGGTGGAGATGACCAGCCAGCTCCGCGTGAGCGCCGGGAAGTTCGAGTCGATGGACCGCGGGATGAGCGCCGACGGCAAGATCGTGTGGGGGCCGGCGGACAGCGCGAGCTACACCTTCGTGAAGGGCGAGCTGCCCGTGGACATCTCCAAGGGCGAGGACGGGCTGGTGGTGTTCAACTACCGGGCCAAGACCGAGGGCGAACCGGGCCAGGAGGGGCAGCGCATCGCGGTGCACTACGTGGGCTCATTGACCAACGGGTTCCTGTTCGACAGCTCGCGCGAGAAGAACCAGCCGTTCACGCTCTCGGTGAACCAGCCGCTGGGCGTGAAGGGCTTCTCGCGGGCGCTGGAGAAGCTGAAGAAGGGCGACCTGGTGCGGGCGATCATCCCCGCGACTCTCGGCTACGCCGAGCGGGGCAACCCGCGGGTGAAGATCCCCGCGTGGGCCACGCTCTCGTACGAGATCGAGGTGATGGACATCGAGGCGGCGCCTGTGGAAGCAACGCAGGGACCGATCTCGGACGAGAAGGCGATGGAGAAGATCCGGGAAGAGATGAAGCGCAAGGAGGCCGAGCGGCTCAAGGACGAGGGGCAGCCCAAGCCCAAGGAGTAAGGGCGACCGGAGAGGTGCGTCCCTCGGCGCCGGATCGCGCCCCGGGCCGACCCCGCGGAGCGCCGGAGTGGTCGTGCGTGGAGGGTGTGGGCTTGCGGCCCGCGCGTGCGGTCGTGGGATGGACCGGCGTGGGGGCGTTCCGCGAACGCCCGGATGTGCTGAGTGGACTGATGTCGAAGCGGGACTACTACGAGGTTCTGGGCGTAGCGAAGGGAGCGACGGACGACCAGATCCGTGCCGCGTACCGCAAGCTGGCCCGTCAATACCACCCCGACGTCAACAAGTCTCCCGACGCGACCAAGAAGTTCGCCGAGGTTCAGGAGGCGTACGACACGCTGAGCGACGCGCCCAAGCGGCGCGTCTACGACGCCTACGGGCACGACGGGCCCGAGGCGTCACGCCCCGGCGCGGGGGCGACAGGCCGCTCGGCCCGGGCTCGTTGGGGGAACGTGGGATCGCCGGGTGGGATGGGCTCCCTGGATCCCGACGAGATGGAGTCGATGTTCGAGACGCTCTTCGGCGGGCGTGGAGGCTTTGGGGGCCCGCGCCGCGCCCCCGCCGAGCCCGAATCGCGCACGGAGATCCACGTGCCGTTCGTCGTCGCGGCTCGCGGCGGGACGCAGCAGCTTCGGCTGACAGAGAACGGGCGCACGAAGACCATCGAGGTCAAAATTCCCCCCGCGACCGACGACGGGGCGCAGCTGCGCGTGCGGGGCGCGGCGGACGGCGACCTCATCATCACCGTGCGGACGCAGGCCCACCCTCGGTTCCGGCGCGGGGAGCACGCCGAACTGGGCACGGGGTTGGACTTGTTCCTGGATCTTCCGTTGTCCATCGCCGAGGCGACTCTGGGAGGACGGGTGGAGGTGCCCACGCTCGAAGGGAGCATGGAGCTCACGGTCCCGGCGGGGAGCGGGAGCGGGCGAAAACTGCGCGTTCGCGGGCGCGGGCTGACGGACGCCTCGGGAAAAAAGGGTGACTTCTACGTGGTGGTGCAGGTGGTCCCGCCGGCGGGTGTGGAGCTCTCGCCGGAGGAGAAGGACATGCTGCGCCGGATCGCGGAGAAGGGCTCTGCGGTGCGTCCCAGCCCGGAGTGGCCCGGGGGGCGCTGAGGCGGGCCGGCACGGCACTGGATGCGCCCGGGCGGGGTTCATACCATCCCGCTCGCGGGAGTGTTCCGGGTGGTGCCCCCGTCAGGATGACGCCTCGGGAGGCCCTGGTTGGTCAAGCAGCGGCACCAGTTCTTTGTGGTCATGTTGGCGGCGACGGACGCGCTGGTTGTGGCGCTGGCGTGCTACGGCGCGTGGTCCCTGCGCCGGCTGTGGGGCGACGGCGGGGTCTGGCCCGACACCTGGCAGGCCTGGGTGAAAGAGCCGCTGGTTCTCGCCGCGGTCCCGATCACGATCCTGTGCATGATGGGTCTGGGGGTGTACCGCCCGCGGCGTGACCGCAGCGCGTGGATCGACGTGCGTGAGGTGATGCGGGCGACCCTGGTGGCGGGGGCCGGGCTGGCGGTGATGCTCTGGGCGATGGGGGGAAGCTCGGCCCTGGTCTTCGGGAGCGAGCGTCCGGTACGGGTGCTGGGCGGCGAGATCGACGCGGGGCGGTTCCAGCTCGCGCTCCTGGTCGTAATGCAGTGCGTGCTGCTGGGGCTGCACCGCTTGATCTTCCGCGCGACGCTCCGCGAGGTCCGGCGTCGCGGGCACAACCTCCGCCACGTCGCGGTCATCGGCACGGGTCGCCTGGGACGCATCGCCTGCCGAACCCTCGAGCGCAACACCTGGACCGGGATCCACGTGGCTTACTTCGTCTCGCACCGCGAGGAATCGACGCGGGCGGCGTGCGTGGGCAAGCCCGTGCTCGGCGGGCTGGCACGCCTGGAGGACATCCTGGGCGAGAACAAGCCCGACGCGGTGTATGTGGCCATGCCCAATGCCCTCTCGTCGCTCGTGCCGGGGCTCTTGAGGCGTCTGGAGCGATTCGCGGTCGACGTGCGGATCATCCCCGACGTTCACCCGCGGTACCTTCCCCAGAGCATGGTCGTCAGCGAGCTCGACGGGATGCCCATCCTGAGCTACCGCGAGAATCCGCACCACGGGCTGGGGGGGCTCACCAAGCGCGGGCTCGACGTCGCCGGGGCTGCGCTGGGGATTCTCGTCTTTCTGCCCCTGATGCTGGCGATCGCGGCGCTGGTGCGTCTGAGCAGCCCGGGTCCGGTGATCTTCCGCCAGCGCCGGGTGTCTCTGGGCGGCGAGGTGTTCAACATCTTCAAGTTCCGGACGATGTTCCACGCCGAGGACGAGCAGACGGCCTCGTGGACCACCCGGGACGACCCCCGCGTGACCCCGGTGGGGCGCTGGCTGCGCCGGGTGAGCCTGGACGAGCTGCCGCAGCTCCTGAACGTGCTGCGGGGCGAGATGTCCCTGGTGGGCCCGCGCCCGGAGCGTCCCGAGCTGATCGAGCGGTTCCGGGAGGACTGGCGGGGCTATGTCCTCCGCCAGCACGTCAAGGCGGGGATCACCGGGTGGGCCCAGGTCAACGGGCTGCGGGGGGACACGAGCCTCAAGAAGCGCCTCCAGCACGACCTGTTCTACATCCGCCACTGGTCGCTGGGATTGGACCTCAAGATCCTCTGGCTGACGCTGTTCCGGGGCTTTGTGCACCGAAACGCCCACTAGTTCCTGGATGACGACCGGGGCGGATGTCCCCTAATTGCGGATGTCTTGGTGCCCGGCCCGGTTCTGATCGTCGGGCGGGGTGTCGAGCCGATAATCCGGCTTGCATGGGGGCCCGCGATCGGGCATACTGGTGCGGGGCTCGCCGCCGTTCTGGCGGGGGTGGTCCAGCAGTCCCGGTGCCCTTGCTCGGGCACAGCCAAGGGGTGTGGTTCATGAAGACGAGGAATCGTCGGGATGGGTTCACGCTGATCGAGCTGCTCGTGGTGATCGCGATCATCGCGCTGCTCATCGGGATTCTTCTCCCCTCGCTTGGGAAGGCGCGTTGCTCGGCCCGCGAGATGGTGTGCTCGAGCAACATGCGCCAGATGGGCGTGGCGCTCGTGAACTATTCGGCCAGCGCCAAGGGCTGGCTCGGGACGTTCTCGTGGTCGGGGACGGACCGGCTCAGCCAGTGGACGGACCTCAACAACCACGGCAACAGCTGGGTCCGCTCGCACGCGAACCAGGCGCTGGACATCATCCGGCGCAAGACCGGGAACGAGACGTACGCGCCGGTTTCGGATCGCATCCTCACACGGAACTTCTCGTACCTCGCGTGGTTCGACGGCGGATTTCTCGGAGACAATCTCCCGCTGACGCCGGTGGCGTGCCCGGAGGACCGCGATGCGCTCACGTGGCAGCGGAACTTTCTGAACAGCCCGGACGACCCGCTCGCGGGGACTCAGAACCCAGATCCCGCTGCCGACGGTTCGTTCCACCGGATCCTGCCGTTCTGGTCGACGTACCAGCTCGTGCCGTGCTCCTGGGCGCAGGACACCGGGCCCAACGCGATCCGTCAGGCGACGGGGCAGGTCCCGGGGTATCACCTGCTGTACCAGGTCCCGGGCGGGAGCCGGGCGTTCACGGTGCGGATGGACATGGTGCGGGCGCCGAGCAATAAGGTGTTCATGTTCGACCTGTTCGATCGGCACTCGTGCAAGAGGCGGATTTTCCACGCGTACGAGGTGGCGAAGCAGCCTCTGGTGTTCTTTGACGGATCGGTGAACTCCAAGAAGACGGGCGATGCGAACAAGGGGTGGGACCCCGGGCAGCCCAATACGAACTTCTCCACCGCGTATTACTACACGCCGACCGCTGGCGAGCCGCGAACGCTCTCGGGCAACACGTCCGACGTCGTGCGCGGGTACTTCCGCTGGACCCGCAAAGGCCTGGGCGGGATCGACTACGGCGGGGGCGAGGTCAGGTAGTCCCCTCAGCAGCTGGCCGTCGTGCCGAGCCCGCGCCCGGATCGCTCTACGATCGGGCGTGCGCGAGTATGTCGTCATCGTGGTGGGGGGCGGGCACGCGGGCGTCGAGGCCGCGTGGAGCGCGGCGAATCTGCTCCGGCGCGAACGGAGTGTCGCGCTGGTCACGCTGGATCCGGCGACGGTCGGCGTGATGTCGTGCAACCCGGCGATCGGGGGGCTGGCCAAGGGCCAGCTTGTGCGCGAGATCGACGCGCTGCACGGGCTCATGGGCCTGGCCACCGACGCCACGGGGATCCAGTTCCGGGTGCTCAACACGAGCAAGGGCCCGGCGGTGCGGGGCCCCCGGGCGCAGTGCGACAAGCACGCTTACGCCGAGACCGTACGGAGCATGATCGCCTCGCGCCCCGAGATCGAGGTGATCGCGGGGAGCGCCGAGCGGCTGATCGTCGAGGGCTCGCGGCTGCGCGGCGTGGTGATCCGGCGGGCGGGCCCGGACGGAGACTCGCTCGAGCTGCGCACGCCGGCCCTGGTCCTCACCACGGGCACGTTCATGCGCGGGCTGATGCACACGGGCGAGTCGCGCTCGCCCGGCGGGCGTTTCGGCGAGGGCAGCGCGGTGGGAATCTCCGAAGCGCTGCGGACCCTGGGCTTCGAGCTGGGGAGGCTCAAAACCGGGACGCCGCCGAGATTGCGGCGTGGATCGCTCCGCCTCGACACCCTCATCGCGCAGCCCGGCGACACGGCGCCCACGTCCTTCAGCGATCTCTCGGGGCTGGGTGAGGCTGGGCTTGCGCGGGATTGTCCCTCCTGTCCTTCGATCGCCCGGTTCCCGGTGCTCGATCAGGTGCCCTGCTTTCAGACCGCGACGACGCGCGAGGGGCACGAGCTCATCCGCGCCAACCTCCATCGCGCCCCCATGTACAGCGGGCAGATCGAGTCCGTCGGGCCGCGCTACTGCCCCAGCATCGAGGACAAGGTCGTTCGCTTCGGCGAGCGCGAGAGCCACGGTGTGTTCCTGGAGCCCGAGTCCCTCCGCGACGACTGGATCTACTGCAACGGGATCTCGACGAGCCTCCCCGCCGACGTGCAGGACCGGCTCGTCCGCGCGATGCCCGGGTGCGAAAACGCGGAGATCCTGCGGTACGGCTACGCGGTGGAGTACGACATGGTGCGCCCGCACCAGATCCATCCCACCGGGATGACCAAGCCCGTCCAGGGGCTGTTCCTCGCGGGGCAGATCAACGGGACGAGCGGGTACGAGGAAGCGGCGGCGCAGGGGCTGGTCGCGGGCGTGAACGCGGCGAGGTTCGCGCTGGGGCTTCAGGAGTGGGTCCTGGGGCGTGACGAGGCGTACATCGGGGTGTTGATGGACGACCTGTGCACGAAGACGCCCACCGAGCCGTACCGAATGTTCACGAGCCGGGCCGAGCATCGGCTGCTGCTCCGCGCCGACAACGCGATGGAGCGACTGACACCCATCGCGATGGAGCTGGGGCTGGTGGGCGATGACGCGCTGGGGAGGCTGCGCCGGGAGACGTTCGCGCGTCGGCGTGAGCTCGCCCGGGCGCTCCACGCGGCCATCGACGCGGGCAAGATCGACGGCGAGCCCGTCTCGCGCCTGGTGCGCACCGAGTCGTTCGCGATCGACGACCTCGCCCGGTTCGCCGAGGCGGCGTCGTGGGGGCGGGGCGCGGGGGCGGCGGAGCGGTCGGCGGTGCTGGCGGGCGTGCTCGCCGAGCGGCGGTACCAGCCGTTCATCGAGCGTCAGCGGGTGGAGATCCGCCGTCACGCCGAGATGGAGCACAAGCGCCTTCCCGAGGGGATCGAGTACGCGCGTCTGCACGCGCTGCGGAGCGAGGCCCGCCAGGCGCTGCACCGCTTCCGCCCACGGACCTTCGGCCAGGCGGCCCGTCTGGAGGGGATCACCTCCGCCGACATCACGCTCCTGAGCGTGCTGGTGCGCCAGTGGACGACGTCCGTCGCCGCCCCGCGCGAAGGGGGGGCGTGAGCGTGCCCGGGCTCGGGGAGATGTTCCCGCTGGCGCTCGGGGCCGGCGCGATCGCGCGGGATCTCACGCTCGTGCTCGGGGCGTGCGCCGCGGTTGCGATGCTCTTTCATCGCCTGAAGCTCGAGGCGATCCCGGGCTTTCTCGTGGCGGGGGTGCTCCTGGGCCCGGGCGTGTTCGGGCTGGTCGAGGCGAGCGAGACCGTCACGCAGATGTCCTCGCTCGCGGTCGTGCTCCTGCTCTTTGGGATCGGGCTCCACCTGGACATGGGCGCGATCCGGCGCGGGATGGTGCACATCCTCGCGATCGGGGCGGTCTCGACGCTGCTCTTCGCGAGCGCCGCATGGCTGGCCCTCTCGCTCGCGGGGCTCCCGCCTCCCGTGGGGCTGGTGATCGCGCTCGCGCTGGCGATGTCGTCCACGGCGGTGCTGGTGCGGATGCTCACGACGCGGCGCGAGTTCACCACGGTGCACGGGCGCGTCGGGCTGGGGACGGCGATCGTGCAGGACCTCGTCGCCGTCATCGCGCTCGCGGTGATCCCGCCCCTGGGGCGATGGGCGGGCGTGCCGCAGGGCCACGAGCCCGACGCCATCGGGCAACTGCCCGGTTGGCTTGCGGAGATGGCGCGGGCGGGTGTGGCGCTGGGCGGCGTGACGCTCATGCTGCTGGCGGGGCGGGCGCTCCTGCCCCGGCTCCTGGCCGCGGTAGCGAAGACCGGCTCGGGCGAGCTGATGCTGATCGTCGCCGGGGCGATCGCGTTCGGGTCGGCGGTGCTCACGCGTCTTCTGGGATTCAGCCCGGAGATGGGGGCGTTCCTCGCGGGGCTCTTGCTCGCGGGCACGCCCTTCCGCTACCAGCTCTCGGGCCAGCTCGCGCCCCTGCGGGACTTGTTCATGGCGGTGTTCTTTACCGCCGTGGGGCTCCAGCTCGACGTGCCGACGCTCATCTCGGGCTGGTGGATCGTGCTGCTCGGGGCGGCGGGCGTGATCGTGGTGAAGTGGTTCGCGCTGGGCGTGAGCGGGTGGGCCCTGGGCATGTCGGCGACGACGGCGGCGGTGGCGGCCACGTCGCTCGCCAACGCGGGGGAGTTCACGCTGGTGATCCTGAACGAGGCGTCACGCCTCCAGCTCGTGTCCGGGCCGCACGCGGCGCTCGTCACCGCGGTCGTGATCGTGACGCTCGTGGTCTCGCCTCTGCTCATGGAGCCCGGGCGGGTGTTTGCCCGGCGGCTGGCGCGCGTGCCGCTCGCGGGCGGGCGATCGACGCCGGCGATCCCGCGGGCCCAGATCGAGAACGAGGGCGAGACCGATCGTGAGACTGGGGCCGAGGACGTGGGCGAACGCGGGGGGAAGAGCGTGCCCCGGGGAGTGATTGTCGCCGGGTTCGGGCCCGTGGGGCGTGCCCTGGCCGATTCGTTCGACCGGCGCGGGATTCCCTTCACGGTGATCGAGCTCAACCCCGGGACGGTGGAGCGTCAGGCACGGCTGGGGCGGCGGTTTGTCTACGGCGACGCGACCAACGCCGAGGTGCTCGAATCCGCGGGCGTTCGCGCCGTCGACGCGGTGATCCTGACCTTCCCCGACGACGACGCGACGCTGCGCGCGGTGGGGCTGATCCGCACGCTGGCGCCGGGCGTGTTCATCGCGGCGCGGACGAACTATCTCAGCGGCTCGCTGGCGGCCCGCTCGCTCGGGGCCGACCATGTGACCGTCGAGGAGCTGGCGTGCGCGCAGGCGATGGAGCGCGAGGTGCTCGAGAAGCTCTCGACGCGCGGGGCTAGACCTGGTCCTTCGCCTGCTTGAGCTCGTCGCGGAGGATCGCCGCCAGCTCGTAGTTTTCCTGCTCGAGCGCGCGGGCGAGGCGGGCGCGGAGCTCGGCGGCGGGGCTGATCGGGAGCTTGGGCACCAGCTGATCCCGCATCCCCTTGAGCTGCTCGACCTCGTTGGACTGCTCGAAGAGCTGAGGCTGTCCGGCGTCGTCGAAGAACTGACGCAACGCCTCGAGCCCCTCGTCGAGCGCGTGGATCGCGGCCTTGGGCTCGTTGTCCCGGATCGCCTGGCTCGCCATCGCCCGGGCCCGCATCATGGTGATGTACGGCCGGAACTGCTCGAGGACGGTGCGGTCCTGCTCGGTCTGGGCGTGGGTGGAGACGAGGTCCAAGACGCGCAGGTTGCGGGAGGTGTCGCGGACCACGCCGTCGAACTCTTCGAGCACCAGGAGCGCGACGTAGCGGTGGTAGTACTGGACGGCCTCCTCGCGGAGGAGCCGGCAGTCCTCGGGCGAGAGGGAAAA
Source organism: uncultured Phycisphaeraceae bacterium (assembly GCA_964614075.1). GTDB lineage: Bacteria > Planctomycetota > Phycisphaerae > Phycisphaerales > UBA1924. Next base: position 9,999 of record CAZTJZ010000058.1, read on the forward strand.
GCGGGGGGCTTCCTTGTCGTCGCTCTGGGCCTGCTGGGACTCGTCGAGCTTGGCCTCGTAGAACTCGAGATAGCTCTCCATCCCGTGGGGACGCTGTCCGTCCGGGCGTCCGTTCATCGCCATTTGGATGAGCCCGAGGTCGAGGCGGACCTGGATCCTGGGCTCACCATCGTCGCCCTCGATGATGCGGGCGTTGATGGAGCCTGGCTCGAAGTTCCAGTCGCCGAGGATGGAGGTGATGTCGAGTCCCATGGCCCGATAAGTGCTACGCGTCAGCGTGGTCTTCTGTTTGGTTTCGGTACAGCGTGGATCCGACCTTTGTTCTCTGGCGTACTTTACGTGGGCTGAGGTGGGGGGATGCGTCGGGGTGGAATTGTATCGATTGTGCAGTTTTTTTTGAATTTTCCTGGTTTTCTGCGCAATCCGTGCTCCATTAGTAGTGGGAGGGTGCGTCGTGTGTGCGAGCTTCAGGCTCGGCCCCCCCTGGGACGATTGAGAGCACGGAAAATGTGTGTGTCGAGCGGCTTGCGGCCTGATAGACTAGGGGCAAGCCTTCCGTGTGTGGATCGGCGGTTGCTCCGCCGGGAAGGCAGGTAGAGAGTGACCTCGGTGAGTAACCAGCAGGCATCAAGCCGGGCGTTGGGGGGTCCGAAGGCGGTTCAGACCGACCTTCAGATGTACCTGCGCGAGATCAACACCTATCCGCTCCTTGGGGCGGAGCAGGAGCGGGATCTCGCATGGGCGATCATCAACGACAACGACCACGAAGCCCGTGACAAGATGATCCGGTCGAACCTCCGCCTGGTGGTGGCGATCGCCAAGAACTACACCAACCGCGGGCTCTCGATGGCGGACCTGATCGAAGAGGGGAATATCGGGCTGTTGCGGGCGGTCGAAGGGTTCGACCCTGCCCAGGGCGCCCGGTTCAGCACCTACGCCTCGTGGTGGATCAAGCAGGCGATCAAGCGGGCCCTGGTGACGGCGACGCAGCCGGTCCACGTGCCCTCGTACATGGTGGAGCTGATTGCGAAGTGGAAGATGGCGGCCCGTCGGCTTGAGGCCGAGCTGGGCTACCCGCCCACGATGCAGGAGCTCGCCAAGGCGATGGATGTGCCGCTCAAGAAGCTGCGGATCATCCGGCGTGCGATCCGCTCGTTCCGGATGCCCTCGCAGGACGGTTCGAGCGGGGAGCTGGCGAGCATGACCGACGTGCTGGTCTGCCCGCGGACGACCGCACCCGAAGATTCCATGCTCCGCAACGACGAGTTCTCGACGCTCCGGCGTCTCATGGAGACGATCGACGAGCGCGAGGCGCACGTGCTGCGGATGCGTTTCGGCCTCGATGGATGCGAGCCGCTGACGCTCAAGCAGATCTCCGAGGAAGTCGGGATCAGCCGGGAGCGGGTGCGCCAGGTGATCGATGAGGCGCTGCGGAAGCTGAACGAGCGGTTGACGGACGAGAATCCGAGCCGGTTCTACAAGCGAGAAGGGCAGGGCGAGTCCGCGCCGGGCGGGGACGACGCGTCGCCGAGCCGCGGGCGCGGGCGAACTGCCGGTGACGCGGAGAGCGACGCGGGCGACTCCGAGGACGACGAGGTCATCTAGATCTCGCGTGGCCCACACGCCGCGGATCAAGAGATAGAGCCCGACCATTGTTGATTCATGAACGCCGGCCGTCCCCTGAAGGGCGGCCGGTGGCGTTTTTGCCCCATCGTGGCGTGTTTCGTGCTACGATCGGTCCCATGCATCAAGCTACGAGCAAGCACAGGCGGATTCCGGGCATCGTCGCGCGTCGTCGTTCGCTCGTGGGGTACTTGGTGAGGTCGTTCGCGGGGTCGTGGATCGCGTTGGGCGTGGCGGGCGTGGGGTCCGTGGCCCGGGCCGGCGAGGTCGAGACGCTCAACGCCCTCTACGCGTCGATCCAGCCCGGACAACGGAGCGACACGGTCCTGATCCCGGTGCTGGCCAAGCTGGCCGCCCCGCCCGCGAGCGTGGGAACGCGGACCAAGGCCGCGTTGCTCCCGGCGTCCTCGACGGGGTTCGCGGACGCGGCGGCGTGGGCGCAGGGCGCGCCGCAGGTCGCCGCGATCGAGGCGTTGAAGAAGGTTTCAGGCGAGCAGGAGATCCTCAAGAGCTTTGCCTTCGGCCAGCCCTACGGGGCGGACGTCACCGACATCAGCGCGATCAAGGAGAAGCTGTACACGGAGCTGGGCGACCCGCCGCTGCTTGCGGCGGCGAAGATCCAGTACCTGCCCGCGTTGGACCGGCTGTCGTGCCTGGTGCACGTGGAGGCGACCCGGCTGGTGCAGCAGAAGAAGGGCGGCGAGGCGCTGGCGCTGATGACCCACTGGGTTTACTTCACGCGTTCGATGTGCGACCGCCAGTTCTTTCGCGAGGTGCGGTGGGGCTATGGCGAGCTGGCCGCGGCGCTCGAGCGGGTGCGGGACGTGATGTACACGGACGGGCTGGGCGGGGCGCCGACGATCACGCAGGACCAGCTCCATGGGTTGATCGAGAAGCTGAGTGTGGACACGCCCAAGACGGCGTACATGAACCTGGATCGGTCGAAGCTTCCCGAGGGGGACCGGCTCGCCGCGGAGCAGCTGATCTCGATCGTGTTCGATGCGTCGGGCTCGCCTGATGAGCGCACGTTCGCGTCGACGATGTCCCGGCTGAGCTCGGCGGAGTACCCGCTGCGGTTGTTCAGCGAGGCGGGGAAGTGGCAGAGCGTGGGCTCGTCGCAGGCGGGCAAGACGCCGATGCTCCAGGCGGCGGTGGGGGCGCACCGCGACTGGTCGTCGCGGTGGCTCTTGGAGTCGTGGGACAAGCAGATGTCGAAGGTGTGGGATTACTCCACGCGTCAGGCCGGGAGGTACGACGTCATGCTCGCGGCGATGCCGGACATGTCGGTGCTGTTCGGGATGCGGGAGATCGCGAGGGCGGAGCTGTCGGGGGTGCGGTGCGCGGCGGGTGTGGTGGGGACGAAGCTGGGGCGCGGGTCGTTCCCGCCGGTGCTCTCGGCGATTCGCCCGCTGTGGGTGCGTCAACTCAGCGACGACCCGTTCAACTTTGATCGCGACCGCGAGAACGTTCCTCCGCTGGCGTACTTCGTGCCCATGAAGGGGCACACGACCGAGCCGCACCGCATGACGGTGGTGGCGGGGGGGAACAACTTCATGGTGACGCTCCGCGACGACACGTTCGTGCTGTACTCGGTGGGGAGCGACAACGCGATGAATGCGTGCCGGCGTGTGCAGAACACGGCCCAGAAGGTCGAGGGAGCGGACTATCTGCTCTGGCCGCCCATGGTGTCGCTGGAGCGCCAGCACCTGGTCGACCGCGGGCAGTTGAAGTAAGACGCGGCGGCGCTCCGGGGGCGGGGCTGAGGTTGGCGAAGGAGGGGCGGATGTCGCACGGCGAGGCGCACAAGCTGGTGATCGTCGGGTCGGGCCCGGCGGGGTGGACCGCGGCGATCTACGCGGCGCGGGCGCAGCTCTCCCCGGTGGTGTACTGCGGCGTGCCGAAGAACGACCCGGGCCCGGTGCTCCCGGGCGGGCAGCTCATGCTGACGACCGAGGTGGAGAACTACCCCGGGTTCCCGCAGGGAATCATGGGCCCGGAGATGATGGACAAGTTCCGCGAGCAGGCGGCCCGGTTCGGGACGACGATCGTCGAGGACGACATCGCCCGCTGCGATTTTTCGTCGCGTCCGTTCACGCTTCACCCCGCGGACGGCCCGGCGGTGCGTGCCCAGAGCGTGATCATCGCGACGGGCGCGGTGGCCAACTGGCTGGGGCTCGAGAACGAGATGCGATTGGCACGCTCGGGCGGCGGGGTCTCGGCGTGTGCCGTGTGCGACGGCGCCCTGCCCGTCTTCCGCGGGCAGGATCTCGCGGTCGTGGGCGGGGGCGACACCGCGATGGAGGAAGCGACGTACCTCACCAAGTTCGCACGCACGGTGTACATCGTGCACCGGAGGGACTCGTTCCGCGCCAGTAAGATCATGCAGCAGCGGTTCCTCTCGCGCCCCAACGCCAAGGTGCTGTGGAACAAGGCGGTGGTGGACGTGCTCGGGAGCGAGAAGTGCGAGGGGCTGGTGCTCGAGGACACGGCGAACCGCCAGCGCAGCACGCTCGAGGTCAAGGGGCTGTTCGTCGCCATCGGGCACACGCCCGCGACGAGATTCCTTTCGGGCAGCGGCGTCACGCTCACGGAGAAGGGCTACGTCGCGCTCGCCCGACGCAACAGCACGACCAACATCGCGGGCGTCTTTGCCGCGGGTGACGTGGCCGACGCGGAGTATCGCCAGGCGGTGACGGCGGCGGGGATGGGGTGCCAGGCGGCGCTCGACGCCGAGCGCTGGCTGGCGGCGGAGGGTCTGCATTAGTTCCGCGTTCGAGGCGCGGGGTGCTGCGGTTGCCGCGGGCGGGGCGCGTGAGAAGGACGGGGGGCGGAAGCGTGAAGCGTTGTGCGGGCAGAGCGTGCGGTCGGACGGCGATCGCCACGCTCGCGGCGTGCGTCGTCGCGGTGCTCGTGGTGGCGGGCGTCGAGGGCTGCGGCAAGAAGAATCAGAGCGCCACCCATCCCGACGACATGGAGGGGGGATCGGGAGTGTCTCCGGGACCGGGGAGCACGCCGGGCGACAACAACGACCCCAAGACGCTGCCCGAGCACAAAGAAGAGGGCAAACGCGTCCGCGTGTGGTACGGCACGAACCGCGAGCCGATCGATCGGGGCGATCTCTCCAAGGGCTTCGGGCCCGACCGCAGCGCCGGGGGCGAGGTGTACTTTGGGACGTGCGTGGCGTTCGTGCCGCGATCGCGCCCGGTGGGGACGCTGGGGTCGTCGTGGTGGGGGCGACTGGTCAAGGGCGAGGACGATCGGATCAAGCTCGACCTCATCGAAGGGCTCGGCGAGGAGGCGTTCTACGAGAACGTCCGGGCGCGGCTGGCCGGCGCGGCGGAGGGGGAGCGCGGCGTTCTGGTCTACGTGCACGGGTACAAGAACTCGTTCGGGGCGGCGGCGCTGCGGACGGCCCAGCTCGCGGTGGATCTGAACGTGCCGGGGCTCACCGCGTTTTATTCCTGGCCCAGCCGCGACGCGGTGTCGGAGTACACGGCGGACGAGGCCGCGGTGGAGACGGCGGAGCGTCCGCTCACCGAGTTCCTGACGGCGCTGGCGACGAGAACGGGATGCACGCGGGTGCACGTCATCGCGCACAGCATGGGCAACCGCCTGCTGGCGCGGACCATCCAGCGGATCTCGGCGGACCCCTCGAAGCTGGGCGGGGTGAAGTTCGGGCAGATCTTCCTCGCCGCCCCGGACATCGATCTCTCGACGTTCCGCGATCTCGCCGCGGCGTATCCCAAGCTCTCGGATCGCACGACGCTGTACATCTCGCAGAAGGACCGCGCGCTGGAGGCGTCGGTGTGGACGCACTCGTACCACCGCGCGGGGTACGCCCCGCCCGTTGCGCTGGTCGCGGGGATCGACACCATCGAGGTCACCAACATCGACGTCTCGATTCTGGGGCACGGCTATGTGGCCGAGGCGGATCGTGTGTTGTTCGACATGGCGATGCTCGTGCGTGGGGATGACCCGCCGGCGCGTCGCCCGCACCTGCGGGCCGCGGAGACGGACACAAAGGAGCGATACTGGCTCCTGGCGCCTACGGACTGACGCATGGCTATGCCCGACATCCACGATGGTGGTCTGCGCGGGCGCGGCGAGCAGGTCGCCGCGGCGTTCGAGCGGCTCCTCGAAGCGGTTCACCAGGCCGGCGTGGAACGCCCCGGGGCGGGAGCGCCCGTGGCGCCGTCGTGGCGCGAGTGGATCGAGTCACAGGCCAAGGAGCTGTGGTCGGCCTTCGACGAACTGCGGCTTCCGGACCCGCCCGCGACGCAGCTCGAGCGCGCCCTGGCGGACCTTCGCGACGCCCTCCGCCCGCACTTCCTCGAGGAGTTTCTGGCGGGGCGGCGTGACTCGCCCCTGCGGGTTGAGGCGGGAATGCTGCTCGGTGCGGTGCGTGCCGCGGGCGAGGGCGCTCTGCCCGCGGGTGGCTCGCGCGAGAAGCGTCCGCGTGAGGCCTTCGCCAGGCCCGCCGGGGCGCCGGCGCCCCTCACGCCCAAGCAGGAGGAGGTCCTCGAGTACATCAAGGCCCACGGGCCGATGCACGGCGGGGAGATCAGCGAGGCGTGCGGCGTGAATCTCGAGCACCTCCGCAAGTGGTGCGGGGAGCGCGGCGCCCTCACCCTTCGCGGGGTTTCCAGGCGATCGCACGAAGGGTACTTCTGGCTCGGCGACGTCGGCCCAGAGTGAAGCGCTGCGCGCCGGAGCGGCTACGCCTCGCCCGCGGGCGAGGGGAGATCGGCCTCGCCCAGGAGTCGGTAGTCCTTGCGTCGCAGGATCTGTCCCGCGAGCGTGAGGTCGTCGACGGCGAGGGCGATGGTGGGGGCCCCGCCCGTGCGCAGCATGAGCGGGTACGCGAAGTGGATCGACAGCTCCGCCGCGAGCAGGCACAGGCACAGCGACTGCAGCGTCTGGTTCTTCCCGATCTCCACCAGCAGCACCTCGCGCTCGGAGAAGGGGAGCGTGTGCTTCTTGAGCAGCTCCGCCGCGGCCTTGGCGTTGTTGGTGATCATGCGCACGACGGCGTGGTCGCTGGCCTCGTGCACGCTGAGGGCACAGATCTGGCACGAGGGGTGGCTGAAGTTCTCGACGAGGTCGAGCAGCTTCCCGACCTTGTTCACGAGGAAGACGCTGAACTGCGTCGCCGTGGGAGGTGAGTAGCCCTGCGTCGTGGTCATGGGCGTTGGTGCCTGACTCATCCTGAGCCCTTCCCTGCCGCGATCAGACAATGACCCGGCGTTCACTTCCACCCAACGCTACACCCGTCCGACGAGGCGGACGAGATCGAGAAACCAACCCCGGAAGTACCCCCAGACGGGCGGCCGTCTGGCGACAGCCTACCACCAATGGAAAGCGGAGACAAGGCGGGGGGGAGCGTTCTGGTCGGAATTCGCGATGACACGAGATGCCGACGGCCCGCGTCGGGCATGACGCCGGGCCGAGCGAATCGTGGGGACTGGTCCGCGGACGGGAAACCTATGCCGAGAAGCTCGACCCGCAGCCGCACGTTCCCGAGGCGTTGGGGTTGTCGAAGACGAAGCCCCGCCCCATGATCTCGTCGCGGAAGTTGACGGTAACGCCGTTGAGGTAGAGGAGGCTCTTGGGGTCGCAGATGATTTTGACGCCGTGCTGCTCGAAGACCTCGTCGGTGTCTTTCTGGGTCTCGGTGAGGTCGAGGATGTAGGAGAACCCGGAGCACCCGCCGCCCTTCACGCCGACGCGGAGGCGGACCTTGCTGGGATCGAGCTCCTGCTCCTGGACGATCTTGTGGATCTCTTTGGCGGCGGCCTCGGTGAGGATCACGCCCGTGGCTGGGGCGTGCGAGTGGTCGTGGGATTGGGTGGTCGTGGACATCGTGCATTCGCTCCTTGTCAAATAGTACGAGCGGTAGCGGGTTGGGTTCAAACCCGCTGCGCGACTTTGTGCCACACCCGCACAGGGTGCCCCGCACAAGCACTCCTTTCGAGCACCGGGCTGTTCTTCGCGAACGCACCAGAGTCAGGCCGTCCAATCATGACTTATCGGCGGTTGAGCAGACTGTACGGCGTGTGCCGTCAGGGAGGCACGCCAGATCCTCGGAACAGTTACGCGAAGTTGTTGCTCGCCATTTCCAAAGGCATAGTGGTGGCGTGAGGACGAGTCGTGGATTCACTCTTCTCGAACTTGCTGTGGTCGTAGCCATCGTCGGGACCATCGCCACCATCGCCGCTGCGCGCCTGGGTGGATTTCGTCAGCGTTATGCCGTGACGACCGCGTATTCGAGCCTTTCCGCCATGGACCGGGCGGCTGAAATGTACAGCGGTGACTTTAGGGAGCTCCCGCCCGACAGGAACCAGGGAGTCTACCCAACCGAGTTCACCTCGTACCTGAGCAGGAAGACCTTCGAGACAAAGCCGCCTTTCACTAACGCCGTTTGGGATTGGAACGGTGCCAACATATCACCTTGGAGCACGCACGGCGCGAACTTCTCGATCTGGATCACCCCGCGCCCCGCCGGGCTTTGGGAGGAGTTTGACAGGATGCTCGACAACGCCAACACCTCGTCGGGCACGCTGCAACTGCTGAACGGCAACAAGAACTACTGCCTGATTCGTCGTTAGTGCGCCGCCGTTTCTGTGCTCTGGGCAATGCCGTTCTTCGCCTTATAATCTGCGAGCGCCGCGCGGATCGCGTCCTCCGCGAGCACGCTGCAGTGGATCTTCACCGGCGGGAGCGACAGCTCCTCCACGATCTGCGTGTTCTTGATTTGCTCGGCCTGGTCGAGCGTCTTGCCCTTGAGCCACTCGGTGGCGAGCGAGCTGCTGGCGATGGCCGACCCGCACCCGAAGCACTTGAACTTGGCGTCCTCGATCACGCCGGTCTTGGGATCGACCTTGATCTGGAGCTGCATGACGTCGCCGCACTCGGGCGCGCCGACGAGCCCGACGCCGACGTCCTTCCTTGCCTTGACGTCGGCCTGGGTGCCGAAGTTCCCGACGTTGCGCGGGTTCTCGTAATGCTCGATGATCTTGGGTCCGTAGGCCATTGCGAAATCTCCAGAGCGCCGAAGCGCGAAATACCAAATCTGAATCACGAAAGGTCAGGTGGTGCTGGTGGGGTTCTCTCGGGGTTGGGTCTTGGTCAGGATGGAGCCCACGATTCTCTTGATCTCATCGAGTTCACGCCAGAGGGGGTCGAGCGTCACGCCGGCGACCCAGCCGCGCCGGAGAAAAAGCCGGAGCCAGAACCGGGTCTCGGCGAGCTCCTTCGAGGCGATGGCCAGGCACTTGCGGAAGTCCTTCCGGCTCATGGCCTCGCTCGCCTCGGCGATATTCGCACCCACGGATGAACCGGATGCCGCCAGCTGATCGACCAGCCTCACGAAGCGTCCGTCCGCGGCGAGCTGCTCGGCCAGGGCGACGCAGCGATCCGCGAACGCCTCCGTCCGCTCCAGAAACTCCGGTCTGAGCCGCCCGCCGCCCATGCCAACCTCGCCCTCTTGTTCTTTGACCCTTTGGTCCTTTGTTCTTTGGCCTTTATTCCTAGTGATGCCCCCACTCGACCTTGCTCAGGTCGATGCCTTCCTTGTGCATGTCGTAGAGCGGGCTGAGGGTCCGCAACTTCTTGACGTTGTAGGCGATCCGCTCGATGGCGTGGTCGACCTGCTCGCGGGTGGTCCAGCGGCCCAGGCTCAGGCGCAGGGAGCTGTGCGCCAGCTCGTCGCCCACGCCCAGCCCCTTGAGCACGTAGCTGGGTTCGAGGCTGGCGCTGGTGCACGCCG
>CAZTJZ010000059.1:0-19214 GCA_964614075.1 uncultured Phycisphaeraceae bacterium
CGCAAGGTCCTCAGCGACATGAACGTCGTCGAGGCCATGGAGCTCATGAAGAACAAGCTCAAGAAGGTCAATACCAACGCCGAGTTACTTATGACCATGTCGCTGGGATAGCCCAGCTCTCGCCTCTCCGGGGTCCGCCGCATGTCGCTCCGTCGGGTTCGTGCCGGGTGTGTGGTCCTCGCCTCCGTGGCCCTAGGCACGGCGGGCGCCGCCAACGCGCCCCCCACCCCCGACGCCCCAACCCCAACCCCAACCCCGCCCCTCGTCGCGCCCAGCCGCGTCGACCTCACCGCCTTCGCCGCACACGAGATCACCCGCCTCGCCATGCTCGACCTCCGCTCTCTGGGCGAGCCCGCCCCCGCGGACTACGGCATCGCGTGCCTTCTCCTCGCCAAGGCCGAGAAGCTCACCCCAGACGACGCCGAGCTCGTCCGCCGGCGCGTCGAGTCGGCCTGGAACTGGGGCGACCAGCCCGCCCTCCTCGCCACCTCCACACGCCTCATCACCCTCGACCCCGCCGACACTGTCGCCCAGCTCCGCCTCATCTCCGCCAAGCTCGCCCAGCTCCAGCGCCTCGAAGAACGCGTCGCGGCGTACGAAAAGCTCTCGGGCGATGAGGGCGCCCGCGCCAAGCTCGACCCCGCCATCCGAAGCCGCCTCGCCCTCGACGGCGCCCTCCTCCACCGCGAACGCGGTGACGAGAAAAAGTTCGTCGACATGCTCAAGCTCGCGCTCACCCTCGATCCCACCAACAAGGACGCCGCCCTCCTCGCCTGCAACTACGTCGAGGAACGCCGCACCGATCGCGCCGGCACGCTCGAGATGCTCTCCAACCTCCTCTACGCCGACCCCTTCGACCCGGCGATCCACCGCCGCCTCGTCGACGAGTTCGCGCGCGGCGGGGCCTTTGACGCCGCCACCCGCTTCCACGCCAACTTCGCCGACCTCGCCACCCTCGCCGGCGGGCAGATGCGCTCCAAGGAAATGACCGAACGCCTCGCCCTCATGTGGCTCCGGGACGGCGCCGACAAGGCCCTCGACGACCTCAACATCACTCTCGAATCCACCCGCATGCAGGTCGCCAAGGAACGCGAGATGCGCGAGACCGCCGGGCTGGATCTCCGCGACACCCCCGAGGTCAAGGACGTCCGCCTCGCCATCGACATGGAGCCCATCCGGCTCCTCGCCGCCCTCGCCCTGAACGACCAGGCCACCTCTCAGCAGTCGATAGCCGACCTCGCCGCGACCGTCCAGGCCAACAACGAGATCCTCAACGATCCGCTCCGCCGACCCGCGAGCTTCGACGACGAGACCGCCAAGGAAACCTCGCGCTCCCAGACCTTCGACCTTCTCCTCTGGCGCTGCCTCGCCAACCTCGACGTGGACAAGGTCGCCCCCGACATGCCCGCCGCGACCGTGGGGCTCGACGACACCAACCCCTACCTCCTTGCCCTGCGTTCCATGGCCGCGACCCGCACGGGAGATCTCCAGGCCGGGGCCGCCCTGCTCGACGACGCCGACCCGGGCGTGGACTGGATCGCGATGGCCCGCGCCATCAACGCCCTGGCCTCGGGAAACAAGCCCCTCGCGCTCCTGGCCTTCCAGGCCGTTGCGTCGGCCAACCCGCTCACGCCCCACGGCGCCTACGCCGTCGCGCAGGCCAGGGCGCTCCGCGAGGAGCTGGGCCACGCCCCCGAGTACAAGGCCTACGTCAAACGCCTCGAACAGATCGGGGCGGGGATCCCACTGCGCCTCGACGAGATGATCCAGACGCCCCGCACCTTCGAGTCGATGGACGTGACGTTCACCCAGAACCCCGCCTCGCCCCTCACCCCGGCCCGCGCCAAGGTCACCCTCCGCAACACCTCCACCATGCCCCTGGGGCTCGGCGCCGGACGCGCCATGAACAGCCGGTTCCTCTTCGGCCCGCTCTTGGACGCCGGCGCCATCAACCTCCTCGAGATCGCCCAGCCCGAAGTCCTGGACCTCGAACGCAAGCTCCGCCTCGCGCCGCGCGAGAGCGTCGAGGGCGAGCTCTCCCCCGACCTGGGCCCCACGGGCTGGCTCGTCCAGACCCTCTCCGCGCGCGTCACCCGCATGCGGTGGCGCGTCATCCAGGGCTTCCAGACCCGCAGCGACGGCGCCCGCGTCCCCGGCACCGGGTGCCTCGAAGACACCACCAACGCCGTCGTCCGCGGCACGCTCCCCGAATCCTCCATGCCTTTCCGCGAGCTCGCCTCGGCCATCGCGACCTCCAGCGACGACGCCATCCCCGCCCTCGCCGTCGCCACCCGCGCGCAGCTCGTGCTGGGCGATGAGTTCGACGCGGAAGTCCGGCTCTCCCTGGGCTCCGCCTGGGCAAAGCGCTACCCCGCGCTCCCGCCGCGCCTGCGCCAGAGCGTCCTGAGCGTCCTCCCGCCCGCCACCGTGCTCCAGGAGCTCAAGCCCCTCGACGAGGCGGTCGTCCACGAGATGGACCCCGACGTGCTCGCGGTCGCCGTTGTCGCCCGGGCCGCCGAGCCGCAGAGCCCGCTCCTCGCCACCGCCCTCGCCAGCGCCGACCCCCAGCTCGTGAAGCTCGCCGAACTCCACCAGGCACGCCTCGCCTCCGGCGCGAAGCCCTACTCCATCGTGGGCCCGGGCATGATCGACGAGCTGCGCAAGCTCCTCTCGCCCAACGCCCCCGCCGAGACTTCCAGCAGCGGGACGTCAGGCACCAGCATCCCCGGCAAGGACAAGTAGCGTGGTCGATACCGCGCCCCAGCCCGCGCCCAAACGGTCCGCGAGGCTCAGACGCTGGCTGGGCTTCGCCCTCGCACTCATCCTCCTCGCCGCCGCGATCTGGAGCCTCCGCGCCGAGGGCGATCTCATCCTCAAGAGCCTGCGGGACCTGCTCACCCGCCGATGGTGGACGCTCCCCCTGGGACTCCTCCTCCCGGCCTGCAACCTCGTCCTCACCACCCTCACGTTCTGGTCGCTCACCAAGCCCGACCACGCCGGACGCGCCCGCGTGAGCCTCCCCGAGATGTTCGCCCTCCTCGCCAGCGCCAACGCCGCGAACTATCTGCCCCTGCGCCCCGGGCTCCTGGGCCGCGTCCTCTATCACAAGACCATCAACGACATCCCGGTCAAAGACTCGGCCCTGGTCGTCATGCAGGCCACCGCCGTGACCGCGATCAGCCTCGTCTGCATGCTCGCCTCCGCGGTCGTGGTCGTCCAGATGCGCCTGGAGCACAGCGCTCTCGCGTCGTGGTGCGCGGCCCTCTGGCCCCTCGCGCTGGGCGTCCTTCTCGCCTCGACCTCACGCCGCCCCGGCGTCTCGCGCCTCGCACGCGGGTTCTGCTGGAGATACCTGGACACCGCCTGCTGGTGCGCCCGCTACGCGCTGGTCTTCTGGCTCGCGGGCGCCGCCCTGACCCCCGCCGAGTCCGCCGCCCTCGCCGCCACCGCCCAGGTCGCCATGCTCGTCCCAATCGTTGGCAACGGGCTGGGCCTGCGTGAATGGGCGATCGGGCTCGCCGCCCCGGCCATGCCGCGATTCCTCACGGGCGGAGCGCTGACCACCCGCACCGCCGTGGGCCTCTCCGCGGAGCTCCTCAACCGAGGGCTCGAGCTGGCCGTCAACCTCCCCATCGGGCTTCTGGCGGGCGCCTGGGTCGCCCGAAGGGTCGCGTCTCACACCCCCAAGATCCAACCGCAGGCCCACGCCGTGCGTACGGACAATGCAGGCTGATGCCGGGATGGAGTGGTGGGGCTTTGTCGGGCGTTGGGGTGCGGTTATCCGTCCAAACTCCGGGGCGGCTCAAGGATTTCACCCCAAGTGACGACTCCTCTCCCGGCGCGAGTGCATCCCCGGGGCGGCGAACGCGGACAGCTCCGGGGAGTCCAACTTCGATCGGGTCAATCACGCCGGCGGGCGTCGGCCAAGGACGGCAGGGCGATGGTCAACAAAATCGAGCAAGATCACACCCGCTTCCGCCAGATCGTCCACGGAAAAATCCGCAAGGACCTCCGGCGATTCCTCTCGCGGGGAGACATCCTCGGACGAGAAGGCGGACGCTACGTCTCCATCCCCGTCCACGACATCGACATCCCCACCTTCCGCTACGGCGACAACTCCGGCGGCGTCGGGATGGGCGAGGGCGAGGAAGGACAGACCGCCGGCGGCGGCAACCAGGGACAGGGCGGCGAGCAGGAAGGCAAGCACATCCTCGAAGTCGACGTCTCCCTCGACGAACTCGCCGACATCCTGGGCGAGGAACTCAAGCTCCCCCGCATCAAGCCCCGCGGCGAGCACCGCATCACCACCGTCAAGGACAAGTACACGGGCGTCCGCCCCGTGGGCCCCGCCTCGCTCCGCCACTTCAAACGCACCTACCGCGAAGCCCTCAAGCGCCAGCTCACCATGGGCCAGTACGACCCCGACAACCCCGTCATCATCCCCATCAAGAGCGACCTGCGCTTCCGAACCTGGAACGAAGTCAAGAAACCCCAGAGCAACGCCGCCATCGTCTACATGATGGACGTCTCGGGCTCGATGGGCGAAGAACAGAAAGAGCTCGTCCGCTTGCAGGCCTTCTGGATCGACACCTGGCTCCGCCGCAACTACGAGGGCATCGAGAGCCGCTACATCGTCCACGACGTCCGCGCGGGCGAGGTCGACAAGAGGACCTTCTTCAGCGTCAAGGAAGACGGCGGCACCCGAATCAGCTCCGCCCTGGTCTGCTGCAAGGAACTCCTCCGCCAGCACTACGACCCCACCGACTGGAACATCTACCTCTTCCACTTCTCCGACGGGGACAACTCCTCCGACGCCGACAACCGCCTCTGCGTCAAGATCCTCGACGAAGAGCTCCTCCCCATCTCCAACATGTTCGGCTACTGCCAGGTCACCAGCGCCTACGGGAGCGGGAGCTTCCTGGGCGTGCTCCAGGAAGCCTTCCCCGGCGGGAAGACCGACGAGCTGGGCCCCCGGCTCATCACCAGCAAGATCAACTCCCGCGACGACATCATCGAGAGCCTGCGGACCCTCTTCCGCGCCGGGCGCTAGCCCCCGCCGTACTCTTCCCCGTGATCCTCTTCGGCGCCTACGCCGCCTTTGTCTGGTACGCCGTCGCCATCTGGCGACGCCGGTGGCAGGCCTTTGCCATCGTGGCGCTGTCGATCCTCGGGATCGTCGCCGTCGGAGTGCTGCACGTCCTGCTCAACCGCTGGACCAAGGGCGCGGTCAATCTCCCCGCCTTCCACCCCATCCTCTACCCCTACGGGTTCTTCGTGGGCGTGGTGGGGGTGTTCATCGCCTGCCTGCCCCGCGCCGTCCGCGAGGGCGACTGCCAGACCTGCGGCTACAACCTCGACGGGCTCGCCGAGTCACGCTGCCCCGAATGCGGAAGGCTCTGGGCCGGGCACGAACGCCTACCCGCGGATCACGCGGTAGGCCAGCCCCAGCGCCAGCACGACCAGCGGTAGCCCCAGCGCCAGCGACCAGCGCAGTACGCTCGCCCGCCCCGGCGAAAGGTCCATCACCACCGGCAGGATCCGCCCCGCCGGGCTCTGCGCGATGAGATCGTCCTGGAACGACAGCCATCGCACGCACGCCTCGAACAACTCCAGATTCCCCGGCGTCCGCGGCAGCACGCGCCCGTCGATCATCGCCGCCGACATCGTCGCCCGATCCGTGAACCATCCATTCGAGCCCACCGCCACCAGACGCTGGGGCTTCTCGCCCGTCGATCGCTCCAGCGCCGTCGCGACCGTCCACACCGTCGGCGGCGGAGCGCCGGGCGCCCCCGCGGGGTTCCGCAGATCACGCCCCGAGTCAAACTGCGGCTGATCACGCGACATCTGGCGCTCGTCCGCCTTGCGCTGCCACCACGAGAGCCACTGCGACTCCGCCCACAGCCCATCCCCCACGCGCATCGTCAGCAGATCCGCCCGCGTGATCTTCACCTTGGGCGCCTCCGCCGTGTTCTCGAGCGCGATGGGCCAGAACAGCAGCGTGGGCAGCCCCGACACCGCCTTCTGCAAGGGATGCTCGCCCGCCACGGGCAGCAGAATCTGCTCGGTCTGCACCACCCGCCCGCCCCCCGACACAAACTGCTCGCTCATCAGCGGCTTGCCTGTCCCCGCCGCCAGCCCGAACCGGGACAGCGTCGTCACCGTCGCGTCCACCTCGCCGTACGTCGGAGAGACCGAGGGGCCCATCGAGAGCAGGACGCTCTGCCCCTCGTCCACCAGCCGCGTGAGCACCTCCCCGAGCCGCGCCGCCCGCTGCACGCCCGTCATCTCCCCGCCCCCCGCCCCCGCCGAGCTGTCGGGAGGGAGCGAGGCGTACACCACGGGCCGCGCCGTGCTCGACGCCGGGAACACCGGCTCGGGCTGCACCACGCACGCCCACTCCACCAGGTCCATCCCCTGCATCTCCAGACGCTGACGAAGCTGCGTGAACAATCCCGACTGGTCCAGCATCGCCTTGGGCTCGGCATGCACCGCGACCACGATCGGCCGCGGCGGCCCCGAGAGCGACGACAACGCCGTCGCGAACAGATCCTCCACGCGCCGTCCCAGATCCGCGTTGCTCCGGTTCGCCGCCTCCAGCCACTCCCGAGAGGGGAACACCGCCTCGCTGTCCACCGCCGTCAGCCCCGCCTCGGGCGGGCCCACGACCAGCACCGCCGTCCCGGCGCGCAGCGCGTCCGACACGCGCAGCAGATCCAGCCGCTTCAGGCGCGACAAGGGCTCGAGCAGCAGCGCCGCACGGTCTCGGGCCATCTCGGCCTCGCGCCGGATCGCCCGCGCGTCCTCACCCAACGCCGCAAAGTCCTTGGATTCCGCCAGCGCCCCCGCGTCCTTCGCGAGCTGGCCCAGCTGCTCGACCACACCCTGCAACGGACGCGTCAGCTTCCGCGACGCCTCGTCGATCTGCGGCACCGTCACCCCGTGCACCTGCGCCTTGAGCAGGTCCCCCGCCGAGGCCGAGGCCGCCAGCACGTCCCGCGCCGCCACCCGCGCCAACGCCGCGTGCTGGTCCAGCGCCTGCCGCGCACGGTGCGCCGCGTCCACGTTCGGGGGCACGCCCGGCGGCACGCGCTCCTTGAGCGCCAACAGCGCCGGCGACAGCGTGTCGTGCAGCACCCCCGCGATCGCCCCCGCCCCCGCCCGCGGCTGGTCCCCCGGCTGTCGCTGCCCCGCGATACCGGCGATGCCCCGGTCCGCGAGCCGCCGGACCAGCGCCGCGAAGCTCTCCACCCCGCCCGGCGTCGCCGTGTCGATCAGCGTCCGCCGCACCCCCGCGTTGGCGTGCTCGAACTCCCCCAGGACATCGAGCACGCGCGCCCGCGTCTGCCGATCGATCTGCGACAACGGGGCCGCGACGACGATCTCGTGCTCGCCCTTGAGCGACCCCAGCAGCTTGAGCGTCCGCGGCGCCAGCTTCTGGTCGCCCGTGGCGGTCACGTCGAACCGCGGGGCGAACCGCGACGCGAGAATGTTCAGCATCGCCGCGATCACCGCCACCGCGAGCACGATCGCCGCGCTCGACAGCCCGAAGCGGACGCGCCGGGAACCGGCCTTGGGGGGTGGGGCGGACGCGGTCTCGTGCACGGGCTACCTCCAGCGGCGGGACTGCACCGCCACGAACGCGAGCGTCAGAAAAACCGCCGAGCCGCTCAGGAAGAACACCCCGTGCGCCAGGTCCACCACGCCGCGGGAAAAATCCCGCACACGCTCGTCGATGGAGATGGCCTGGATCACTGCGCGCACCATCGCCGGCGCCCGCTCCACCGCCAGCGACGAGGTCATGAGCAGCGCGAGCATCGTGAACAACGACAGCAGGAACGCCAGCGTCTGGTTCGACGTCACGCTCGACGCCAGCGTCCCGATCGCCAGGTACAGCATCCCCTGCAGGACCAGGCTCAGGTACCCCGCCAGGATCGGCCCCACGTCCGGGTCCGGCTCCCCGATCGCGAACAGCACCACCACGTACACCAGCGTCGGCGCCAGCATCGCCACGAAGAACAGGCACGCCCCCGCGTACTTCCCCAGGACCACCGCCAGGTCCGACACCGGCGCCGTCATCAGCGACTCGATCGTCCCGCTCCGAGACTCCTCGCTCAAGAGCCTCATCGAGATCGCCGGCACCACCGGGAGCAGCAGCCACCCCGAGATCGCGAAGAAGTCCCGCAGCGTCGCCGGAGCGCCCGGCACGATCGTCCGCAGCGCGAACACCGACCCGCACAGGAACACGTACAGCGCGATGATCACCCACCCCGCCGGCAGCCGGAACAACGAGGCGCACTCACGACGCGCAATCGCCAGAGCGCCCACCATCACGCCGCTCCTTTCGCCGGGGGCGTCGGGGGGGCCACTGGGGGCGCCGCCGCGGGCGCGTCCGCCGCGTCGATCAGCTTCAGGAACACCTTCTCCAAGGACGGCACCTCCAGCCTCAGCTCGCGCACGATGATCCCCGCCTCGTGCGCCGCCGTCGCGATCGACTCCCGCAGGTCCGGCGCGCCCGGCTTGGCCGTCAGCAGCCACAGCGACCACCCCGTCGTCAGCCCGCTCCGGTCCCCCGTGTCCGGCTGGATGTCCGCGACAAAGGGGAGATTCGACCAGATCCGGAACGCCTTCTCGTCATCGCCGGGCTTCTGACGCCGGCACTGCACCACGTACGTCGACACCTGCCGCGCACTCGACACCAGCGACTGCGGCGAGCCGTCGCCCCGCACCCGCCCCTCCGACACGATCACCACCCGGTCGCACAACCGCTCCACCTCCGAGAGAATGTGCGAGCTGACCAGGAGCGTCCGCTGCGTCGCCAGCTCGCGGATGAGCTGCCGCGTTTCCTTGATCTGCGTCGGGTCCAGCCCGTTCGTCGGCTCGTCCAGCACCAGCACCTTGGGCTCGTGGAGCAGCGCCGCCGCCAGCCCTACCCGCTGCTTGTACCCCTTGGACAGCGTCCCCACGCGCCGCGAACGCACGTTCTTGAGCCAGCACCGCTCGACCACCCGATCGATCGCCTGCCGACGGTGCGCGCGGGGCAGCGAGAACAACCGCCCGCGATAGTCGAGATAGTCCTCGGTCTTCATCTCGGGGTAGAGCGGCGCCGACTCGGGCAGATAGCCCAACAGCCGCCGCGCGTCCAGCGACTGCGTCAGCGTGTCGAACCCGCCCACGCTGACCCGCCCCGCGTCGGGCGGCAGATACCCCGTGATCATCCGGATCGTCGTCGTCTTCCCCGCGCCGTTGGGCCCCAGAAGCCCCACCACCTGCCCCGGTTGCAGCTCAAAGCTCACGCCCCGCACCGCGTAGATCGAGCCGAACGACTTGTGGACCGCCTCCACACGGATCATGGTCACACTATCGGACAGCCCAACGCCCCCGCCGCACCGGATTATCGCCCCATGGTCGCCGTGTCCTTCGGCATTCGTTCGCCCGCGTCCACCTCCGCCTTCATCCCTAGCATCCCCCGACCATAAACTCTGGCGTTGGGGGCGTGCGTGCGTTGGTTCGATGAGAGGATGACATGACGGAGCAGGCGGAGCGCCACGACGGCGCGGCGGCGGTGTCAGCCATCACGCGCGAACGCCGCGACACGATTCCCCCGGCTCAGCCGCCACAACCCCAGACCATGACCGAGCAGCACCCTCAAGGCCAGCACGATCAACGACACACCGCCCAGGACGCGGCGTTGGCGTGGGCCATGAGCCTCCTCTCCGCCATCGGCGAGGGCGCGGGCGTCGTCTCCCGCGACGGCAGAATCCTCTGGGCCAACGACCTCCTCAACACCTGGGGAACGCCCCTCGCCGCCCGCATCGGCGAGATCGCCCGAGAGTCCGCCCCCATCCTCCTCGACCAGCGCGGCGAGAGCGTGGCCAACGGCGAGGAAGGCCCCGCCCGACGCGTCATCATCGTTCCCGTCGACGGACGCGAGTACGAGCTCGAACTCTCCGCCATGGAACGCGCGGGCGTCAAGTCCTTCGCCGCGGGATCGCCCGGCGCCGCCGGCGCCGGGGGCGTCGCGGCCATGGCCGTCGTCATCCGCGACGTCACCGCCCAGCGCACCCTCCGCCGGCGCCTCGACGCCATCGACATGGCCGGGGGCGAGCTCGTGAACCTCGACGCCGACTCGGTCCGCAAGCTCAACGCCCACGAGCGCCTCAAGTTCCTCGAGAAGAAGATCATCCGCTCCGCCCGCGACCTCCTCAACTTCGACCACTTCGCCATCCGCCTCCTGGACGACCGCTCGGGCAAGCTCGAGCTCGTCATGGGCCACGGGCTCCCCCCCGAGTACGACCTCTTCGACATCTACCCCAGGCTCGAGGGGTGCGGAATCAGCGGCTACGTCGGCGCCACCGGGCGCAGCATCATCTGCGAGGACGTGAGCAAGAGCACCCTCTTCCTCCCGGGCGTCTCGGGCGCGAAGAGCTCCCTCACCGTCCCCCTCAAGCTCCAGGACCGCGTCATCGGGATCATGAACGTCGAGAGCCTCCGCGAGAAGGCCTTCGCCGACGAGGACCGCCAGCTCGCCGAGATGTTCGCACGCTACCTCGCCATGGCCCTCCACACCCTGGACCTCCTGGTCGTCGAGCGCAGCACCACCAACCAGAGCGTGAGCGGACGCGTCGCGGGCGAGCTCGACGAGCCCCTCCGCGACATCCTCTCCGTCGTGGACGCCCTCCGCGAGGCCGCCACAGGCCAGGCCGGCTCCGCCGCCGCCCTGGAGCGCATCCGGCGCGACGTCGAGTCCATCCGCGAACGCGTCCAGGCCTGCGCCGCCGGACCCACCACGCTCCTGGGCGTCGAAAAGGCGCTCTCCGAACGCGCGGCCGACCCCCTCCTCGCGGGCAAACGCGTCCTCGTCGCCGACGACGAGCCCAAGATCCGCCAGATCATCAGCGAGGTCCTGCGCCACCGCGGGTGCGAGGTCGTCGTCTGCGAGAACGGCGGGGTCGCGATCGAGAAACTCGACGCCGCCGCTCGCGCCCACGCCCGCTTCGACCTCATCGTCAGCGACATCCGCATGCCCGACCGCAACGGCTACGAGGTCTTCTCCGCCGCACGC
This sequence comes from uncultured Phycisphaeraceae bacterium, assembly GCA_964614075.1. Classification (GTDB taxonomy): domain Bacteria; phylum Planctomycetota; class Phycisphaerae; order Phycisphaerales; family UBA1924. Next base: position 11,063 of record CAZTJZ010000059.1, read on the forward strand.
CGCCTCTTCACCACCATCCCCGTCATCCTCATGACCGGCTTCGGCTACGACCCGCACCACTCGATCGTCCGCGCCTCCCAGGAAGGGCTCCAGGCCGTCCTCTTCAAGCCCTTCCAGGTCGAGCGCCTCATCGAAGAGGTCCGCAAGGCCCTCACGCCCAAGAGCTGAGAGACCGTTTCAGATTCCTGCCTCTTCTCGTGGCACAGGCGTCCCGCCTGTGTCTTCAATCTTCCACTTCTTCGTTCTCTTCTCCCGCGCAACAACCATCAGTCCGCTCACACTCTCCGCGCCACCACCACCCGCGCCAGCCCCTCAAAGTCCTTCACCACCAGCACGTCGCCCAGCCCCTCCTGGCTCTCGACCAGCCCGCGCGCCGTTTCCGCCTTCGAGTCGGCCACCTCGATGAGCAGCAGCCCGCCCGCCCGGAGCCGCTTCGCCGCCCCGCCGTGCTCGGTCAGCAGCCGCCGCACCAGGTCCAGCCCGTCCGCCCCGCCCCGCAGCGCTCCGTGCGGCTCGTGATCCCGCACGTTGGGCGCCACCGCCTCCCACTCATCATCCGGGATGTAGGGCGGGTTCGCCACGAGATAGTCCAGGCTCCCCGCCGAACGCGTCGCGGGAAAATCCAGCAGCGGCTCCAGCAGATCGCCGCGCAGCAGGTCCAGCCGGTCCGCCACGTCGTGCTCCTGCGCGTTCTCGCGCGCGAGCGTCAGCGCGTCCTCCGAGAGATCGCAGGCCACGACGCGCGCCTCCCGCAGCCGCTTGGCCAGCGCCACCGCGATGCAGCCCGAGCCGGTGCACACGTCCCCGAGCAGCAGCCCCTCGCCCCGGGCCGCGTCCTGGCCGCGACGCGCCCGCACGTCCTGCAGCACGTGCTCCACGATCGTCTCGGTCGCGGGACGCGGGATGAGCACCCGCCGGTCCACCTTGATCTTGAGCCCGAAGAACCACGCGTGCCCCACCAGGTACTGCACGGGCTCGTGACGCAGCGCCCGCGCCACCAGGTCCCGGAGCTGCTCCCGCTCGAGGTCGCTCGCCGGGCGGTCCGGGTCCGTGTACAGCCGAAGCCGATCGCACCCCACCACGTGCGCCAGCAGCATCTCCGCGAGCAGCCGCGGCGAGTCGAGACCCTTGCTCGAAAACGCCTCGCCCATCCAGGCCAGGAGCCGGCGCGTCGTCCAGAGCTGTGCGGCGGGCGAGGTCACGCGCAGAGTGTACGGGGACGAAAGGCGAGATCCCCTCTTGTGGCACAGGCGTCCCGCCTGTGTATCTCCTGACTCCACGCGACGCCCCGAGCCCGCTCCGCAGCCCCTATTCCACGTGCTTACTCCACGTCCAGCCCGCGCAGCCACTCCGCCATCTCGCCCTGCAGCTGCGTGTGCCGGGCCTTGAGCTCCACCAGCGACTTGTTCATCGCCTCCAGGCGCGTCTCCTGGTCGTTGAGCGTCCGGACATATCGGTTGTACAGGTCCGTCGTGCGGTCCAGCCCGCTCATGTTCTTGCGGATGCGATCCTGGTCCTGCGCGATCGTGTTCCGCTCGCCCTCCAGCTCCGCGATCTGACGCTGCACGTCCAGGATCGCCCCCTGGCGCCGCCCCGCCTCGCGCATCGCGTCCACCACCGCCTTGCTCGCCTTGCCCTGCTGCGAGTGCTGCACCACGGCGTTGAGGTCGTAGTCGGTCAGGCTCCACGTCTGCATCAGCGTGTGGCTCTGCTCGACCGTCAGCGCCGCCTCCGCCCCCGCGTCGAGACCCACCTCGAACCGGTACAGGTCCTTGGTCGTCTCGTACGCCGACGCCGGCGAACGCAGGTCCCACCCCTCGATCTTGGGCTGCTCGACGACCACCGTCCGCGCCCGCGCCAGGTCCTTGTTCGTGAACAGGTACTTCACGCGGTTCACCTCGAGCTGCGTGGTCTCCAGGAGCCCCTTCACGATCCGGAGCTTGCGGATCTCGTTGGTCCCGCCATAATCGCGACGTGCCGTCACATCAAGGTCCAGCGAGTACGCCAGGAGGCGCTTGTCCCCCGACGGCACGTGCCCGATCTGCGCGTCCCCCGCGTAGCTCCCGCCGTCGAACACGCTGATCGGCCCGGGCATGAGCTGCAGCCCGCTCGTGTTCGTGATCTCCACGCCCCGCATCGGGTGCTCCGCCGAGTCGTTCGCGTTGAAGATGCTCACCCGCCGCCCCTCCACCCCCGACGCCAGGATCGGGAGCATCGCCGAACGCTGCCGCTCCACCGTCACCGGGTTGTTCAGCTCGAACTGGAAGACCTCGCCCGCCTCGACGCCCGCCGCCTGGGCCTGCGCCGCGTACCCGGCGAGGTCCTCCGAACGCAGCGCATCGCTCTCGGCATTCATCGCCTGGCTCGCCGTTCGCCCCCCGGCGAAGCTCGGTGAACCCGGCGCGGCGGACGGCGCCGGCACCGCCGCGTCCTTCGCGAACCCCCGCTCCCGCAGCGCCCCGCCCGTCCCGCCGGGCTTCTTATTCTCCTCGCCCGCCGCGTAGCTCCGCGGCATCACCCCGGGCACCGTCGGCACGGGGATCTCCGGCCTGTACACGTACAGCGGCTCGTACAGGTCCATCCGGAAACTCACCGGCCTCCCCGCCACCAGCCCCAGCCGCACGTTCGTCCAGTCCTCGTCGGTCGTGTTCTCCACGATCGCCCAGCCCTGGATCGTCGGCGTGCCGTGCTGCTTGAGGTCCTCCGCCCTCGCCACCTTCGCCGGCATGTCCGGCAGCACCAGGCGGTAGCTCGTCTTCCACACCGGCGCTTCCTGCACATACGCCACCACGATCTCGCGCGAACCCTGCCCGCGCAGCTTGATGTCCACCGCCTTGGTCCGATCCGCCCGGTGCTCGGCCACCGCCTCCAGCGCCTTGTTCAGCTCCGCCGCCAGCGCCGCGTCCAGGATCTCAAAACCCGTCGCGTCCGCCAGGCTCACGCTCCGCACGCCCTTCTCCGTCACGAGGTTGATCCACGGGAGGTCGTGCACCGCGGGCTTCTCCCCGCTCCCGTGCAGCACCGTCGGCTTCTTCTCCACGTTCATCACCACGCCCGACACCTCGCCCCCGGGGATCGTCACCCGCACCTTGGTCCCGCGCAGGCGCGCCAGGACCTCGCCCGCCGGCGGATTGTCCGAGAGATCGATCCCGAAGCTCCCCAGCCGGCGCGAGAGCGGCTCGCGCGAGGCATACGAGATCCCGTCGATGGTCCCCTGCCCCTTCGAGAGGTCCAGCACGATCATCGACTTGAGAATGTCGTTGATCTGCTCGGTCTTGAACCGCAGCTGCACGCTCGAGTCCCCGTCCACCGCGCCACGCCGCTCGAACGAGCCCACGCCCGAGCGGTACAGCGTGATGCGGTGGATCGGCAGGTGATCGCTCACTCTTGCTTCCCCTTGTGCTCTCGCGGCGGGCGCCACGACCGCCAGCCCCGCCGCCGCCCCGCACGCCATCGCCAACGCCAGTGAAAGCCGCCCGAGGTTCATGATTGCACTCCGGAAGTTTGAGAGCGACGCCACGCCGCCCGTCAGGAATGTACACCCGCACCGGCGCGGTGTTCCCCGCCTGTTGCGCGCGGGTGACGCTCACCCCGCCCTCGAACACCACCCGTACACTCGCCCGATGCCCTCGCTCCCCGTTCTGCCGAGCACGCCGCACCAGTCATCGGACGTTGGCGCGCTCGCGCGCGAACTCACCGCACAGGTCGAGGGCGAGGTCCGGCTGGGCCGGCACGACCGGCTTCTCTACGCCACCGACGCGTCGCTCTACCAGGTCGAGCCCCTCGCCGTCGTCATCCCCAGTTCGACCGACGACGCCGCCCGCGCCGTCCGTTTCTGCGCCCGCCACCATCTCCCGGTCCTTCCCAGGGGCGGTGGCACGAGCCTCGCCGGGCAGTGTACCAACCGCGCCGTCGTCATTGATTTCTCGCCCCGCTGCCGGCGGATCCTGGACGTAGATCCGGCCCGCCGCACCGTCCGCGTCGAGCCCGGGATCACACTCGACGACCTCAACGACGCCCTCGCGCCCACGGGCCTGTTCTTCGCGCCCGACCCCGCAACGAGCCGCCACGCCAACGTCGGCGGGTGCATCGGCAACAACGCCGCCGGCGCCCGCTCCATCCGCTACGGACGCACCAGCGAGAACCTGGAGAGCGTCCGCGCCCTGCTCGCGACGGGCGAGGCGATCGAGTGTTCTCCGGGCCATCCCAGCGTGCGGGCCCTGGCCCGCCGGATCGCGCCGATCCTCGTGGACCACGCCCGCTTCATCGACGAGCGCTTCCCCAAGACCCTGCGCCGCAACGCCGGCTACCAGCTCGACGTGCTGCTCGCGCAGCTCCGCGCGGGCGGCCTGGACCCCGCCGCGCTGCACCTCGCGCCCCTCCTCTGCGGGAGCGAGGGCACGCTCGCCGTGACGCTCGACGCCACGCTCACGCTCCACCCGCGCCCCAAGGCCAAGGCCCTCGCGACCATCGGATTCTCCGATCTCGACGCCGCCCTCGACGCGGTCCTCCCGATCCTCTCCACACGTCCCACGGCCGTGGAACTCCTCGACGACACGATCGTGACCCTCGCCCTGGCCAACGCCGAGTACCGCGCGTACGCGGAGATGATGCCCCGCCCCGCCGACGGGCGACCCCTCAAGGCCGTGCTCTACGTCGAGTACTTCGCCGACAGCGAGGGCGAAGCCCGCGCCGGCGTCGCCGCCCTCCAGAAGGCCGTCCCCCACGCCGCGATCCACGCGCACCACGACGCGCCCGCGCAGCTCCGCGCCTGGAAGCTCCGCAAGGCCGGAGAGCCCCTGCTCCACGGCATCCCCGGGCGCCGCAAGCCCATCACGTTCGTCGAGGACAACGCCGTCCCCGTCGAGAACCTCGCCGTCTTCATCAAAGAGTTCCGCGCGATGGTCGCCTCCCACGGCACGACCGCCGCGTACTACGCCCACGCGAGCGTCGGCGTCCTCCACATCCGCCCCCTGATCGACATCCACTCCGACGCCGACCGCGCCGTCATGCGCTCCATCGCCCGCCACGCCGCCGACCTCGCCCAGTCCCTGGGCGGGGTCATGAGCGGGGAGCACGGTGACGGCCGCGTCCGCACGCCTTTCCTCGAACGCTACTTCGGCCCCGAGCTCATGCACGCCTTTCGCGAGGTCAAACGCCTCTTCGACCCGCGCAACCTCCTCAACCCCGGCAACATCGTGGACCTCTCGGGAGACCATCCCAGGCCCATCGACAGCATCACCCAGAACCTCCGCGTCGAGCCGGGGGGCCGACCCGCCGTGATCCCGCCCGGTGTCGACACCTTCTACTCCTACGACGATCAGCACGGGCTCGACGGCGCCGTCGAGATGTGCAACGGCTCGGGAGTCTGCCGAAAGAAACAGGGCGGCACCATGTGCCCCTCCTACATGGCCACGCTCGACGAGCGCCACAGCACCCGCGGACGCGGCAACGCCCTCCGCCTCGCCATCACCGGACAGGTCGAGAACCCGGGCGAACTCTGGTCCGACCCCGCGACGATCGAGACTTTGGACCTGTGCCTCTCCTGCAAGGCCTGCAAGACCGAGTGCCCCAGCAACGTGGACATCGCCCGCCTCAAGAGCGAGTACACCGCGCAGCGCTACGCGCGCGAGGGCGCCCCGCTCGCCGTGCGCCTCATGGGCGAGATCCGCACGCTCAACGCGCTCGCCTCGCTCGCGCCCAAGCTCGCGAACGCGTCGCAGCCGCTGGTGCGGAAGCTGCTGGGCCGTGTTGCCGGGATCGACCCGCGGCGGAGCCTCCCCCACGCCGCACGCTCGCTCGCCTCGCTCTGGCGTGAATCGCCCGCGGATGAAGGGCCCGTCGTCGTGCTCTTCGGCGACTGCTTCACGATGTACAACGAGCCCGGGATCGGCCTGGCGACGCGGCGCGTTCTCGAGGCCTTCGGGTACCGCGTGCGTCTCGCCAACGCGGGCTGCTGCGCCCGCGCCAAGATCTCCCTCGGGCTGCTCCAAGGCGCCGTCGCCGAGATCGACGCCACCTTCGCCGCGCTCTGGCCTATCGCGAAGGACCCGGGCGTTGCCGCGATCCTCGTCGCCGAGCCCAGCTGCCTCTCGGCGATCAAGGACGACTGGCTCACCCTCAAGACCCGGGCTCCGCTGGACGCCAAGCGGTCCCTCGCCGCCAAGTGCTTCCTCCCCGAAGAGTTTCTGGAGCGCGCGTGGGGCACGCACCCGAAGCGCCCGGAGTTCCGCGCCGCCGGCGGCGTCACGCTCCACGCCCACTGCCACCAGAAGGCCCTGTGGGGCGCCGAGTCCAGCGCCGCGATCCTGCGGCATGTCTTCGGCGGCGCGCTGCGCGTCCCCGACACCGGCTGCTGCGGCATGGCCGGCGCCTTCGGCTACACGCGGCATCGCTTCGACCTCTCGATGGCTATCGGCGAGCTCTCCGTATTCCCCGCCGTCCGCGCCACGCCCGGCGCCGACCGCGTCGTTGCCCCGGGCACGTCCTGCCGCCACCAGATCAAGGACGCCACGGCCCGCACGGCGCTGCACCCGATCGAGATCCTCGCCGAGTGCCTGACCGAGCGTCGGGCCTAACCCGGGCGTCCCGCCGGGGTCCGGGCCTGCGTCTACGCTCGCGCATGCCCACGATCACCATCCGCCCCGCGACACCCTCCGATGTCTCCCTCGTCCTCGCGTTCGTGCGCGAGCTCGCCGAGTACGAGAAGGCCGCCGACCAGGTCGTCGCGACCGAGGCGCTGCTCCGCGAGGATCTCTTCGGCCCGCGCCCCGTCTGCGAGGCGATCCTCGGCGAGATCGACGGCGTTCCCCAGGGCTTCGCGCTCTTCTTCCACAACTTCTCGACCTGGGTCGGCCGGCGCGGGATCTACCTCGAGGATCTCTTCGTCCGTCCCCCGGCGCGCGGGCTGGGGCTGGGCGCGAGGCTCCTGTCGCGCGTGGCGGCGATCGCGTGCGAGCGCGGCTGCGCCCGCCTCGACTGGGCCGTGCTCGACTGGAACGAGCCCGCGATCGGGTTCTACAAGAAGCTCGGGGCGAGGGCGCTCACGGAGTGGACGACGTTCCGCCTGACGGGCGAGTCGCTCCGGGCCCTCGCCGAGCGTTCCCCATGACGCCGAGTGACCGCGGAACGGCGCGCGCCACTGTGCATTCCGCGGGGCCGCGTTCCAAGGACCATCCCGCACCCGCGGGGTGGCCCGGGCGGCGACGCGTCAGCGTGGCGGCAAACCCCCGCCGTGCGAAGGCGACTTCTCGCTGCGGAGGTCCGTTCACGGGGCGGGGCGCTTCTCGACCACCGCGCCGCTCGCGGGGTCGTAGCGGTACTCGTGCCCGGGCTCTTCGAGGCGGCAGGCTTTGTGCATGCCGTCGCAGATCGGGAACTTGAGGCTCACGCCGCACGCGCAGATCGAGATCGGCTTGAGATTGCCCTGCGCGTCGCGGGGCCAGGTGGCGGGGTCGATCTTGATCGGGTCGGTCGCGGTGAATCGGACGGTGCGGGCCATGCCAAAGTCCTTCGTCGCGTCGGGCTGAGTTCACGCCGGGCTGGGGACGCTCTTGAGCACCTCGGCCAGGAGCTGGCGCACGCCGTTCGCGTCGGCCCCGCCTCGCGGCACCACGCGGTGCGCGCACACCGACGCGATGTTGAACGTGACGTCCTCGGGGATCGTGTAGTCGCGCCCGCGGAACAGGGCGGTGGCCCGGGCGGACTGGGTCAGCGCGAGGGCGCCGCGCGGCGAGAGCCCGACCTCGAGCGCCGGGTGTCGCCTCGTCGCGTTCGCGAAGGCGATGACGTACTGGAGCAGGGGCGTCGCGACCTTGACCTGATCCACCGCCTGCTGGAGTTCGAGCACCTGCGCGCGGGTGAGGACGGGCGCGAGGTCGTGGAGCGGGCGGGCCGAGGGGCGCTGGTCGAGCACGCGGGCCTCGTCCTCGGGGCTGGGGTATCCCAGCCCGATGCGCATGAGGAAGCGGTCGAGCTGGTTCTCGGGGAGGAGATAGGTCCCCTCGAACTCGTAGGGGTTCTGGGTGGCGATCACCATGAAGGGCGGGTCGAGGACGAGGGTCTTGCCGTCGGTCGAGACGGTCGCCTCGTTCATCGCTTCGAGGAGCGCCGACTGGGTCCTGGGCGGGGTGCGGTTGATCTCGTCGGCGAG
>CAZTJZ010000060.1:0-19124 GCA_964614075.1 uncultured Phycisphaeraceae bacterium
GAGCGAGAGGTAGTAGATGAGGTCGTCGATGGTGACCCCGCCGTCGGGCGTGCCGCTCCCGCTGCCGTCGTCCACGTCGGCGACGCAGGCGGGCGGGCAGGGCTCGGGCACGAGGGCGGCGACGTTGACGGTCGGGTTCGCGCCGGGCTTGAAGAGCCCGAGGGCGACGGTTCCGGCGACGGGAGCGCGGTCGCTCAGGAAGCGGAAGTTGTACATGGTGCCCCAGCGGATCGCGTTGGCGTTCGCGTTGGTGGCGAAGGACTGCGTGGCCCAGGTCAGGTCGGTCGTGCTCTTGGTGGAGGTCCAGTCGGTGCCGCTGTACGGCTCGCCGCTGTGGTAGAAGACATCCTTGAAGGCGACGTTGGCGGTGGGGATGTCCATGCACGGGCCGATCGGGACGCTGAACGATCCGACGCTGCGGTCGGAGTTGGCGTTCTCGATGGCGTACTCATAGGCCCACTGCGTGGGGGAGAGCTGGGTGACGCGGTAGGCGAGCAGGATGCGTCCGTCGCCGGAGACGTCGATGGTCTGGATCGTCACCGAAGCGTCGTAGAGGTCCTTCCAAGCCTGGATCGCGTACTTCTGGCGGACCGTGGTGTTGCCGGTTCCGCTGGAGAAGCTCATCGTGATGGCGCCGGTCGAGCCACCCACGTTCAGCCGGCGGTACGACCCGTTGTTGGCGCCGTTTCCGGAGGCGATGTCGTCCTGAGTGATATAGATGCCCTCGGCGACGAACTGCGCGCCGGGATGCACCGAGGTGAGCAGGTCGCTGGTGATCGCCTGCCCGCGGCGGCGGAGCGTGCGGTCGGGCTGGGGCGTCGACCCGGTGGGCGGCGCGGGCCACTGGCTCGTCGGGAGGTTCGTGCTGCTGTTCCAGTCGGTGGGATAGAAGCCCGTGGCGGCGTTGACCTGGCTGCGCGGGCCCAGGCGCGACTGCGTGCCGTTCAGGCTCGACACGTACGGGTCCGAGCATCCGGGCGCGAGGCACGTGCCCGTGTTGCAGCTGGGCGTGCCCGTCTGACAGGGCACGCAGAGGCTCTGCTGGAGCGCGGTGAACCCGTGCTTCACGAAGCTGAGCCCGATCTGCTCGAACTTGCCCACGCCGCCGACCACCTCATAGCGGTAGATGTTCTGCCCGATCACCGGGTGCAGGTTGGAGGGCGCCGCGAGCCACGCGAGGTTGCTCGTCCCGAGGTTGCACGAGGTCGTGCCGACCGCGAAGGCCGTGATCGACTGATCGTTGCCCGATGGCACGTTGTACACGCTCATGTCGCTAAGGTCGCCCACGATGACGTCGGGCCCCGACGCGGCCATCACGCCCACGCTCATCGCGCACGAAGCCAGCCCCGCCGCGACTCGAACCACAACCGCCCGTTTCATCTCCATGATCACAACCCTCTCGTGAATACGAGTTCCAAGAAACAACTCGGACACATCCCCGCGAATCCACAGAATACCCCTCGAAAGCCTCGAACACAATCCGATTTACACCGATCAAAGCTCAAACAGGGTTATTTTCTCATCCCGAGCTTGCTCTCGATGCGCTCGGCTTCCCGGACGTACCGGGCCGCCTCATCGCCGCGACCCAGAGCCGTGGCAAGCTCGGCGGCCTGCCTCCGTATCGTGGGGTTGGCCGGGCTCAGGCGTGAGGCGGCCGCGAAGCTCTCCAGGGCTTCCTCGCCGCGTTGCGTGACGGTGAGCGCGATGGCCAGCGCGAGATGGGCCGCGGGGGCCTTGGGCTCGCGCTGGACGGCCTCGCGGGCGATCTCGAGGGCGCGCTCGCGTTCGCCCAGCTGCAGGTACAGGTTCGAGGCCTCGGCGGCCGTCGCGGTGAACCCCTTGGGCTGGCGGTCGGCTTCGAGGGCGCGCTCGATGAGGGCCTTCCCCTCGTCGAGCTTCCCGCGAGTGAGACGCGACCGGGCCAGGGCCAGGCTCAGCCGCCCCGTCCCCGTGCCCTTCTCGGGGCTCTTGTCGATCCACGACTGCACGAGCGACTCGATCTGCTCATCGCTGTCGCCGCGCGCGTGGCGGATCGTGACGAGCTGCAGGACGTCCGAGCACAGCCCGTGCCTGGCCTCGGACCTGGGGCCCGCCGAGCTAGCCCGGTCGATGATCCTCGTCCATTGGTCCAGCACGCGGTGCATGGTCGTCTCGGCCTTGTCGAGATCGCCCCGCACGGCGTGGAGCCACGCGGTGCGCTTCAGCTCTTCCATCTCCAGCTCCCACCCGATCCCGCCGAGGCGCGGGGAATCGGCGAGCTCGAAGAGCCTGAGCGCCCGGGTGGCGAGGGCTTCGTCGCGGGCTTCGGGGACATACCCGCGGGAGAGCACTTTCTCCGTCGGCGTCTTCACGTCCCACTCGATGTAGCCCGCGCGCACCTTGCTCAGGCTCACGACGCCGCCCCAGACGCCCAGGGCCAGGAGCAGGACCGCGCACAGCGCCCACAGCCACCCCGTCGGGGTCACGCGGCCCTTTACCTTCATCTGCTGGTGAGCGAGGCGCACGCTGGGCGTCCGCACGAGCCGCCAGGCCTTCCACACAAGGAATGTCGTGATGCACCCCAGCCCCGCCGAGAGCAAGAGGGGCACGGCGTCGAGCATCCCCCGGAACCCGAAGAAGGTGAGGAAGATGAAGATTGCGCCGAGCACGAACTCCTCGCCGGGCGTCGTGTCGTAGATCTTCCTGGGTTTCGCTCGGTCCTTGCGTGCGCTTGTGGTCAGGGAAGGAGAGGAGAACGCGAAGGAGAGCGCGTCGTTGGGGCATACGCTCACGCAGTCCATGCACTTCATGCACCCCGGGTCGACGACCTTGCCGAACGCGTGGACCTCTTCATGGACGCGGACGTTGGACGAGCACACCGCCGTGCAGTGTCCGCACTGCTCGCAGCGGTCGTTGACGACGATCTTGCCGACGGAGAAGAGGTCGGCGGGGGCGAAGAGCCCGCCATACGGGCAGGCGTACGTGCAGAAGGCCTTGTTCCCGAGGAAGTACACCGTGGCGCACCCGCAGATCAGGAGGAACGGGATCCCGATGTACCAGGGGGCGAAGGTCTTCCAGAAGTCCTCGACGATGAAGTGGGCCTGAAGAAAAGGGGAGGGCGCCCGAGCGCCCAGGACCATCGCCAGGGCGTCCATCGAGGACGGGCCGAGGAACTTTTCCCAGAGGGGCCAGACGACCTCGCGCTTGAGGGTGGGCCAGACGAACATGTAGAGGCCCATGACCAAAGGCATGAAGAGCAGGAGGCGTGTGCGGAAGGGCTTGGGATGGACGCCCAGCTTCTTCATGAGCCAGCCGCACGCGTCCTGCAGGGCGATGATGTGGCAGCCCCACCCGCAGAAGAAGCGTCCGAAGAGGAGCGTCGAGAGGATGGCCAGGGCGAAGAGCACGAACCCGACGTTCACCAGCCCCAGCTCGAGGGTGTACATCGACTCGGAGGGTTCGAGGGGCGCGAGGGTCTCGCGCACGCCGTCGCGCATCCCGGAGATCCACCACTGGACGAGGTGGATGACGAAGGCCACGTGGACGAGGGCGAGCACGATCGCCCGCTTCCATCCCATCCGGGACTTGCGAACGCGCGTCGGGAGGACCTTGAGCGCGACGCTCTTGCGGGCGGGGCTCTCGCATCGGCCTGCGCTCAACACCGTCTCCTTGCTGGCCGGTGATCGCCGGCGTGCGCAGCGTAGCCACCCGGCGGACTTAGTTGTCGGGTTCTCTCGGGGGCTCCTGCTCAGGCTCCTTGGCGAGCAGCTCGCGCAGCCGCATCAGCCCCCGGCGTGCGTGGGTCTTCACCGTCCCCAGCGGCATGCTGAGCGAGCGCGAGATCCGCTCGTGGGAGAGCCCGCGGTAGATCGAGAGCATCAGCACACGCTGCTGGTCCGGGCTCAGGGTGCCCATCGCTTCGGTCGCCCGGTGGACCTCCTCGGGCGACGGTGGTGGGGGGCTCTCGGGCGCGACGGCCTGGGCGGCGATCGCCTCGGTGATGGGGGCACGATCGGTGCGCCGGGCGGTCCGGCGGATCCGGTCGATCAGGCGGCGCCGGGCGAGCATGGCCACGAACGCGGTCTCCGACGCGATCGAGGCGTCGTATTTTGCGGCGAGGCGCCAGATCTCCGCGAAGACCTCCTGGATCGCGTCGGGGACTTCCGCGTCGGGGATCCCCACGCGCCGGGCGAGCGCCCGCACCAGCCCGCCGAAGCGGTCCATGCATTCCTGGAGGGCGCCGTCAGCGCCGGACGCAAGGCGCGAGAGCACACCGCCGTCGCTCGGCGTGGGTTCGCCGCCGCTCCGCGGGCCCCGGTCCATGGCTCAACTCTAGATCCTTGCCGGGCGTGAAGTGAGGTTCGGCGGAACGTGGACAGGGCACTTCTGCTTCCACGAGCCCGACTCCAGAACGACAACGGGCCGAGGAACCGGCGCGTGGTGCGCGAGTTCTTCGGCCCGTCTGAGCAGAAGCCCTTGAGATGGGCTTAGTTCGTGATCACGATTTCGACGCGACGGCTGGCGGCCTTGCTGCCCTTGGGCTGGCTGCTGCCGTAGCCGATCGCCGAGAGACGCCGGCTGGAGACGCCCTTGCTGGTGAGGTACTTCTTGACGGCGTCGGCGCGGGCCTGGCTGAGCGCGTCGTTGCTCGCCCACTTGCTGTGCTTGATGGGGTCGCTGTCGGTGTGCCCCTCGATGCGGGCCTCGCGACCGGCGAACTGTCCGTTGAGCGATGAGGCAATGCGGTCGAGGCTCTTGCGTCCCGAGGACTTGACCACGGCGGAGCCGGGGTCAAAGAGCACGTTGCCCGCCAGCTCCGCGGCCATCTGGCCCTGGCTGTTGCGCTGGAACGGGCTCTCGCCCCCCGACTGGGGCAACTGGTCGTACGAGCTGGGCGTGCTCGGGTTGTTCGTGTAGACGATCGGAGCGGTCTGGCTGCCCTGGGCCAGCTTCGCCTCGCAGTCGGCGAGCTTGAGGTCTCTCTCGCGAAGCGAGGCCTCGATCTGCGCGTTGCGCTCGCGGAGCTCGGCGGCCTCCTGCACCGAGGCGTCGTACTTGGACTTCGACACGTTGCTGCACCCGCCCACCATCGTGGACAGACCGAGCAACCCGACCACCAACAGACCGCCCAGTCTCCGTACTGCGCCGGTGCCTGACATTGTGAATCCCTCGCAAAGCAACGCCGATCCGTGCCGGCGGCTCCAACCACCGGCGTCGAAGAGAGCTTATCGGTTTCGACGCGCGATTCTCGCCAATTGACAGCACGTTTCGCGCGATCGCGCCGGAACGGCGTCACGGCAGGTTGGGCAGGACGAAGCCGGGCCAGGCGTGCGCGAGCAGCCGCTCGATCCACGGCTTGGCGAACTGGACCAGCAGCGTCCCCGCCGCGAGGTAGGGCCCGAAGGGGAGCGCCCGTTTCACCTTGCCCCCCGTGAGGAACGCGAGGACGGGCCAGAGCACGCCCAGGACCGTGGCGGCGAGGAAGGCCAGGGCGGCGTCGACCGCCCCGACGCACGCGCCGATGGCGCCGAGAAGGTGGACGTCGCCCAGCCCCATCGCCTCACGCCCGAACGCGAGCGATCCCAGGATCCGGACCCCCCAGACGATGAGCCCCCCGATCAGGTACCCCAGGACGACCCCCGCGAGGGCCTGCACCCAGAGGGGGGCCGCGATCGCGGCGAGCGCTTCGTTGGTGTTGGGGTCGATGCGGTAGGGCCCGGTCAAGCGGAACGCGGCCCACCCGCCGACAAGCCCGAGGCCGATGGGGCAGGAGAGGAAGACGAGCTCCTTGAGCATCTCGCGCCGGGCGTGGGGGTACTGGATCCACATTTCGGGCTGCCCCGCGCCGGGGTCGTTGGGGTCCTCGGGGAGGGGGGGCTCTCCCGCGGCGGCCCGGCGCGACTTCTCGGTCTCGATCTCGCGGGCTTCCCAGGCCTCGTAGTCCTCGAAGCTGCGCGAGAAGATTTTCTTGTGGACCAGGAGGTTGGCGAGGCCCAGGCCCAGGACACTCCCGCCCGCGAGGCCGATCCACCACCAGTGGTTGGGTCCGGGCGAGGCGATGGCCCAGGTCCAGTCGGTGGCGATGAAGGCGAGGCGGCCGCCGACCGCGGCGGTGAGGGTGTGGGCGGCGAGCGCGACCAGCGTGGGGACCCAGGTGAGGACCATGGGGATCTGGTACGTGCGCGCGTCGATGAGCGTCATTGCGACGAGGGAGGAGAAGAGCACGAGCCACACGATGAAGATGGGCCAGGTTCTGGCGAAGCCGTTGAGGGCCCACTCGGGGCGCCAGTCCTGGAGGGGGATGCCCAGGGGGCGTTCGGGCCCGAAGAGAAAGAGCCAGAGCGTGACGAACAGGAGCGCCACCATCGCCTCGACGATGGGGTACTCCGGGGAGATCTTGGCCTTGCAGAAGCGGCAGCGACCCCGGAGGATGAGCCAGCCCAGGATCGGGAAGTTCTCACGCCAGGTGAGCTTGGTGGAGCAGGACGGGCATGCGGAGGACGGGAAGACGACGTTGAGCCCGCGCGGCATGCGGTAGACGAGGACGTTGATGAGCGACCCGATGCACGCCCCGAACGCGAAGACGAAGAGCACGGGGACCAACTCGCTGAGGATCTGATAGCTGCTGGGCATGCCCCTCCCGATTTCTCCGCGTCCCACAGTGGACGCTGCGATATCGGCCGGATCCACCCCGTCAAGCCAGAGAAGTTCGCGCGGGGGCGGGCCGGTGTGGATTACTCGGCGTTGGGGCGTGGCGGGGGCTGGCTGCCCAGCTCCTCGACGCGCTGCTCGGCCTTGCGGAGCACGTCCTTGCAGCGGTTCAGGAGGACCATCCCGCGTTCGTATTCCGCGATGGACTTTTCGAGGCCGATCTCTCCGGATTCGATGCGCTCGATGATGTCCTCGACGGCCTGGATGGAGTCCTCGAAGGACAGATCGCCCGGGGCGGGGTTCGGGGTGGAGGGTTCGCGCTTGGCGGTCACGCGGAGAACGTACGCCGGGATCTACGCGGAGAACAGCCCGGGGCCGTCATCTGTGGGCTTTCGCGGTTTTCGGAGGGGGCGCGGGGTGGGGCCGCCCTGGACCAGGGACCTCAGCGAGCCATCGGCGAGGACGGTGCGGAGGGTGTCGCCGGTCTTCGCGTCGGCGATGGATCGGACGGCCCGCCCGCTGTCCAATAGCGTGATCGAGTAGCCCCGCTCCAGGACGTGGACGGGGGCGACCGCGCGGAGCTGGCGTTCGAGGGCGAGGGCGGTGTCCGAGGACCGGGCGAGGGCGCTGCGCGTCGCAGCGGCGAGGCGAGAGGTCAGGCCGTCCAGGCGGGCCAGAGTGCGCGCGTGGACGCGGTCTGGTCGGCAGGCTCCGAGACGCTGGGCGAGCTTTTCGACGCGGTGGCGGGCCTCGCGCAGGCGGGAGGCGGCGGCGTCGTCGAGGGAGTCTCGCGCCGTAAGGGCGCGTTCGCCGGCGCGGGCGACGAGCTCGCGCGGGTTGGCGAAGATCCGGTGGCGGCGAGCGGCCTGGAGGCGTTGGGCGCGGAGCTCGACGGCGCGGCGGAGCGACGCCGCGAGGCGGCGACGCAGGGCGTCGAGCTGCTGTTCGAGGGCGGCAGAGTCCGGGGTGAGGCGCATCGCGGCCTGCGTAGGTGTGGCGCCGCGCTCGTCGGCGACGAGCTCGGCGATGGTGGTATCGGTCTCGTGCCCGATGGCCGCCACGACCGGGACGGAGCACTCGACGATGGCGCGGGCGACAGCCTTTTCGTTGAAGGCCCAGAGGTCTTCCATGGAGCCCCCGCCTCGGGTCACGAGGATGGCGTCGAGGCCCAGCTCTTTCGCACGGGCGGAGAGGGTGTCGATCGTCGCGGCGATCTCGGCGGCGGCGCCCTCGCCCTGGACTCGGGTGTCGGCGACGAGCACGCCCACCGCGGGGCAGCGTTTCTGCATGGTGACCAGGACGTCCTGCAGGGCGGCGCCGGTCCGGCTGGTGACCACAGCGACGCGCCGGGGGAACGTGGGGATGGGGCGCTTGCGCCGGGCGTCGAACCAGCCCAGCGCGCGGATCTCCTCGCACAGAGCGCGGAACTGGAGCTCGAGGGCGCCCGCGCCCACCGCGTCGAGCCTCTCTACGAGCAGGGTGACCTTCCCGCCCTTGGCGTAGAACTCGACGCGGCCCGTGGCGACGACTTCCTGGCCGACGGCGGGCGTGAAGCCGGCCTTGCGGGCCGAAGAGGCGAACATTACGGCGTTGACGATCGAGTCCGCGTCCTTGAGGTCGAAGTACCAGTGGGTGCGTTCGCGGAAGCCGCTGACCTCGCCGATGACGCGGACGGACGCGGGGAAACCGGCGCGGAGCGAGGAGTCGATGCGGGCGGCGAGCTGCGAGACGCTCAGGACGTCCTGGCGCTGGGATGTTTGAGGGTTCAGGCCCGGGAGCGCGTCGGACGCGGGGCGCTCCGCGCGGGCGCGCATCTTCTTGGGATCGAACTTCTCCCGGCTCACGCGTGGAGCGTACGCGGCGGTCGGCGCTCCCGCGGACTACTTGCGGTCCGCGGCGGCGGCGGGGGAGTTGCCCAGGTCGGCGTACTTCGCGGCGAGATCGGTCTTTCCTTCGGCCTCGAGCCCGGCGATCACGTCGAGCATTTCCTCGCGGACGCCCGGCGCGGTGGAGAGGGTTCGCCCGGTGGCGGACGCGAACGCCGAGAGCTCGCGCTCGGTTTCCTGGAAGTTGCCCTGCATGATGAGGGACTTGATGAGATAGATCCAAGTGACCTGGACGGGGCGGGTCGAGTCGGGGAGGCGGACGCGGTCGCGGAAGATGGCCAGGGCTTCGCGGAGGAGTTGTTCGGCCTCCTTCTCCCGCCCGGTCTCGAGCAGGAGCAGGGCGAGGTTGCTGAGATGTCGTGCGTAGGCGGGGTGGGACTCGCCGTAGGCCTGCCTGGCCTGCGGCAGGGCCTGGCGGTAGAGCGTTTCGGCGCCGTCGTATTCCTGTTGGTGGAGGAGCGACGCCGCGAGATTCTGCATGGATGCGAGGACGAGGGGGTGGACCTGCTTGGTCCCGCGGAAGGCGGCCTGGCGGATCGCGAGGGCTTTCTCGAACGCCTCGCGGGCGCGGGTTGTGTCGCCCAGGTTGAGGCGGGCGACGGCGATGTTGTTGAGGCTTTCGGCGACGGGCAGGCTCTCGGGGCCGAAGAGCCCCGTGCGGATCTTCATGGCGCGCTCGTGGGCCTCGATGGCCTGGGCGTGCTGGCCCTGGGCGCGGAAGACCGCGCCGAGATCATTCCAGCAGCGGGCGGTGTCCTCGTTATGGGTTCCGCGGAGCCGCTCGTGGATCCGCAGGGAGGAGCGGAGGAGGTCGTGGGCGTTGGTGAGGTCGTGGTTCTCGAAGCACCACGCGGCCATGTCGATGAGGCTCTCGGCGAAGTCGTGGTGCCCCTCGCCGACGGTCTTCTTGCGGATGTCGGCGGC
Source organism: uncultured Phycisphaeraceae bacterium (assembly GCA_964614075.1). Taxonomy (GTDB): domain Bacteria; phylum Planctomycetota; class Phycisphaerae; order Phycisphaerales; family UBA1924. The sequence goes on from CAZTJZ010000060.1 coordinate 9,441, forward strand.
GCTCCAGATGGCGTCCCTGGCCTCGTCGTTCATCCCGAGGGCGAGGTAGGAGCGTCCGACGCTGGAGCGCACGGCGGCGAGGACGAGGGGATCGGTCTTGGCGAACTCGACCTCGGCCCGGGCCGACGCCGAGGCGAGCACGTCACGAACCCGGACGTCGGCGCGGGCCTCGGGGTCGGCGCTGGTGATGTCCGGGGAGCGTAGGAACTCCATCATGTACGCGTTGATGCGTTCGGACTGGTCGCGGGCGGAGTACGCCTCGTCACGCTCGCGCCAGATCGTGGCGACGCCCGCGACGCCGAGGGCGAGGATGGCGGCGGCGGCGGCGCAGGCGAGGGCGTGGCGACGGACGAACTTGGAAGTGCGGTAGATAATCGTGTCACGGCGCGCGGAGACGGGGAGCCCGCGCGAGAAGCGGTCGATGTCGGCGAGGAGGGCCTCGATGGAGGCGTATCGGCGCTCGGGCTCCTTGCGGAGGGCCATCATGATGATGGTGTCGAGGTCGCCCCGGAGGCGTTTGGACGCCGCACGCCCCCGGGCGTCCGGATCGTCCTCGACGAGCATCGCCGGGTCGCCGCGGGCGGCCGCCACGCTGGGCAGCTCGGGGACCTGGGTGCAGACGACGCGTTCGAGCTCGCGGCTGGATCGTGTCTCGAAGCGGTAGGGCCTGGACCCGCTGAGCAGTTCGTAGAGGATGACGCCCAGCGAGTAGACGTCGGTGGCGGTGCTGACGCTCTCGCCCCGGACCTGCTCGGGGCTGGCGTACTCGGGGGTGAGGCGTCGCTCCTCGCGTCGGGTGTGCGTCGCGCTGGAGTCGCTCATGACTTTGGCGATGCCGAAGTCCAGCAGCTTGACGACGCCGTCGCGGGTGACGAGCACGTTGGAGGGCTTGAGGTCGCGATGCACGACGAGGTTCTGGTGGGCGTAGCGGACGGCCTCGGCGACGTCGCGGAAGAGTTTCAGGCGTTGCTCGACGCGGAGGCGTCGCTCGCGGCAGTACTCGTCGATGGCGCGTCCCTCGACGAACTCCATGACGAGGTAGGGTCGCCCGGCGGAGGTGACCCCGCCGTCGAGCAGGCGTGCGATGTTGGGATGATTGAGGGCGGCGAGGGTCTCGCGTTCGTGGCGGAAGCGGGAGAGGATCTCGTCGCTGTCCATCCCGCGCTTCACGAGCTTGATGGCCACATGCTGGGAGAACTGCCCGTCGGCGCGGCTGGCGGCGTAGACGGCGCCCATCCCGCCCACCGCGGCGCGGCGCTCCAAGCGGTACGGGCCGACCATCTCGCCCGAGAGGTCCTCGCCGGTCTCCTCGACCCCGAACCCGAGGTTCGTGAGGTCCGTGCCCAGGACGGGCGTGGTCAGGAAGTGGGTGGCGCCCGCGTCGTGGGCCAGGAGTGACTCGACCTCACGCTGGAGCGCCTCGTCGCCCGCGCACAGCTCGCGCACGACGCGCGCACGGTGGGCTTTGGGGGCGTCGAGCGCCCGGAAGAGCACGTCTTCGGCCTTGCGCATCAGATCGGGCGTCATCGGGTCTGGCTCTGGAACGCACGAGTCTCGGCGGCGGCTCGTGCGTCGCGGCGATCTCCTCTTACTCCGGGGTGCTCGCGTCCGACAGCTCCCGCTTCAGCCACAGCCGCGCGAACTGCCAGTCGCGGGCGACCGTGCTGGGGGAGACGCCCAGCGCCAACGCCGCCTGCTCGGAGGTGAGCCCGGCGAAGAAACGCAGCTCGACGACCTTGGCCTTCTGGGCGTCGAGGGCGGCGAGGCGTTCCAGCGCCGCGTCGAGCGCGACTAGGTCCACGCCCGCGTCGCCTTGAGAATCCTCGGGCAGGTCGGCCAGCTCGTCGAGAGTGATCCGCTGGGCGCCCCCGCCGCGCTTGAGGCTGCCCTTGGTGCGCGCGTGGTCGGTGAGGATGCGTCGGATGGCGGTGGCGGCGGCGCCGAAGAAGTGCGCTCGGTTCTGCCAGGTTGTGTCGCCCGGGCCCACGAGGCGCAGGTACGCCTCGTTGACCAGGGCCGTGGGCTGGAGGGTGTGCCCGACGCGTTCACTGCTGAGGAAGGTGGACGCGATCTGGCGGAGTTCGTCGTAGACGAGCGGGAAGAGCTCGTTGGTCGCCTGTCGATCGCCGCGTTGCACGCGGTCGAGCAAGTGGGTCACGTTCGCGGCGGGCTTGGGGTCGGACGGCTTCATCGGGCGTTCCATAGTAACGATCATCGGAGGGCCTCCCAACTGCACCACCCTGCGCTCGATATGCGGAAGTCCGATCACGCCGATGCCAAACTCGCCGGTGAGGGGCGTCGAGACAGTGTGGAACGCCCGATTCCGCATGTCAGCCCGGGCAAGGGCGCGTGCGAAGGATCGCCATGACTGGATCGACCGCGACCCAACCATACCCCATCCTTGATGCGGGGTGTTCATCTGGGTGCCTCGCGAGGCGACCCTTCTGACCCGCGGCGCACTTTTTTTTGACACAAGCCGCCCCCTGATTTCGCATGAATCTGAGCCAGGCTCTCGCCGCGGTCCGAGAAGTGCCGCGGCTGGGATCGGGAGGCGGGGCATCGTGCGGTATGCTGGAGACGTCGAGTCGGCGTGGGGTTTCGGGCTCGTGGGAAAGGCCCTGGCCGCGAGAGCGAGGAACAATGCCATGATGACCAAGTTCAACCTTTCACGAGCTGGCCGTACCGGCGTGATCTTCACGTTTGTGAGCATTGCCGGGCTTCCGGCGTCGGCGGTGGGGCAGACGACGTACATCTCGCAGTCCCGGAGCGTGTCGGTCGAGACTCAGGCCGACGGCGGGTCGCAGTCGCTCTCGGCGCCGAGCTTCGGGCCCTTTGTCGAGACGCTGAACCGGGTCGTCCCGTCGGAGCTCGAGGGACAATCGTTCGACAACATTGCCGTCGCGGCGATCTCGTGCGTGCTGGACGCGCCGGGTGTGAAGATCCGCGGGCGGCTGAGCGGGGGCGGGCGGCGCGGGACGACGACCGCCATCGCCGCGGTGGCGTTGGCTTCGAACGACATCGTCCTGTCCATCGACCGTCCGTGGACGTACGTGCTGGAGGCGCACGCGACCGATCTCGGCGAGACAGCGTCGAACACGATGATGGTCCGCGTGACGCGCGAGTCCGACGAGGCGGTGTTGTACGAGTCTTCCCAGGATCAGGCGTTTGACGCGCTGAGCGTGACGTTCGACCTCCAGCCGGGGAGCTACCGCTTCGAGCACTTCGTCCGCATGACTGCCGACGCGACGGTGAGCCACCGGGACTTCGAGGTGGAGTTCGGGGTGCTGGAGTGCCCCGCGGACCTCGACGACGGCTCGATGTCGGGGCACGAGGACATGGGCGTGACGATCGAGGATTTGATCTACTTCCTCGACCGCTTCGGGGCGGGGCACCAGGACGCGGACCTCGATGACGGCACCGGGACGGGGCACCGCGACGACGCGGTCACGATCGACGACATGGTGTACTTCCTCACGCGCTACGCCGCGGGCTGCTGAGTTTTTTCTGCAACGTCTCTATCGCGGTGGGGGTATTGCCCGCCGCGTTATTTCATATCGGAGTTCGCGCGCCTAGAATAAAGACAAGGAGGTGGCCAATGGACAAGCTCGCCTCGATTCTCGCGGCCGTGGATTTTTCGGCGTGCTCGCGGACGGCGCTGGCGCAGGCTCAGCGGATCGCGGCGTGGAACTCCGCGAAGCTGCGGGTGGTCCATGTCGCCGAGCCCATGACGCTGCTCCCGGCGGATCCGATGTTCGGTCTTCCCTCGATGGCGGACGTCGCGGGCGATCCGGTCAGGGACGCCCGGGCCGCGTGGGCGGAGTTTGCGGCGGGGATTCCCGGGGGAGAGTCCGTCGCGTGCGATGTGGTGATGGGGAGCCCGGCGAGCGAGATCCCGCTCCGCGCCAAGGACGGTCGGCACGACCTCATCGTGATGGGCACGTTCGGGACGGGCCAGGCCGATCGGGGCATCGGGACGACGGCGGCGGCGGTGGTGCGGCGTGCGGGGACCAAGGTGCTGCTGGTTCGTCACGACCAGCACGCCGCGTTCAAGCGCCTGGTGGCGTGCGTGGACTTTTCAGAGACCTCGATGCGGGCGCTGGAGGCGTCGGTGCGCCTGGCGGCGCAGGACTCGGCGGCGCTGCACATCCTGCACGTCTTCGACCCGCCCTGGAAGAAGGGGATCGTGGCGCCGACGAGCCCGATGGCGTCGGTCGAGTTCCGCGAGCGCTACCGCGGGGCGATCGTCAAGCACATGCACCTGTTCGCGGAGCCTTTCAAGCACGAGCTCGCGTACCTGAAGCCCAGCTTTGACCTGTTCGAGCACGACTCGCACGGGCGCGGGGCGGCGCTGTTCGCCTCGACGGTCGGGGCCGACCTCGTGGTGCTGGGGACGCGGGGCAAGTCGAGCCTGCGCGACCTCGTGATCGGCAGCACGGCCGAGCGGATCCTGCGTCACGTGCACTGCTCGGCGCTCACCATCCCGCCCGCATAGGCCCGGGGCTTCGCGGGGCTCAGGGATTGGGGCGAAGATCGCGGCGCCGGCGCGTCGTCGCCGCCAGCCCGGCGAGCATCACGCTCGCGACGCCCACGCCGGGCACGGGGGTGAACCGCATAGTGAACTCGGGGCTGTCGCTGTAGGTGCCGCTCGCGTCGCGGAACATCATGCGGACCGCGAACTCCTGGCCCGGGGTGCCCGAGGTGATGTTGAACACGGGCAGGAAGTGGATGACGGGGGCGCCGAGCACGAGCTCGCTCCCCACGGTCATGGGCGCGATGCCGTTGTACACGAGGATCCCCGGGTCGGAGCCGAGGAACACGGCCCGGATGTCCACGCTGGACGCGAGCATGAACACGTCGATGGCGGGATGGTCGGCGTCGAGCGAGGCCAGCGCGACTTCGGCGCCGGCGTAGCCGTCGATCCCCGGGAAGACCGACTCTTCGAGCGCGAAGGGCATCACGGCGTGGGTGTGCATCACGAGCTGGCCCGCGGTGGTGCGACCCACCTGCACCTCCTCGTGGACGTGCTGCGCGAGTGCGCTCGATTCGACCAGACCCACAGCCAGCGCCGCGGAGCGGGCTACAGCCGTACGGATCGAAGTTGTCGCGTTTGACATAGCGAATCTCCTTTGTCGCCTCTCCCGCCTCGCTATGTCACTCCCAGATGTTGCCTGGTGGTCGAGATCTTGCGATGATTTGTTCGGATTGTGTTGGAGAGTCGTGAGAGGTGGCCCCTGTTCGTGGTAGGACGCGGTTCCGCTACAGTTGAACATGCCGGTGAGGTACGCGACGGGTGACGATCTACCCCTGGTGCGAGAGTTGTTCCTGGAGTACGCGCGGAGCCTCGATGGTGGGGCGCACATGTCGCTGCATCATCAGGGCTTTGAGCAGGAGCTGGAGCGGCTGCCGGGGCGGTACGCCGAACCGCGGGGGTGCTTGCTCGTCGCGTTTGAGGGCGATCGGGCGGCGGGGTGCGCGGCACTTCGGGAGATCCCCGCGCTTCCCGGGGAGTCGGGGCCTGTGTGCGAAATGAAGCGGATGTACGTTCGCCCGGCGTTTCGCGGGCTGGGGCTCGGGCGGGCGCTCGCGTTGGAGCTGGTCTCCTTCGCGGCGCGAGCGGGATATCGGGCGATGAAGCTGGACACCGAGCCGACGTTTGTGGAGGCGCTGGGGCTGTACCGCTCGCTGGGATTCCGGGAGATTGCCCGGTACAACGACGACCCCGTGCCCTGCACCATGTTCATGGGGCTGGAACTGGGCTGACCTCCGCCGCGGCGGCTTGGGTGCGGGGAGTGGTTCTGAGGCGGGCGTTCTGAAGGCGTTAGGATCGGTGTGCCGATAGAGGTATGGTGAGCGCCTTCGGCCCCATCATCAATCAGTCGCTGGCGCAGGCCGCCGCGGCGGAGCGTGTGCAGCCCAAGCCGCTGGATCGGCGCGAGGGGCGCGCGGGGGCGGTGCGTCGTCGGGGCGATGATCAGTACGAGTCGGTCGCGACCGCGGTGGACGCGGGCGAGGCGGTGCGCACGGTCAAGGGCAACGATCAGGAAGAGGCCCACGAGGACCGCCAGGAGCACGAGGGCCGCGAGCTGGCCCGGGGCCAGGTCGACGCGGCGCGGCGCGAGAAGCACATTGATCTGAGCGCGTGAGTGTGCGGGGGCTTACGCCGCGCGGGAGCCGCAGTACTGGTTCAGGCTGCGTGCGTGCACGAGGGCGCGGAAGACTCTCTCGATGAGGAAGAGGTCCTGCGTGCGTTCGCGGAAGAACTCGTGATGGGAGGCGTCGTCGAGGAGATCGTCGCGCAGCGCCCCCACGCGGTCGAGCTCGGTGGTCGCGCACGCGAGGGTGATTCCGGCGCAGAGCCTGCCCAGCGCCATCGCGTCGAACCCGGGTGTTTCGAGCTCGGCGCCCACCGCGCCGGGCCCCAACGGGACGGCGACGCTCGAGCGCAGAATGCGGTCGGCGGCGAGCAGGAGGTCGATCCCGGCCGCGTCGTCGCAGTCGGCGATGCGGGCGGCGGCGAGGCGGAGCATGGCGTGCGGCTCGCCCGGCGTGAACCGAGCGGCGGCCTCGCCGGCGCTCCTGCGGCTGGTCGGGTCCATGCCCGTGGCGCTCGTGCAGAGCCACGCCAGGACCGCGTGCGACGCGATGGCGGTGACGGGCGAACGCGGTAGGTTGTCCGACGAAAGCCCCGCCGCGAGAGACAGCATCGCGAGGTCGGCCGTGTCCGACGTTCCCGGGACGCGCCTACGCCCGGCGATTACGTCGATCGGCGAGACGCGGGATGGGATCCGCGAGAGCTCGCACCCGGCCGTGAGCAGGCGGGCCAGCAGCGGCCAATCTGTGGGTGAGATCGGGAAGGGAACTTCGAGATGGGCGAGATCCACGCGGGCGGGGAAGACGTGCTCGGAGGCGAGCGTGCGTTCTCGGGCCCAGCCGTGCCAGGCCGACTCGCGCCCGGGGTGTTCGCAGAAGGAGATCGTGAGGCGCTGGGCGTCGTGAGTGATGACGGCGTCGAGGAACATGGCGCGGGCGGCGTCGGAGGGCTCGTGCCCGGGCTCGAGGGCGAACCAATCGGTCTGCTCGCCGCATCGGGAGATGAGCTCGTGGAGCCAGCCTCCGACGGTCTGGACACCGATCCGCGTCGGGAGGGCGTGCACGCCGGCACGGTCGAGCCAGTCGGCGAGAGTGGGGTGATCGAGTGCTTCGGCGGCGCCGGGGAGTCCTCGCACCACGCGGGCGATGCTCGGGGTGAGTGTGAGCCGACGGCGTCCGTGGATGCGGTGCATCCGGACACACCTCGACCGTCCGAGAAACTCGCCTTCTGATCCACGCATGGGCAGACCATCGGACCGGGGAGAAGACCCCAACACGCCCGGGGGAATGCGGAGCGTTCACGGCAGCGCCTTCGCGGGGCATGCCGACGGCGCGGCTCGTGGTGCGAAATCTGGAGCGCGGCTGTGTGTCGGGCTCAAGGAGCTGCGGGGAAGGCCTAACCGCGGAAGAACCTGGCGAAGGCGTGGAGGGTGACGGCCCGTCCCATCGCGGCGATGGACTCGGTGAGGGGGATCTGCTTGGGGCAGACCTTGACGCAGTTCTGGGCGTTCCCGCAGTCGTTCACGCCGCCGGGGCCCAGGAGGGTGTCCAGGCGTTCGCCTTTGAGGGCGGCTCCGGTGGCGTGCTCGTTGAATAGTCGGGCCTGGCTGATGGCGTGGGCGCCCAGGAACGCGCGGTCCCATTCCTCTGTGTCCGGGGTGAGGTTGAACTGCGGGCAGGCCTCGAGGCAGCACCCGCAGGACATGCAGGTGGAGAGGCGGTAGCGCATCTCCTGAGTGTGCGGGGTCTCGCGCGGGCCGGCGCCCAGGGCGTACGTGCCGTCGATCGGGACCCAGGCGCGCACGCGGGCGAGGTTGTGGAAGAGCCTGGCGCGGTCGACCCAGAGGTCGCGGACGACCGGAAACTTGCTCATGGGTTCGAGCGTGATGGTGTCGCCCTCGTTGGGGGCGTGGTCGTCGATGAGGCAGGAGCAGCTCTGGCGGACCCGCCCGTTGATGACCATGGTGCAGGCGCCGCAGACCTCTTCGAGGCAGCCCGAGTCCCAGACCACTGGCGTGGTCTTCGTGCCCTCGATGGTGACGGGGTTGGCGGCGATCTGCTGGAGACAGGAGATGATGTTGGACCCCCGCTCGGCGGTGACCTCGAAGGTCTCCCAGCGCGGGGGCTTGCCCGGACCATCGCAGCGCCGGACGCGGAGACGGATCTTCCGTCCTGGTCGAGCCGATCTTCGCGTGTGTCCTGTGGCGTTCGGGGTGCTCATGGGGGTGGGTTCCGGAGCGTGTATGCCTGAGTGTTCAGCGTGCCGCGGCGGCGGCGGGCTTCTTGCCGCTCACGTCGCTTTCTTTCTTGCCGTAGGTCCGCGCGGTGGGGAGGATGAGCGAGTGGTCGATCTCGACGAACTGGATCGAGGTCCGGCCTCCTTCGAACTTGGCCAGAGAGGTCTTCATGAAGTTGGCGTCGTCGCGGTCGGGGTGGTCGGTGCGGTAGTGGGCGCCGCGGCTCTCCTTGCGGAGCGTGGCGCCGAGGCAGATCGCGTCGGCCAGGACGAGCATGTCGCCCACGGACCGCGCGTAGCCCAGGGCCTGGTTGGTCCACATCGCCCCGTCGCCCAGGCGCATGCGGGAGAATCGCTCGCGCAGCTCGTCGAGGCGACGGCGGCACTGCTCGAGGCGGGGCGCCGAGCGGACCACGGTGCAGGCGGCGGTCATCTCCTCGCCCAGCTCCTTCCCGATGATGTACGGGTTGGTCGCGGGCTCGGTGGGCCCGGCGCTGGAGAGCATCTGCTGCACGGTGGCGAGCTCGGCCCTGACGCCCTCGTCGAACGCGGCGGGGGGGAGGTCGGCGGCGGGGTGCTTGGAGACGCCCTCACCCCGGACGTAGTTCACGACCGACACGCCGCAGAATAACCCGTCGAAGAGGCAGGACAGGAGAGCGTTGGCGCCGAGCCGGTTGGCGCCGTGGTAGGCGAAGTTGACCTCGCCGAAGGCGTAGAGCCCCGGCAGGTTGGTGACCATGTTGTTGGTGGCGCCGGGCTGCATGCCCAGCCCGACGTCGCTGGGGATGGGCGGGCGGGTTCCGGACTTGTGCTTGGCGAGGGGCTGCGCGGGCGAGTAGCTCCCCTTGGTGAATGTGGTCCAAAGCCCGCCCATGCTGTAGTGGACGGCGGGGAAGATCTTCATGGGCGTGCGGTAGGGATCCTCGCCCACGAACTTCTCGTAGATCTCGAGGATGCCCTCGAGCTTGCGCCGGAGATACTCGGGGTCCTTGTGCGTGAGATCGAGGTAGACGCTGTTCTCGCCGTGGACGCCCAGGCCCATGTTGACGCAGACGTCGAAGATCTCTCGGGTGGCGATGTCACGCGGGACGATGTTGCCGTAGGCGGGGTATTTCTCTTCGAGGAAGTACCAGCGTTCGCTCTCGGGGATGTCTCCGGGCGCTCTGGCGTCGGCCTTCTGGCGCGGGACCCAGACGCGTCCGCCCTCGCCTCGGGCCGACTCGGACATGAGGCGGAGCTTGTCGGCGCCGGGGATGGCGGTGGGGTGGACCTGGATCATCTCGGGGTTGGCGTACCACACGCCGTGGCGGTAGCAGCGTGCGGCGGCGGCGCCGGTGCAGATGATCGAGTTGGTGCTC
>CAZTJZ010000061.1:0-10915 GCA_964614075.1 uncultured Phycisphaeraceae bacterium
GATGGTCACGCCGCCGTCGAGCGTGGTGGTGTTGGAGCCGTCGTCGAAGTCGGCGACGCAGGGAGCGCCCCAGCAGCCGACGGGGGCGCAGCTGCCCAGGGTGATGAACTGATCACCGGCGATGCTGGCGAAGTTGACGGCGCGGATCTCGCCCAGGGCGGTCTGGGTGAGCCCGCCGGGGAGCCCGCCGAGCACCTGGTTGGAGATCACGGAGTTGTTGTCGCCCATCCACGCGGCGATCTTGATGCAGGAGGTCCCGTCCCACCCGAGCTCGGCCAGGTCGAAGGCGAGCTCGATCCCGGTGTTGACGGCGGCGGCGCCGGTGACGGCGGTCTCGGTCACGCCCGCGGTGTTGCTGTTGTTGATGGCCGCGCGGATCTTGTTCGGGGCGCCGACGGGGGCGAGGGGGTTGAGGAAGAGGGAGTCGCCGCTGAGGCGCGGGCCGAAGCTGCAGAACACGTCGGTCGTGAACCCGTCCTGCACGTCCAGACGCGTCCCGTCGAAGTTGATCGGGTAGAGGGCGATGTTAGTCTTGTCCCCGCCGTCGAACGCCCCGTAGTCGTACGACTCCTGGTTGGTGCCGCGGATTCGCCCGTTGGCGCGGAGCACGGCGGCGTTGGCGTAGACCTCGATGTTGTTCCCGTTCGTGAAGCCCAGCCAGTAATCGGCGGTGAAGCCCGAGTCGAAGGTCACGCCCGGGCCCTCGGTGCCGGGGCCCATGCGCTGCAGGGCGCCGAAGTCGATGTCCACGTTCGAGACCGCGTTGCCGCCGATGGTGATCTGCCCCTCGGTGTTCTGGTTCATGTCGAAGAACATGTGGAACTTGGAGAAGTTGTTTCGGAGGTTCCCGCCGACGAACACGTAGAGCGTGTTCGAGGGTGTGTCGATGTACGCGTACATGTTGTCCATCTCCGACCCGTTCGCCGTGTCGGGGTTCCCGGCGGGGGGCGGGCAGGACGCGGGCACGCCCGCGATGTTGCTGTCGTCGATGGCGATCTCGATCCCGCTGGGGTTGGTGCCGCCCGCGAGGATCCCGTTCCCGCCTCCGGTCACGCAGCTCCCGAGGTAGCCGCCCGTGGTGGTGACGAGGTCGGCGAAGTTGGGGAAGTGACTCGCGGGAGCGCCGCCCGAGCCCCACGTGAGGTAGTAATCGGCGCTGAACGCGGCGTCGAACTTGAGCCCGGGGCCGATCGCGCCGACGCCCACGGACGAGTTGCCCTTGAGGCGGGCGAGCGAATCAAAGTCGACGTTGGGGAACGTGTCGGTCTCGAGGAGCTGGTTGTATCCGCCCGCGACCGAGTCGATGAACACCTCGATCTTGGTGAAGTCCGTGGCCTGGTTGCCCGTGAGCATGAGGTAGAGGTTGCCGCCCGAGATCACGGCGTAGGCGCCGTCGAGCTCGTTGCCGTTCGCGACGGTGGGGGTGGCGTCGGTGTTGTCCCCGAAGCCCGTGCGGTTGGTCTGGAGCGCCAGGGCGGCCCCGTACACGCCCGCGTCGAGCGTGCCGTCCACCGTCGGGGCGGTGACCGACACCGCGCTCGGAATCGTCACGTACTGGTTCCCCGCGATCGAGCTGAAGTCGAGCGTGCGCGGCTCGCCGAGATTGTCGGTGCCGGCGGCGACGCCGCCCAGGACCTGGTTGCTCACGAACTGGTGCCCGCTCCCGTTGAAGAACGCCGAGACCCGGATGTCCCCCGTGGGGTTCCCGATGGCGGAGAGGGGGATCTTCAGCTCGATGCCGGTGGTGACGGCGCCGGGCGTGCCGATGGCGTTGTCGTCGCACGACCCGCCGCCGACGTTGTCGATCATGCTGGTCGGGCTGGTCTGGACCCACTTCGCCGGGCCGTACTCGGACAGCTCGCCCGCGCCGAGCGTGCCGTCGACCGTGGGAACAGCGAGCGCGAGCCCGGCGGCGGAGGCGAGCGCCGCGCCGGAAACGATGATGCGAGCGGTGATGCGATTGGTCATGGTCATTCCCTCATTCTCAGAGAAACCGATCGGGACGTGCCCCGGCGAATGCCGCGGCGAGGACAGGTTCTTCGCTCGACCCACGCGGTCGGACGCGAGACGTTCAGGTCTTGGGGCGAGATCCCCGGTGCGCCCCCCGGCGGGCGATCGATCGGGCCCCGTCGCGGTATTCTGACACGAAACACCCCCGAAAGCCAGCGCGACTTGCGCGTCCGGCACGAATTCCGGGCCCGGAACTTCGCCCAGAAAAGTGCCGGCGAACCTGAAACCGGTTACAGGTTCCCGTCCGAAGGTTCTTGGGCCTTCGCCGACCCCGCCCGCGCCTTTCCAAGCTCGCGGAAACGGGCGCGAAAGTCGAACGGTCGTTGACGCACGCGGATCCTTCGCGGTAGTCTCATACTGTGTACGGGCGTGCCCTTGGGGCGTCCTCATGTCCCCGGCGTGGATGCTCGGAGCCGGAAGTGATCGGGCCGGTTCTCGCGGTGATCGGTCTTTCGCGCCGCGTGTTCGTTCGCGGTGAGTGGTTCGTCTCGGATTCGTTGGCGACGGATTCTTGTTCCCCGTTTTCGGAGGCTCGTCATGCCCGTCCTTCGACCCCGGCGTGCGTTCACGCTCATCGAGCTGCTCGTCGTCATCGCGATCATCGCGCTGCTCATCGGGATTCTGCTCCCCGCGCTGGGCAAGGCGCGTCGGGCCGCCCAGGAGGCCAAGAACCTCTCCAACCTCAAATCGATGGGGTTGTGCATGACGCTCTACGCCAACGACTGGAAGAACTGGTACCCCCTGATCCCGCTCACGACCACGGCCCGCGCCACGTGGAACATGCCCGACCCCAACGGCGCGCTCGACCAGCAGTGGGTCTGCGGCGGGGTGGCGGGGCTCTTCAGCCTCTACCAGACCGGAGGGACCACGGGCGTTCGCGGGTACACGGGCACGGGCGTGGGCGGCACGGAGGACACCGCCGCGTATCCCGACGGGAACAAGAACCCGCTTCTCAAGAGCTACCTCGATGCGTTCGGGATCCTGACCAACCCCGCCGATCAGCTCGACTACATGTGCATGGCCGGGGCGGACGCGATCACGTCGGGCCCGTCGCAGGTCGGGACCGCTCCCAAGAAAGCGCACAAGCCCAAGGCCCCGGGATCGTCCTACGAGGTCACCCAGTACAACATCAGCTATCTGTACATCGCCGGGCTCAAGACCGACGAGCCCAACCTCCTCTCGGCCGTGCCCTTCTGGGGCGATGAGACCAACGGGCCGGATGTGCGCGAGTACGCGTGGTACGGGAACGGGCTGGCCACGCAGGATCCATTCCGCGGCGAGGGCGCGGTCCAGAGCGGGTACTCGCCCAAGGACAACCTCGGCTCCAAGGGCGGGGCGTTCGTGTACACCGACGGGCACGCCCAGTTCCTGGAGAACAAGCCTCCGCAGGACAGCATCTGGAACGTGTTCTACGGCACGGACACGAACAACCATCCCGCGAGCATCAACGCGTTCAACCGGAACCGGTCCAAGCGGGTCCAGACGATCGACTAGTTCGTTCCGGAGCGACCTACGGTTGAACCCCCGCCGAGGGTTCGGCGCGTCGGGTGGAGTGTCGAGAACGCGTGGCACCTACGGACCGCGGCAACTCGTGGCTTCGGCGTGTCCTCCTCGCCCAGGAGTCGGGGTTGGTGCTCGTGATCGCCCTGCTGATGGGCGTGCTCACGATCTTCGGCGGGTCGAAGCTGCGCGTGGACGTCACGCCGCTCCCCGCGCAGGCCGTGGTCTTAGGCGAGGGCACGCCCGCGATCCGCGTGGACGTGGACGGGCGAGAGACGGAGTATCGCGCGAGCGACGGGTACGTGCTCCGCGGCGGCCCGGGGGAGTGGATCCTGCGCCGCGAGCGGAGGGTCAACAAGTTCCTCGACGTCGAGAACATCGTCCTGCTCGCCAAGGACGCGAGCTTCATCGCGATCATGGCCGTGGGCATGACCGCGATCATCGTGATGGGCGGGATTGATCTCTCGGTGGGCTCGTCGTACGCGCTGGCGGCGCTGGTGGGGACGATCGTCCTGCGCGCCCTCCAGGCCAACGCCCTGGGCGTGCCCGGATCGGGCACCGTGCCCAGCGAGGGCGGGGCGTCGGCGTGGGCTTCGGTCCCGGTGGGCCTCCTGCTCTGCTGCGCGGTCGGGGCGGCGTGCGGGCTGGCCAACGGGGTCATGATCGTCGGCCTGCGCGTCCACCCCTTCATCATCACCCTGGGAACCATGGCCGTGCTCCGCGGCACGGTCTTCGTCGCCAGCGGGGGGCAGTCCCTGACCGGGATCCCGGACTCCTTCGGCACGGGGTTCTTCAAGGCGCCGATGTTGATCGGGAAGCTCGCGGTCTATCCCGTGCCCATGCTCATCATGCTGCTCGTGGCCATCGCCGGGCACCTGGTGCTCACGCGCGTGGTCCTGGGGCGTCGGGTCTACGCGGTGGGGGGCAACGAGACGGCGGCGTACTACGCGGGCATCCCCGTGGGGCGCGTGAAGATCATCATCTACACGCTGTGCGGGCTGTGCGCGGGGCTCAGCGCGTGCGTGTACATCGGCTACTACGCCGCCGTCGAGCCCAACGCGGGCGACGGGTACGAGCTCAACGTGATCGCGGCGGCGGTGATCGGGGGCGCGTCGCTCTCTGGGGGGCGCGGCTCGGCGCTGGGGGCGGTCCTGGGGGCGATCCTCATCCAGCTCATCGCCAACGGGATGATCATCCTCAACATCCCCAGCGCCTACACCAAGATCGTGATGGGGGCGGCGATCGTCGTTGCGGTGGTGATGGACCAGGTCAAGACCAGGCTGTCGGGCGGGCGGGGGGCATAACGCCGAGTGCCCGACCCGGGAGCGGAACGATTCGGATAGGATGACACAAGCCCGGGCGCGACACGCCCCGGCGAACGCACTGGGAGAACGACGATGCTGAAGATGAGCGTGATGAGCGTGCTGGCCGCGGGGCTCCTGACCGTGGGCGGCCTGACGGGGTGCGAGAAGCAGGAGTCGGGCAAGCAGCCGGTCACGTCCGCCCCCACGCGCGGGCAGACGACCCCCGAGGCGGCCACGCCACCCGCGAAGACCGAAAGCGCGCCCGCGGCCAAGCCCGCCGGTGCGAAGCGCACGATCCAGATCGGGGTCATCGCCAAGAGCGACAGCAACCAGGTGTTCCTCGCCGCCAAGAAGGGCGCCGAGGACGCCGCCGCCGACCTGACCAAACAGTTCGAGAAGGACCAGGTGGAGGTAAAGGTGGTCTGGCGCACGCCCGTGAAGGAGGACGCGCAGACCCAGGCCCAGTACATCGAGCAACTCGCCTCGCAGGGGGTGGAGGGGATCGCGATCTCGTGCAGCAGCGGGGACGTGCTCAAGAAGCCCATCGACGAGGCGGTCGCCAAGGGAGTCGCGGTGGTGACGTTCGACTCCGACTCGCCCGCGAGCAAGCGGATGGCGTACTACGGGATCAACGACCAGGACGCGGGCAAGGCCCTCATGACCGAGCTCGCCAAGGCCATGGGTGGGAAGGGCGGCAAGATCGCCATCCTGGGCGGGAACCAGAACGCCCCCAATCTCCAGGCGCGGATCCGCGGCGTGAAGGAAGCGCTGGACGCGATGAAGGACAAGGGCTTCACGCTCGACAAGGAGCACTACCACGCCGAGACCGCCGTCGAGGCCGCCGCCAAGGTCAAGTCGGTCCAGACCGCCACGCCCGACATCGCCGGGTGGGCGATGGTGGGGGGCTGGCCGCTGTTCACGCAGAACGCGCTCGACGGCGTGCACGACAAGGCCAAGGTCGCCTCGTTCGACGTGCTCCCCGAGCCGCTCGACTATGTCCGCAAGGGGCAGGTGCAGGTGCTCATCGGGCAGGACTGCCACGCGTGGGGGTACGAATCGGTGAAGGCCCTGGTCGCCAAGATCAAGGACAACAAGGCCCCCGAGAAGGCGATCAACAGCTTCGAGCTGGCGGTGGTGACGAAGGAGAACGTGGAGAAGTACGCCGGGCTGTGGGAGAAGTGGCTGGGGAAGAAGTAGCCCGCGTTCACCCCTCCGCGCCCCCATGGCCGACGAGTTCCTCATCGCCTCGCGCGTCTCCAAGCGATTCGGGATCACCCAGGCGCTGGACGACGTGAGCGTCTCGTTCCGCTCGGGCGAGGTCCACGCGCTCATGGGGGAGAACGGCGCGGGCAAGAGCACGCTGGGCAAGCTGATCGCGGGGCTGCACAAGCCCGACGCCGGGGAGATCTCTCTCGCGGGGCGTCGGCTCGTCCCGGGCTCGATCCACGACGCGTTCGCCGCGGGCGTCCGGATCGTCCACCAGGAACTCGCGCAGTGCCCCAACCTCTCCGTCGCGGAGAACCTGAGCGTGCACGCGATCCCCACGCGCCTGGGGTGTGTCGACTTCCGGGCGATGCGGGCGCGGGCGGCGCGCCTGGTGCACCGCCTCGACCCCGGGATCGACGTGGACGCGCCGCTGGGCTTGCTCGCGCCGGGCCGCCGCCAGATCGTGCAGATCGCGAGCTGCCTGGACGATCCCGCCGACGCGGGCATGAGCCGGGCGAAGGTCATCGTCTTCGACGAGCCCACCAGCTCGCTCTCGGTCTCCGAGGCGGACCGTTTGCTGGAGATCATCCGCCGCCTGGCCTCGGAGGGGCTCACGATCCTGTACGTGAGCCACCGGATGGGGGAGATCTTCAGCGTGTGCGACCGCGTGACGGTGCTCCGCGACGGGAAGTTCGTGGCCACGAGCGACGTGAAATCCATCGGCGAGCCGGCGCTCGTGGAGCAGATGATCGGGCGGCGCCTCGACCCGTCGATCCGCGGCGAGGCCGGGGCGTTCCGCGCCCTGGCGGGCGACGGCGAGCACCACGCGGGCAAGGTCCGCCTCGAGGTCCGGGGGCTCACCTCGCCCGGACGCCTACGGGGCATCTCGCTGCGCGTCCGCGCGGGAGAGGTCGTGGGCGTGGGCGGGCTCGTGGGCAGCGGACGCTCGGAGCTGCTCAACGCCATCTTCGGCCTGGATCCCGCGGCCCGAGGTGAGATCGTCGTCGATGGCGCGGTGCTCCCTCACGGCCCGACGCCCGCGATCCGCGCGGGCGTGGGCTACGTGCCCGAGGATCGGCGCGTGCAGGGGCTCTTCTTCCTCTTGGGGATCGGCGAGAACATCATCATCCCCCGGATGCCCGAGTTCTCCCTCGCCGCGGGGTGGCGGGGGATCGGGAAGGAGCGCGCGGAGGTCGACTCCAAAGTCCGCGAGTTCCAGATCAAGGCCGCCTCGCACGCCCACACGCCGGGCACGCTCTCGGGGGGCAACCAGCAGAAGCTCCTGCTCGCGCGGTGGATGGGCAGGGGCACGGGCGTGCTGCTCCTCGACGAGCCCACGCGCGGGATCGACGTGGGCACCAAGACCGAGGTCCACCGCCTGGTCCGCGCCGCCGCCGACCAGGGCACCGCCGTGCTACTGGTCTCGAGCGAGATGCCCGAGCTGCTGGCGCTCTCCGATCGCGTGCTCGTGATGAGCGGCGGGTTGCTCACGGGCGAACTCTCGGGCGAGGGCCTGACCCAGGCGAACATCCTGCGTCTCGCGACGAGCGAGGCGATCGCCCGATGATCGCGGTGGGGCCACATGCCGCGAAACCCCGCCACGCTACCGGTCGCGCGGCGCGTCGGGCGTCACGATCTCCAGCGTGAAGCGCTCCTCGCCTTTTTTCCGCACCACCCGCAGGCTCACGCCGGCCTTCCCGCCCGCCTCCGCGGCGGCGCGCAGCTTCTCCGGGTCCGGGCTCACGCCCACGTCGCTGAGCACCGAATCGCTCACCCGGGCTGACTTGATCACGCCCTCGGCCCAGGTCACGTCCACGCTGTGCCCGCCCGGGAGACGCAGCCCGCGCACACGCCCCTCGCGCCACCCGCGCGGGATCGCCGGGAGCAGCTCGATCTCCGGCATGTCGCCCGGCGTACGCACGCACGCGAGCGCGTGGGCAAAGTCGTTCGCCAGGGCCATCGTCGCGCCGGGATCCTCGCCCAGAACCGACTCGCCCGAGCCCCAACGACGTGCGAGGACCGCGCCGAGGTCTTCCCGCGGCGTTCCCGAAGCGCCGCCCGGCGCCAACGACTCCACCCGGGCGAGCAGCGCCGCGTCCTCGCCCCCGGCGCGGCAGGCGTCCGCCAACCTTGCGAGAAACTCGCGCGCGAGCGCGGGGGGGTTTTCCTGGGCCAGCACGCGATCCGCGAGGAGGCGCATCGGCGGGAGCGCCCGCGCCAGGTGCTTGGCGCTGCGGGTGTGCTCGTAACGCCGCCACAGCCCCAACCCCGCGTGGACCGCGAGTTCGCCGGGGTTCTCGTCCCCGGCGTGCGCCTCCGCGTAGGCGAGGAGGGGCTCGTGGCACTCGGTGAGGTTGATCCCCTCGCACGCCAGGAACGCCGACGCGTCGCCCTCCCCGTGCCGCTCGCTCCACAGCACGCCGAGCGAGCCCGCGCCGCCGCGGTACCCGGCGATCAGGAGATATCGGCACGCGGCGAACTGGAGCGCCGCGAGGGACGGGTCGTTCGCGGGATCGCGCAGGCGCTCGCCGGTCGCCCGCCCCGAGCCCTCGCCCGGGGGGAGCTCGAGCACGCACCGCCCAAAGAGGGCCGTGGTGTCGGCGGTGTGGCGGTCGCGCAGCTCGTTGTACCCGCGCCGCAGCGCGTACGCGACGTCTTCTTCGGCACGTGCCTCGCCCTCCTCGCCCGGCTCGTCGAGGGCGAGCACGATCATCACGCTGTTGGCCTTGATGACCTGGATGGCGTCGTCGGTGGCGTTGAACTTCCCGCCGCTACGCTGCACCCCGATCCGCAGCGCGTGCGCCCCGCCGAGCACGAGCGTGTCCTCGCCCACGGCCCGGGCCACCCCCCCCTCGCCCGCGTCGAAGGAGACGCCCACGCTGATCCGCCCCCCTTGGTCCGCGGTGAGCCGAAGCACCAGCACCTGGTCGGGTCGGCTCACGAAGCACTCGCGCGTGAACGAGGTGTCGCCCACGCGGTAGCGCACCGTGGCGATCGCGCGGTCCAGCGCGAGCGACCGCTCGTAGGTCGTCGCCGCCGTTCGCCCCTCAACGTCGAGGCGCAGGCTCCCGACCAGCCCGCCCGCACCACGCTCCAGGATCGGGATGGCGTCGCGCTCCACGCCGCCCAAGACCAGCGCGCCCAGTCGCCCGTTGCCCAGGGGGAACGACTCGCCGATCCCTGGCCAGGCGCCCGGCGCTTGGGCCGGGGCGGTCGAGGACCAGATCACGCGAGCGGGGTCGTGCGCGGGCTGCCCGATCGCGCTCCTCGCGAGCGCGAAGAGCGCAAAGCCGATGGAGAGCAGCACACGCCCGGTCACGCGCAAGCGTAGAGCCGATGCGAAGGGGTGTTGAAGGGTTGGGCATCACCCGACGAGGGCTGGCGGGGGCTATTTCCCGTCGCCCACCATCACGACGTTCATCTCCCGCGTGGGCTGGGGCAGGGTTCCCTCGTGGGCGACCAGGCGGATCTTGAGCGAGCCGCCCTCCATCCCCGCCTCGAAGGTGGAGAGGGAGTACTCGCCCTTCTGATAGGCGTAGCCCTCCCCGGCGTCCTCGTAGAGCGTGCCGCGGGCTTTCCCGTGCTCGTCCAGGCAGACCAGGAGCGTGAGCGGGTCCAGGGGCTTCTCCCCGGTGTGGCGCACCGTGGGCCCGACGGGCACGATCGACCCACCCCGCATGTACAGGCGGGGCAGGTCGGGGTCCGGGCTCATCCAGAACTCGCACCAGCGCCCTCGGGGCATCACCGGGACGCGCGAGCCGTCGGGCACGCAGCTCGCCACCACGAGCACGTCGCCCCCCAGGAGGAACGAGTCGTCCTCGCCCCGAAGCGCAGAGTCCGTCGGGTCGGCGAAGAACGTCGGCCGCGCCACGGGCAACCCCGTCACGCTCGCCTCCCGGAACAGCGTGTACAGATAGGGCAGCAGGCGGTACCGCCGCTGCAGCGCCTCCCGGCAGGTCGCCTCGACCTTGGGCCCGAACGCCCAGGGCTCCTTGTCGATGTTGTCCTTCCCCGTGTGGCCGCGCGCAAAGGGCAGCAGCGACCCGATGCCCATCCACCGCGCAAACAGCGCCCCGTCCCCGTTGCCCGCGAAGCCCCCGATGTCCGGCCCGATGAACGGCTGCCCGGAGAGACCGATGTTGAGCGCCATGGGGATCGACGACTCCAGGTGGTACCAGTCGGCCGAGTTGTCCCCCGTCCACGTCGCCCCGTACCGCTGCCCGCCGATGAAGTTCGCCCGGGAGAGCACGAAGGGGCGCTTGTCGGGCTCCGCGGCCTGGATCCCCTCGCGCGTCGCCTTGATCATCTGCATCCCGTAGACGTTGTGGTACCGCGCATGGTCACCGCGGGACGCCTCGCCCTGGACGCTCCCGTCGGGGCGGCGCATCGTGGGATCGCCCGCGTGGCGGTTGTCCTCGGGCATGGTCTTGCTCTTCACGTTGAACACCGCGGGCTCGTTCATGTCGTTCCACACGCCCGTGACGCCCAGTGAGAGGAACTCCCGGTACCAGGGCCCCCACCAGGACCGGACCTTGGGGTCGGTAAAGTCGGGGAAGTAGCACCACCCGGGCCACACCTCGCCCTCGTAGACCTTCCCGTCCGCCCGGGTCACGTACACGCCCGCCTTCAGCCCCGACTCGCGCAGCGCTCGGAACTTCACCTTCTCCGCCTCGCGCGCCGCCTTGAGCGTGTCGGGCTCCTTCGCGCGGATGTCGGCCGAGGGATCGCTGGGCCCGGGCTCCTCCCGGCTCTTGATCCCCGGGTTGATCATCCACACGTTGTGGAACCCCTCCTTGAGCAGGTCGCTGTTGAGCTGACGCGGATCCGGGAAGTACGACCGGTCGAACGTGAAGCACCGGAAGGACTCGTAGTAGTCGATGTCGAACCAGATCACG
>CAZTJZ010000061.1:10925-18985 GCA_964614075.1 uncultured Phycisphaeraceae bacterium
TTCTCCCGGAACGTTCGCGCGATCTCGCGCACCCGGGAGTCCGGGAAGTACGAGTATCGGCACTGGTGGTACCCGATCGCCCAGCGCGGGGGGAGCGGCATGTACCCGGTGAGACGGGCCAGCTCCCGCACCACCTCCGCCGGGTGGTCCCGCTCGATCACGATCACCGGGAACGACGGGCCGTCCGCGATGAAGCGGATCTCCGTCGGGCTGGTGAAGGCGGTGTCGAGGACGCAGCGGTAGGTGGTGTCGGCGAGCACGCCAAAGCTCGTCCCGTCCGGACGCACCGCCAGCACCCAGGGGTGCGATTGATACAGCGAGGGCGCCTCGTCGCCGTACCCGTACGCGTCGGTGTTCCAGCAGACGGTCCGGCGTCCGTTGCGGAGGAGCTGCCCGGGCGCCTCGCCCGTGCCGTAGAGCGACGTGCCCGCCGTGATCTCCACGATCACCCCCTGCTTGGAGTCGATCATCGTGAACCTCGGCGTGACCTTGACGCCCGCGTCGCCCGGCGGCCCGCCCGCCTCTCGCAGCAGCGCGTACGACGGGAGAGCGCCCGCGCGGGCCTCGTCGCTGGCAAAGAACCGGGCGGTGCGCTCGCCCAGCGCCTCGACAACGTCCCGGGCGCTCGCGCCCGTGCTCAGCACCATCACCGCCACGCACCACAGGTACCTGTTCATCGCCTCGCTCCGTGAACGCGGACGCGGCTCGCGTCCGGCGGGCTCAGCGTAGCGACTCGCGTGCGGGTGGGAATTCTCGGGGCATGACCACGAAATCGCGACGGCGAAACCGGTTTCAGGATCGAAGTCGGGCTTCCAATTCCCCCGGCGCCGCGTCATACTGAAGGGCGGCGGGAGTGTCTGGATCCTCCCCCTGGTTCCGGGGCCGATAAGCAAAGCGCCGTGCGGGGCGATGCCCCCAACGATTCGCGTGTGAAACACGCCGAGACCGCGGCGGTGTCTGGAGGCGACATGTCCGATCGAGCGACCGGTGATGGTTTCCGTGGCGTGTCCCTCGCGATCCTCGCGGGGTTGGCGCTGGGCTCCTCGGCGAAGGCCGATCCGTGGGACGAGAACCCCCCGCCCATGATGCAGTGGTTCGAGTGCTCGTGGCAGGACATGGAGCGCCGCATCCCGGATTGGTTCCTCAGCGGGTGGGGCTCGGTGTGGCTCCCGCCCGTGTCGCGCGGGTATCTCTCCCCGACCGCCACGAACCAGAACTCCACGAGCGCGGGGTACGACGTCTTCGACCGGTTCCACCTGGGCAAGCCCAACGCGCGCACGGCGTACGGGACGGAGGCGGGATTCGACGCCGTCGTCGACGAGTTCCATCGCGCGAACGGCCTGGTGTACGTGGACATGGTGCTCAACCACAACGCGGGGCGTCGCGGGGACGTGCAGTTCCTGCAGGACGGGGGGTACCCGGGCTTCTGGCAGAACCCGCCCACGCCCATCCGCAACATGACCTCGACCGACAACTGGGGCGATTTCCACAACGGGATCTCCACCGGGTATTACCAGTCGGAGAACCCGGGCGGCGCGAGGTACTGCCTGCAGAGCGGCGACCTGGTGGCGCTCATCGACATCAACCACGCGAGCGTGAACAACTTCATCCGCCAGCCCACCGCGGCGGGCAATCCGCTGAACATCCCGGGCGGGTCGTACTTCAACAACCCCGATCCCGCGAACGCGCGGTTCTATCCCGACCCCGCGCTGGGCACAGACACGGTGACGAACCCCGGGATGTCGTTCGCGAACGGCCTGAACACGGGGATCTTCACGCCGCCGTGCGATGTTCCGTGGCGCAACGAGCCGGCGAGCCAGCTCACGCTGGGGCGGTTCAACACGGCGAACCCGGGGGCGGGCGTGGCGGTGGCGGAGAACGCCACGGGGTACCTCCTGCGCTGGGTGCAATGGATGGTGGACGTGAAGAAGGTGGACGGGTTCCGCATCGACGCGATCAAGCACATGCCGTCGTGGTTCTACGACACGTTCTACGACACAGTGGTGTCCGGTCGGCGGGTGACGCCCGACGGGCGCTTCGTCACGCCGTACTCCTTCGGCGAGTCGGTCGAGGGCAACGACTTCACGTTTGACCGGTATGTCCGCAAGCCCAACGGGCGGACGACGGGGCGCCTGGCCGCGGGGGACGCGTACGGGAATCGCGACTGCCTGGACCTCAACGGCGCGGGGCAGATCCGCAACCTGATCGGCGCGAGCGGGACGGGCTCGTGGAACAACGTGACGGGCGCGCACCTGGACAACGTCGACGACGGGTTCAACAACGGCTCGGTGGGTGTGAACCACATCTTCAGCCACGACAACGGGAGCCAGGGGAGCGGGTCGAGCGTCCCGCCGCTGCCCACCTCCAAGCAGCAGGGGTGGTTCGCGCACGCGTACCTGCTCATGCGGACGGGGCAGGCCAAGGTGTACCACAACTCGCGTCTGGTGACGCGGACGGGGACGGACTTCTATCCGCGCGAGGGCGTGCCGCTGACCCTGGGGTACGACCCCGGGGCGTTGGCGCCCAGCCCGGTGATCACGAACCTGGTGAAGTTCTCGAACTGGTTCGGGCGGGGCGAGTACATGCCGCGCTGGCAGGACAGCGAGGTGCTCATCTTCGAGCGCCGGACCAACACGGGGAGCGGGTACTCGGGCAACTGCCTGGTCGCGGTGAGCGATCGTTACGACGGCGGGACGGACCCGTTCACGGTCACGACGAGCTTCCCGCAGGGGACGAGGCTGTTCGAGTACACGGGCCACGCGACGGACGCGGTGGTGAACTCGGCGGGGGATCTCTCGGCGACGGTGACGGTGGGCGCCGGAGGGTCGGTCACGTTCCGCGTGCCGCGGAACAAGAACGCGGCAAACGTCGAGCACCACAAGGGGTTCCTGGTGTACGCGCCGGCGGTGCCCGCGGGGACGCTGAGCATCCTGGGAACGAGCGGGACGATCGCGCCCGACTCGCCGCCCACGCCCGCGAACGTGCTCACGACCTACGACCGGCGGCGACTCAACGCGATCCCGGTGGTGAGCGCGGCGACGTTCACGATCGATCTGGTGACGACGAACATGGACGCGCTGGACGCGACGAACCAGAACGCCGACGACAACGCGGTGTTCCGCATCAACGCGGGCTACCAGGACTTCAACGGGAACGGCGTGAGCGATCTGGACCACCAGAGCCTGGTGGTGCCCGGGCACGAGCAGTTCGTCACGCTGCACCAGCCGCTGTACAACACGGGGCTGACGCAGGGGCACTACCAGCAGGTGATCGACGCGACCCTGCTCCCGGAAGGGATGAACTACGTCTCGGCGACGGCGTTCCGCAAGCGCGGGGCGCTGGACGCGCCGCTCTTCCGCGAGTTCCGGGCCGTCGTGTACGTGGACCGGCTGTGCGCCCAGGTGAGCTTCATCCCGCCCGCGCCGCCCGTGCTGGGCTCGCAGGCGACGGTGACGATGAAGGCGCTGGACCGGACGGCGAGCGCGGTGCACGTCCTGGTGAACCCGACGGGCACGAACTACGTGGCGCAGGCGAACGTGCTGAACCTCGCGACGCGGGTGGACCGGCTGGATTGGTCGCGCGTGGTCTCGGGGCTCAACGCGGGGAACAACCACATCGTCGTCGTGACCTTGGAAGACAGCGGGCGTGGGTGCTTCACCGAGCACACGCTGTTCGTGGGGCAGTGCACCGCGGACGTGGACGACGGGAGCGGGACGGGCACGCCCGACGGCGGAGTGACCATCGACGACCTCATTTATTACCTCGGGCGGTTCGAGGCCGGGGACGTGGCGGCGGATGTGGACGACGGGAGCGGGACGGGCACGCCCGACGGCGGGGTGACCATCGACGATCTCATCTACTACCTCACGCGCTTCGAGGCGGGGTGCTAATCCGGAAGGCTCAGGCGGACCCGCAGGGCTTAGGCGGGGCGCGGCGTGGCGGGCGGGGCGAGCCAGACCTTTTGGCCCTGGCGTTCGTACCGGGGCACGCTCTGGTCCACGGCCCAGGACCACAGCTCGATTCCGCCCGCGATAGAGCGGACGTTCTTGTACCCGCGGTCTCGCAGGAGGCTCGCGGCGGTAAGAGAGCGGACCCCGCCGTGGCACAGCGTGGCGATGTTCTTGTAGCGTTCGAGTTCGAGATCGTCGGTGCGGGCTTCGAGCTCGTGGAGGGGGCAGTGGACGGCGCCCTGGACGCGGGCGATCTCCCACTCGGGCGCGAGGCGGACGTCGAGGAGGAGGGTGTTCGCGGGGTCGGAGCGCCGGAGCGCCGCGAACTCCCGGGGCGTGAGCTCCCACTCGGTGTTGAGGGTGGCGCCCTGGGGCATCCCGCGCGGGTCCAGGGGTTTCATGGCTCGGGGCTCTGGCGCAGGAGCGCGTCGTCGGGGTCCGGGGGCGGGGGCGGGGGCGCGGGCGGTCGCGGCGCGGGCTCGAGGACCTCGGCCCACTGCGCACGCCGGGGCTCGAAGACCGTGCCGCGCCAGTACGAGCCCTCGGTCCCGCGGGCGATGGTGCGGTCCTTCCACGCCGGGTCTTTGTAGAGGAAGTAGGGGAGGCGGATGAAGTCCCACGCGGCGTAGATCGGCGAGAGGAAGCTCTCGGCGTACTGCTCGCCGCGCGTCGCGCCGCGCTCCTCGAGCGAGGACCGCGGCGAGGGGAAGGCGCCCTTGGAGCGGGCGGTCCGCGTGGGCTTCTCGCGGTTGGTGGTGTAGAGCGGGCGGTGCTCCACGCCGTCGATCGGGACTTCGAAGTTGAGGCGCGCCCAGTTGGAGCGGTCGAGCCCGGTGAGCGAGGGCGTGGCGCCGTCGACGACCGCGAGCGTGGGGACGCCCGAGCCGTCGGCGAGGAGCGGGAGGTCGAGCGTGTCGCCCAGACGCCCGCGCGTGTTGTTCTCGATGCACGCGGGGAGTGTCGCCAGCACGGCGAGGCAGGCGAGGAGCGGAGCGGTCGGCCCGGGTCTCATGAGGGGTCCTTGAGGCAGGTGATGAGGTAAAGCGGAGGCAGGTGGTGTGGGGTCTTCGCGGGGCCCGTGGTGGTCGTGTCGGGCTCGGTTCGCAAGGGCCCAGGCTCAGTGTTTGCTCAGGCCCGGGCTCAGTTCGCTAAGGATAGGGGTCGTCGCCCGCGTCCGGCGGGTCCTGAGGGGGTGGGCCCAGGGCCTGGCGGGCGGCCTCGTCGGCGAGTTCCGCGTCGAACCCGCGCCGGGCCACCGCGCCGATGATCCGCCGAAGGCGAACGGGCCACGGGAGAGAGGGGTCCTGGCGGGACATCGCGGAGTGGGCGGCCTTGAGCGCGTTGGCGCGTTCGTGCCCCGCGGCGGAGGCCTCGGCCTGCGCGGCGACGTCCTCGCGCACGCCCTTCTGGGCGAGGCGTCGACGGATGAGGGCCTTGCCGGTGGGGCGGGAGCGCGACGCGGCGTCGACGGCGTCGCGCGCCAGGCGTTCGTCGTCGAGCAGGCGCCCGGCGAGGAGCTTGGCGATGGCGGCGTCGACGACGGGGGGCGAGTAGCCCGACGCCGAGAGGCGCGTTCGCATCTGCGACTCGCTCCGCGGGGCGAAGCGCAAGAGGTTCGCGGCCTTCTCGCATGCGGCGAGGACGCGCGACTCGTGCTCGACCCGCGCGAGCAGCTCGTCGGTCCAGGGCGAGCCGGGGCGGGCGCCCGCGGCGTCGAGGGCGGCGAGGGGGAAACGGCGCGATCGACCCTGGTCGAGCACGACGCGCGCGTCTCGGGTGCTCACCAGGTTGATCGCGCGGATGACGGGGTTGGGTGTGGGGTCACGGGGGAAGAGCCCGGGGTCCTTCGGCGTGTTCCGCTTCGCCCTCGCCATCACGACCCCTCGAGCTCCAGGGAATCGCGGAGGGACTCGAGCTCCGCGAGGGCCTTGGCGTCCTGGGCTTGGCGGGCGGCGGCGAGCCCCGCGTCGATCGTGTGGGCGGCGCCGCGGTGGTCGCCGGCGTGGATGAGCAGGCGTGCCTTGTGGAAGTACGCGTAGCAGTACGTCGGGTCGCTCTCGACGCAGCGGTCGTAGAA
Source organism: uncultured Phycisphaeraceae bacterium (assembly GCA_964614075.1). Taxonomy (GTDB): domain Bacteria; phylum Planctomycetota; class Phycisphaerae; order Phycisphaerales; family UBA1924. The sequence goes on from CAZTJZ010000061.1 coordinate 16,953, forward strand.
CTCCGCCGCGAGGGGTGTGTGGCCCAGCTTGGCGTGCTCCTGCGCGAGGGCGTAGAGCACGAAGGCGTCGCGCGGGTCATGGGCGAGGAGCTGTTCGAGCTGCGCGAGGGAGGGCACGCCCAAGCGTACGCCCGGGCGAGGGGTTCGTCGGTGCGCGCCCATGAAACGCCGCGGAATGGGCTCTATTCTTCGGGCATGAGCAGCATCCACACACTGGGCGTTCTGGGGGCGGGGCAGATGGGGGGCGGGATCGCGCAGGTCGCCGCGGTCGCGGGGCTGAGCGTCGTGGTGTTCGACGCGTTCCCGGGAGCGGTGGACAGGTGCAAGGGCGTGCACAAGAAGAGCCTGGGCAAGTTCGTCGAGAAGGGGAAGATGACCCAGGCCGACGCCGACGCGGCCCTGGCGCGCGTCCGCTACACCGAGTCGCTCGACGGGCTCAAGGGCAGCGACTGGATCGTCGAGGCGGTGGTGGAGGACGCGAAGGTCAAGAAGGACCTGTTCTCGAAGCTCGCGGCGATGTTCCCGGGCGAGGGCGTGGTGCTCGCGACCAACACGAGCTCCATCAGCATCACGGAGATCGCGACGGCGGCGGGCGCGTCCGCGGCACGGGTCGTGGGGATGCACTTCTTCAACCCCGTGCCCTTGATGCAGCTCGTGGAGGTGATCCCCGCGATGCAGACGAGCGCGGGGGTGGTGGAGCGGACGGTGGCGCTGGCGTCGCGCCTGGGCAAGACGCCCCTGAAGGCGAACGACCGCGCGGGGTTCGTGAGCAACCGCGTGCTGATGCCGATGATCAACGAGGCGTTCTTCGCGTGGATGGAGGGCGTCGCGGAGCCCGAGGCGATCGACGGGATCATGAAGCTGGGGTGCAACTTCCCGATGGGCCCGTTGCGTCTGGCGGACTTCATCGGCCTGGACACGTGCGTGCACATCATGAACGTGCTCGCCGAGGGGCTCAACAACGACCGCTACCGCGCCTGCCCGCTCCTCAAGCAGCTCGTGACGGCGGGGCGGCTTGGGGATAAGAGCGGACGCGGGGTTTTTGAGTATGCGGGGAGGTAGGGGGAGCTCCGCCTACGACGAGACGCTGTTGAAAAGGTGGTACGCCGCGAAGACGATGGCCGTGCGAACGCTGTACTTCACGATATCCTTGACGCATTCGCTGGGAGTCGGCAGGCAGTTCTCGCAGATCCTGTACAGTCGGCTTCGGAATGCCGCGAACTCCTTGCGAGCTTCGTCGGCCAGCGCCTGCCGGCCGGCGAGGATGCCGGCCACACCCCGGACGGCGGCTTCTTCGAGCAGCTGACGCGTCTTTTCACCGGCTTCCCGCGCGAGGTCGCGGAGCGGCTTCTCGATCTCGGCAAGGGTCTCGGTTTCCAAGCGCTGGCCGCGCGCATCGTCCAGGCGGCGTCTCGGCGGCGGCGCTTCGTCGTCGGTGGCGACGATCTGCCGGATCTGCGCCATGAGATCGTTGCGCGTCGCGACGAGCGGCTCGGACTCAGCGCCGACCGACGGGTCGATCGCCCTCAGCGGGATCCGGATCTCGAGGAACTGTTCATCGCGCTCGCTCATGCCGGCACCCCCGCGGGCGAGGCGGCAACCGCGTAGACCTCGACCGTGCCGGGCTTGAGGCCCGAACCGCCGTGCGCGAGGTGGTACTTGCTCGCGGAGAGGACGAACTGTTTCACGAGGAGCTTGATCTCCTCGTCGCTCGCGGCCGCGGGCACACGGAGCGTGAGCTCGAGCACGTCATCGGGCTGCGGCGCTCGGGTCGTACAAACCGAGTCCGCCTCGTCGATGTTGCCAATCGGGCCGAGCCAATCCGGATCGACGGGGGTGTCGTCGGTCCACTTCTCCTCGCGGGCGAGGGTGAGGAGGCGGCCGAAGTCGCGTTGCGTGGCGGCGGCGGCGTCGTGGGCGGCGGCGTCGGCGAACGCGATGGCGGCGGCGGTGAAGGCGATGGCGGCGGCGGTGAAGGCGGCGTCGTCGTCGTCGTCGTCGGCGGCGGCGGCGAACGCGATGGCGGCGGCGGC
>CAZTJZ010000062.1:0-18543 GCA_964614075.1 uncultured Phycisphaeraceae bacterium
GTCATCGGGCCCTTCATGGGGTGGAAGGGCAGGAAGCCGGTGTTGAGCCCGGGGACGTTGCCGCCCAGGTTGAGATCGACGAGAGCCTGGGTCGCCCCCGCGGGGTCGCCCAGATCCCACGCGAGGCGGTCCATCCGCGCGTCGACGTGGCACGAGGCGCACGAAGCCTGGCCCAGCCCCGAGGTCTTCCTCGTGTCATAGAGGTGCTTGCGCCCGAGCTTGATGGCGGGCGGCGAGGGGTCGAAGACCGCCACGCTCGCCGTCGCGGTCTGCGAGGAGAGATTCACGACCGAGATCGTCGACGCGAACTTGTTGAGGACGTAGAGCCGGCCCCGGCCTTCGTCGAGGGCGAGCCCGGTGGGCCCCTCGCCGACGGGGATCGTGTCCGAGAGCCCCGCCCTCGCCCCGCCCGGGTTGATCACGATCACGTTGTTCGAGCCCATCCCCGCGACAAAGCCCAGGGTTCCCGCGGCGTTCCACACGATCGCGCGCGGGTCGCCGATCGACCGGTCGCGTTCGCTCTGCGGGAGGGATCGCACGGCATAGGTCAGGTGCGGGTTGAGATCGACCACCCCCTGGGCCGCGGAGGAGGGCGTCACGCTCGCCATCTTCACGCGGACGAATGTCCCCTTGACGTTGGGCTCGAAGCGGACCTCGTTGGTCGCGTCGGTGCCGACGATCGTGATCTCGCCCGAGGCGGGGTTGACGCCCAGGGCCATCGCGATGTTCATGAGCCCGGTGCGGTAAGAGACGCTCAGGCTCGAGGCGTCGATCACCGCGAGGTCATGATCGAGAAGATCCCACCCGGGGACGCGCCCCGAAAGCGTCGAGCTCGCGCCCGACACGAGCGCCGTCCAGTCGTGGGTGTTGTCGTCCATCCACTGGCCCTGCGCGTTCTTTTTCACGATGAGCCCCACGGCGGGGGGCGTGCCCGCGCCGGTGTTCCGCGGCGGCTCGAAGGTGGTCCCGGAGTTGGGCGGGGGGTTCACGCCCGCGTAGGGGCCCGCGGGGTCGGACACGACGTTGGGCGGGAACCCGAGGCGCCCGCCCACGCCGGCGTTGGTCGCCCCGCCCCCCAGGATCGTCGAGCGGTTCCCGCTCTCGAACGCCGCCACGTAGACCTTCGTCCCGTCGGGCGAGACGCCCATCGAGCGTGGCGATTCGGCCGTGAGCGACAGCGTGCTCGACGTGGCCGGGTCGGGGTTCGCGGCCACGAAGACCTGGACGCGGTTGAGCGTCGAGCACGAGACGAACGCCCGGGCTCCCGCGAACACCACGTCCCGGGGCTCGTCGTGGGTGGGGATCGTCCGCACCACGTTGAGCGTCGAGAGGTCCACCACGCTGATGGTGTCCGAGATGTGGTTCACCACCCACGCCTCGCTGCTGGTGCGGACGCGGACGCTCACCGGATCGAGCCCGACGGGCACCTCGCCGACCAATCGCGGCGTGCCGCTCGCGATGCTGAAGACGCTCAGACGGTTGTCGGGGGTGTTGACCGCCAGCAGCTTTCCGCCGTCGGGCGTCATCTCCAGCGGGTGGACGTGGGGCGATTCCCAGTTGATGAAGCTCGGGTTCACGCGCGGGGAGAAGCTGGACTCGGGGAGCGACTCGGCGCCCAGCGTGCCGTAGACCAGCACGCCCAGGGCCAGAAGGCCCGACGCCCCGATGGCGCCCCTGCCGGCGCCCGTGTTCGCGCCCGCACTCGTCGATCGGGAGAACAGACGCGTGGTCGTTCGTGTCATGGTCGTCCTTTCGGAGCATCGCGCGGCGGCCCGCGGGAGATCCAGTGTACCGGGGGCGTGGCGGGGGCCCAACCCGGATCGCGCCCGAGAACCACGAACCGCCGCGGATGGGGGTTCAGTGGGATGTCGCGGGGGCGGATTTCACGATCCGGAGCGGGCGGCGGGCGGGTGTTCTCGGGGCGCCAGACACCCCGGGATCTCCACGGTCATGGTCGTGCCCTCGCGCCACACCGAGTCGACCGCGATGGTCCCCCCCAGGCGTTTCACCGCGTGCTTGACGATGGCCAGGCCCAGCCCCGTGCCCCGGCGTGCCGCGGGGCCCGAGCGGGCGGCGTCGACCTGGTAGAACCGCTCGAAGATCCTGGCCTGCTGGGCGATGGGGATGCCCTGGCCCGAGTCGATCACCCGCAGGCGCAGGCCCCGGTCGGCCGTCGCGTCGCCCTCCACGCGGATGATCGTGCCCTCGTACGCGAACTTGGTCGCGTTCTCGACGAGGTTCTTGAGGATCAGGGTCAGCAGGCGCTCGTCGCTCTCGATGCGGCGGGCGTCCGCGGCGATCGCGGGCGTGAGGGTGAGCCGTCGCGTCCGGCAGACGTCCTCGAACAGCCGCGACAGGTTCGCGACCACCTCGGACAGGTCCACCGGGGCGCTCGCGACCGGCGCGTCGGGGGACTCCAGACGGGAGAGGTCGAGCAGGTCGTGGACCAGGTCTTCGAGGCGGGCGGCGTTCTCGGAGATCATCCGCGTGAGACGCTCGCTCATCGCGCGGTCGTCGAGCGCCCCGTCGCTCAGCGTCTCCGCCGCGCCCTTGATCGCCGACAGCGGCGTGCGCAGCTCGTGCGAGGCGTTGGCGACAAAGTCGGTCTTGAGCTGCACGGCCAGGGCGAGCTCGGTCACGTCGCGGAGCGTGAGGATGACGCCCGGGCCGGCCAGCGCCGTCGCGCCCGATCCCGCGGGGCTGGTCAGCGTGATGGGCGCGGTCAGAACCTGGAAGACGCGGACGCCCTCGCGCTGAAGGCGGACCTGCGCCATCCCCGGGCGGCCGTCGAGAGCGCGGGCATGGAGCGCGAGGACCTCGGCCTGCGTGAGCAGCTCGTTGAGCGTGTGCCCCCCGAGATTCTGGGCCTCGAAGAACTCCTCGGCGGCGGCGTTCGAGGCGATCACCACACCCGCGCGGTCCAGGACCAGCACGGGCTCGGCCAGCCCCTCGAAGACCGCGAGCGCGTTGGCGAGGGAGGAACGCACCGCCGGAAGGGCCGCGGCGCGAGAGAACGCCGAGCGGATCTCCCCCGCGGCGACCCCCGAGCGCGACGCGAGGTCCGCGGGGATCACGGGCTCGGTCTGCCCGGAGGCACGCAGCAGTTCGTCGAGGGCCTCGTCTCGCGGCCTGATCACCTTCACCATCACCAGCCACGAACACGCCAGCCCGATCAACCCGACCAGCGTGAGCAGGATCGCTCGGGAGATGCCCGTCGCGGGCCAGAGCCACACCGCCACCACGCCCACCCACAGGAGGAGCACACACAGAGTCTCGGCACGGATCGCGCGGGCGGTCACTTCTTGACTTTACGTGTGCGGACCAAGGGGCGGGTTCGGCCTGGAGCGTGCCGCGATGCTGCAGGGGAGCTTTGGTTAGGCGCGATCCGAGCCGCGGATCGCGGGCTCGTCGGACTCTTCGCTGACGCGGTATCCCACGCCCCGGACCGTGCGGACCAGAGCCCCCGCCGCCCCGAGCTTCCGGCGCACCGCGGTCATGTGTACGTCGATGGTCCGCTCGGTGACGGTGACGCCCGGGCCCATTGCCTTGGACATCAGCACGTTCCGGGAGAGCACACGCCCCTTGGCGCCCATGAGGGCGGCGAGGAGGCGGAACTCGGTGAGTGTGAACTTGACCGCCTGGTCGCCCGTGGACGCCTCATGAGTATCGAGGTTGAGCGTGACCGGCCCGCAGCGGAGGAGGCTGGGTTCGCTCGCCGACGCCCCGGAGCTGCGCCGGAGCACCGCCTCCACGCGGGCGAGCACGACCTTCATCGAGAAGGGCTTGGTGATGTAGTCATCGGCGCCGGCGGCGAGGCCGACGATCTGGTCGGTCTCCTCGGCACGGGCGGTGAGCATGATGACCGGAAGGCCGGCGGTGCGCGGGTTAGCGCGGATCCTCGACGCCACCTCGGTCCCGGACTGGCCGGGCAGCATCACGTCGAGCAACACCAGATCCGGGAGCTGGGCACCGATGAGCTCGAGGGCCTGCGGGCCGGAGTGGGCGACGCTGGTCACATACCCCGCCTTGCGGAGGTTGAACGCGAGCAGCTCGGCGAGATCCCGCTCGTCCTCAACAACGAGCACATGCTTGGTCTGAGCCATAGGTACACCCAAATCTATTGTTGACAAAGGTTTATGGTGACCAGTCGGTTCGGTGTTCTTCTGGCATGTTGAGGATAGGGTGGAAAGTGCGCCGGAGTGGAAGATATTTGTTAGGATCCTGTGAAAAGGCGGAAGTCCGGGAAAACTCTTGGTGCTGAAACGAGAAAGTCGAAAGAAAAGCGGACGCTGGTGTTTGCGTCTGCTAGCCGCCCATGGGCGAGCGGCCTAGGCTATTCGACCCTGGACCTTGGGATTCGCTGCGGTTGATCTGGCCCCGGAGTGTGTTGAGACCGGGTATCCTGCGGACGCACGACCAAAGGGATGGGGTTCCGACGGCGGACAGCCTGCCCTTCGGGGCCGTCGGGCAAAGGTGCCCGGACGACACAGCTGGCCGCGGATCGCCCGAGTTCTCGGTCCAAGCGTGGACGCGTGGCGTGTGCCTTGCGGGTGCGTTGGGTCGAGGGGGCGGGTGAGGATTGCGGGGCTGACACGGCGGTCTTTGGGCCGCGGCATGCCGGAGGCGTGCGGGGTCGGCGGTCGTCGGAACGGTCGGCGTGGGGCTGGGGGTGTTTCCCGGCGTTCACGAGCGGAACAGGTGCCCGGGCCCTTGGGGCAAAGTCGGGCGGGTCTTCAGGGATCGGGTTTGGGTCTAACCACAGGAGTGAACAGGATGAAGCAGATGATGAAGCTTTCGCTGATCGCGGGCGCCGCCATGGCCTCCCCGGTCCTCGCCCAGAACGCCAGCCTCGACCTCGACCGCGCGTACGCGGCGGAGCTGAAGGCCGACGCCTCGGGGCGTTCCAGCCTTCTCCAGGGCGGAGGGACCTCGGGCTACACGGCCCGCGGGTTCACGCTGTCGGACGGCTCGGGCGACAACACGATGTCGATCGGCGGGAACGTTCAGTTCCGTTACATGCACTCGTTCCGTTCGGACGATGCGCCGATCGGGACCGACAACGGGTTCACGCACGGATTCCAGAACAACAACATCCGTCTGTGGGCGGGCGGGACGGTGCACAGCCGTGACCTCGCGTACCGCATCCAGACGCTGGTGGACGACTCGGGCGCGTTCACGCTCGAGGATGCGTGGGCGCGGTACACCTTCGGGAACAACGTCTCGGTGATGTGGGGCCAGTTCCGTCTGCCCTTCCTGCGTGAGTGGAACATCGCCAGCGAGAGCCAGCTCGCGGTGGAGCGCTCGGAGCTGAACACGGCGTTCTCGCCCGGGTACAGCCAGGGCGTGCAGGTGTCGTGGAACAACGAGCAGTGGCGCGTGATGGGCGGGTTCACCGACGGCGCGCTCACGGGCAACTCCCCGTTCAACTCCGCCGCCGAGGCCGACTGGGCCTTCAACGGGCGCGTGGACTTCATGTTCACGGGCAACGACTGGGCGGCCTTCAACCAGTACACCTCGTGGCGTTCCGCCCAGGCCTTCCAGGGCATGGTGGGCGCGGCGTTCTACTTCGCCTCGATGGGCAACACCAACCCCGCCGGCGCCGAGGGCGATGAGATCGGGTACACGATCGACTGCTCGCTGCTCGGTCCGGGCTGGAACGCGGCGGCGGCGTTCGTGGGCAACACGATCAACGACGACACCCCGGGCGGGATCGACACCACCGACTTCGGGTTCAACCTCCAGGGCGGGTACTTCTTCGACAACCAGTGGGAAGTCTTCGGCCGCTGGACGATCCTCCTCCTCGACGAGGACGCGATCGCCCCGCGCGGCGACGGCTCCACGCCCGACGACACGCTCAACTTCTTCACCGTGGGCGTGAACTACTACATCTCCGAGGAGAGCCAGGCCGCCAAGTTCACGGCGGACGTGGTCTTCGCCGCCAACGAGACCGACGCGTTCGTCGACCCGACGGTCGGCAACACGCAGACGGGCCTCCTGGGCGACGTCTCCTCCGGCGAGTTCGACATCCGCTTCCAGCTCTCGCTCAAGTTCTAAGAGCCGCTGGACGGACGCAGAGATTCACACCGGCCGGCCCGAAGGGGTCGGCCGGTTTTTTCTTGGCTCGGGGCGCGATGGGCCGCGCCCGATGCGCGCGGGAGCGGCTCGGCGCGCGGGGCGTGTGCGTCTCAGCCCGCGTGAGAGCGTGCCCGGGGTCGGGTGCGGTTGGCGTCGCGGGGTCCGGCCCGCTTGGGCGTCTTCTCGAGCTCGTCGCGTCGGGCGAAGAGCGCCGAGTAGATGGGCATGAGCAGCAGGCTCACGGCGTAGAGCTGTCCCTTGCGCGAGGTTCGCCCCTTGGCGACCAGCGTCCGCACCTCCGCGAGAAGTTCTTTGATCCGGGCGAGGTCGCCCTCGGTCAGGTGCGTGACTTCGAGGCCGAACATCGAGCTGCCGCGGTGGTCGGGCGAGGGGTTCTGCAGCGAGTGGACCGAGAGGTCCTTGGCGACGGTCGTTGAGGCCGAGAGCATCCCGACCACGCCGTCGAGGTTCCTCCCGGACTTGGGATCGAAGTCCGGCACGAAATAATCGGCGACGACGTCGAACAGGGCCTCGCTGGTCTTGCCCGTGACGCGGGTCTTCGCGACGACGACAAGCCCGGCGGTCTGGAGCTTCTTCACGTGGTGATAGAGCGCGTCGGCGGGCTTGCGGACGTTGCGAGCGAGGTCCACGATTGAGAGGGGGCCCGTGGCGGCGAGAAACTCGCAGATCTCGATGCGCACTGGATGACTGACCGCGGACCAGTGCGCCGCGCTGTGCAACAAAAAAGTCGGAACTCTCCGAGGGCTCACAGCGGGGCATGGTAGGCCGAACGCGGGTCGGGGCGACCGAACGACAGGGAGTTTCAGGCCGTAGGATGCGGGCATCACGCCGGCACGGAGAGCAAGAAATGACAAAGCAGTCCAACGGGATGCGGTTGTACGAGGGCGAGGCGGATCACCTGGTCAATCCGGAGTTGGCGCCGGACCGTGTGACGCTCCTGCCGCACGGGCACGAGCGGCTCGCGCGCCCGGAGGACGCGGGGGAGCGGGTGCGGATCCTGTGGGGGCAGGACATGCTGCGCGACCTGCTGGACGCCCGCTACCGGACGGTGGTGTGCGGCGTGAACGACCACGACAACAGCCACGGGATCATCGCGCAGTTGTGCGAGCTGGTGTCCACCAGCCAATGGACGGCGGCGAGCGTGACGAGCTATGCGCGGATGTTCCAGGAATCGGTGGCGATCCACGCGCGGGGCGACAAGGAGCCCTACATCCTGAAGTTCGACCTCGACAGCCTCCTGATCCTTGGCGTGCTGAGGCCTCGCGGGCGGGACCACTTCACGCTGCACGATCTCTCGCGCGGGTTCCGGACGGTGGTGAAGATGCTGCGGGATCGTCGGGAGCGCTGGCCCGTGGCGAGCGTGTCGTTCCTCAACGCGCGGGCGAACCGGCTGGTGGGCCCGGACAACCGCGAGCCCAGCTTCGAGGCGGTGCTGCGGACGATGTTCGAGGCGGGGTTCCGGGGCGACGTGTACACGGCCCCGCCCATGTGGAAGCTCGGGCACGTGGGGGTGTACCCGGCGTACCCGTTCCCCGAAGGGATCGAGCGGATGCGCGCGGGGAGCAGTTGAGAAGAGAGGCTGGGGCGAGAAGGCGGGGCGGGACGCCGGGCGAGAGGTGGTGGCATGAACGCCGACGCGCTGGTACGACGGTTGGAGGCCTTCGCGGGGGTTCTTCCCGCGGCGGTGGCGGGGGTCACGGCGGAGGAGTCGCGTTTCCGCCCGCCGAGCGGGGCGTGGTCGATCGTGGAGATCGTGAACCACCTGGCGGACGAGGAGTGCGAGGACTTCCGCCCGCGGCTCGAGCTCGTGCTGCGCGACGCCGCGCTCCCGTGGCCCGCGATCGATCCCGAGGGCGTTGCGGTGGCGCGCCGGTATCAGGAGCGCGATCTCGAGGAGAGCGTCGCGAGGTTCGTCGCGGAACGACGCGCGAGCGTGGGGTGGCTGCGGGGGCGGGTGGCGCGCCTCGGGGCGGATGACCCCGCGTGGCGGGGCACGTACCGGCATCCCAAGGGGTGGTCGGTGAGGGCCGGGGACGTGTTCGCGGCGTGGGCGGCGCACGATGCCCTGCACCTGCGCCAGATCGCCAAGCGTCTTTACGAGCTGGCGGCCCGCGACGCGGGAGAGTTCGAGACCGGATACGCCGGGGAGTGGAAGGCGTAGGAGGGTCGCGTGGAACAGGCGGATGCTCCGAAGCTGCGGCCGTGGAGTTGTGCGGCGAAGGACTCTCGCGGTCGACGCGTGGCTGTGGTGCGGCGCGCCGAGGGTTCGAAGCAGGACGGCGCGGGCGGGGCGCCGAAGGACCGCCCGATGTCCACTCGTCAGGTCGCGATCGGCTCGGGCGTGCTTGTCCTGTGCATCGTCGCCGGGTTCACGCTCCTACGCCTCAAGAGCGGCGGGCTCGGGCGGGCGTACGACGTGCCGGACTGGGCGTTCGGAGGGCTCTTCGGCGTGGTCCTCGGCGTGCTCGCGTGGTCGGTGTGGCCGGGGCGTGTCGGGCGGACGATCGCGCGGGGCCGCGTGGCGCGCGGGTGCTGCGGGTCGTGCGGCTATTGGCTCCAGGGCTTGCGGGCCCAGGGCGACGGGTGCACGGTGTGTCCGGAGTGCGGTTCGGCGTGGCGGCTCGCGGAGAAGACGGGCGAGTGACCGGACCGGGCGAAGGGGTCGGCCGAGGGGGGACGGTCAAGCCCACGGCGTCTACGCTTTGCCCTCGATGGCCAAGAAAAGAACAAGAGCGAGCGCCGGGGCGCGGGGCGGACGCGTGGTGAGCGTGGGACTCACGCAGATGTCGTGCGTCGAGTCGCCCAAGGACAATCTCGCGAAGCAGCTGCGTCTCGTGGAGCACGCGGCGAAGGCCGGGGCGAGGATCATCTGCACGCAGGAGATGTTCACGAGCCAGTACTTCTGCCAGTGCGAGGATCACCGGTTCTTCGCCCTCGCCGAGCCCATCCCGGGCCCGAGCACCGACGCGATGTGCCGGGCGGCGAAGAAGCTCGGGGTGGTGATCATCGCGAGCCTGTTCGAAAAGCGGGCGAGCGGGCTGTACCACAACACGGCGGCGGTGATCGACGCGGACGGGAGTTTGCTGGGCATCTATCGCAAGATGCACATCCCCGATGATCCGCTGTACTACGAGAAGTTCTACTTCACGCCGGGCGACGCGTCGCCCGAGGGCGGCTTCAAGGCCTGGAAGACCCGCCACGCGACGATCGGGGTCCTGATCTGCTGGGACCAGTGGTTCCCGGAAGGGGCGCGGCTCACGGCGCTGCAGGGCGCCGAGATTCTGTTCTATCCCACGGCGATCGGGTGGCATCCGTCGGAGAAGGCGGAGTTCGGCGAGGCGCAGCACGACAGCTGGGAGCTGTCGATGCGGGCGCACGCCGTGGCGAACGGGTGCTATGTGTGCGCGTCCAACCGCGTGGGGCGTGAGCGGATCCTGGGCGCGGACGGGAAGCCCGCGAGCCGGGACGGGATCGAGTTCTGGGGGCAGAGCTTTGTCGCCTCGCCCAACGGGCGGGTGGTCCACCGGGCGAGCGTCTCGCGCGAGGAGGTGGTCGTTGTGGACTGCGACCTGGACAAGGTGGAGTTCGCGCGGACGCACTGGCCGTTCCTGAGGGATCGACGTGTCGACGCGTACTCGGGTCTCACGCGTCGGTTCGGCGGGGGGTGAGGGTGAAGAAGGCACGCACGAGAAAGACGCCGCTCGCGCTGGGGTACACGTTCCCGCCGGAGTGGTCGGCGCACTCGGGGACGTGGTTCAGCTGGCCGCGCCCCGAGGGGATCAGCTTTCCGGGTCGGTACCACACGATCCCGCCGGCGCTGGCGCGGCTCATGAGCGTGATCGTGCCGCGGGAGACGGTGCATATCAACGTGCCCAACGAGAACTGGGAGCACGTCGTCCGCCGGGAGCTGAGCCTGGGCGGATGCCCGGACGCGAACGTGCGGTTCCACTATTTCAAGACCAACGAGAGCTGGTGCCGCGATCATGGCCCGGCGTTCGTGGTTCGGCGGCGCGGGGGGAAGAAGCAGGCCGCGGTGGTGGACTGGGGGTTCAACGCCTGGGGCGGGAAGTATCCGCCCTGGGAGGACGACGACGCGGTGCCCACGCGCGTGGCGGAAGAGCTGAAGCTCCCCGTGTTCGCGCCCGGGATCGTGATGGAGGGGGGCAGCGTCGAGTTCAACGGGAAGGGCACGGTGCTCACGACCGAGCAGTGTCTGCTCCACAAGAACCGCAACCCGGGGCTGTCGCGCGCCCGGATCGAGCGGTATCTCAGGGACTACTACGGGCAGCGCCACGTCTGCTGGCTGGGCGAGGGGATCGCGGGCGACGACACCGACGGGCACGTGGACGATCTCGCGCGATTCCTCGACGAGAAGACCATCGTCGTCGCGGTCGAGGAGGACCCACGCGACGAGAACTTCAAAGTCCTCATCGAGAACCTCCGGCGGGCGACGCTCCTGCGTGACCAGGACGGGCGGCCGTTCCGCATCGTGAAGGTCCCCATGCCGGGCGTGGTGGAGATCGAGGGGCAACGCCTCCCCGCGACGTACCTGAACTTCTACTTTGTGAACGGCGCGTTGCTCGTGCCGACGTTCGGGCATCGTCGCGACCGGACGGCGCTCGAGATCCTGCAGCGCGAGGTGGGGGCGTCGCGCGAGGTCATCGGCGTGGACTGCCGGGACCTCATCTGGGGGCTGGGCGCGATCCACTGCCTCACCCAGCAGCAGCCCCGGTTCTGAGCTTTGGGACCTCGCCCCGGCGCCGTGCCTGTCTGCGCGGGCGGCGGGGGGCTCAACGATCTGGTATCATTCTTGGATGAAGCGGGGCTGGGCGAGAAAGCTCGCGCCCCCGGTGCTGATCGGCGTTCTGCTCTGGCTTACGGTCTTCCCCCTGCTATTCCGGGTCGAGCTCCGCGGAGAGCTGTGGATCAGCGTGCCGGCGGGTGCGTCGTTGATGTGGACGAGCGCGGACGGTGCGCCCCCGCGCGGGGTGTACCTGCCCGGCGCGGCCCCCGACGGGACCGGGCCGCGCACGCTCACGCTCCGTGAACGCCTCCCCCGCCGAGCGCTGCGCGAGGTCGCGCTGACCTGGACGCCGGGGCCCGCCGATGACGTGGTCTTCCGCGGCGGCACGATTCAGCGTGCCTGGTGCGGGTGGGTGTACAGCACGGTCGAGCTCCCCGAGGCTCGGGGCGACGCCGCCGCGCCGGGGCGGATGGTGCTCGCGCGGGACATCGCGCCCGCCGCGTGGGTGAGCGTCGTGGGGCTGGCGGCGCTGGTGCTGGCCGCGGGGGTCGCCGCCCGGCTCGTACGCGGGCTGCCCCGGGTGCTGGGCTGGCGGTATCTGCCGCACGCGGTGGTGGCGGGCGTGGTCGTGGGGGTCGGGCTGTTCTTCTGCGTCCGGGCGGCCTGCTTCATGACCTCGGACGGGATCGACTACGCCGACGGCGCCGAGTGGCTCGCGTCCCACGCGAGCGTGGAGCGGGTCGTGCCCTACAAGGCGCCGGGGCTGACCTTCGTGCTCGCGCTGGTCATGCTCGTCACCCCCGACTACCTCGAGGGGTTCCTGTGGATGCAGCACGCGGCGGGGGCGCTCTGCGCCCTCCTGGCGTGGGCGATGCTCCGGAAGATCGTGGCGACCCGCTGGGCGCTGCTGGGCGCCCTCGCGGTGGGGGTTCATCCGATCCTCGTGACGTACCGCTGCTACATGCTGCGCGAGACGCTCGCGTCGGTGGCGGTGCTGGGTGTGGCGGCGGCGATGGTGAGGCTGTCGCGGGCGCCGACGGCGCGGGCGCGGTGGGGGTGGGCGGCGGGGCTGGGCGCAGCGTGCGCGTTCGGGGCGTACCTGCGCGAGAACCTGCAGCTGCTCCTGGCGCTCGTGCCGATCGCGATGCTCGTGGCAATGACGGGCTCGTGGCGGACGCGAGCGCAAGCGGCGGCGACCGTGCTGGGCGTGGGGGTGGTGCTTGTCCTGCCCTGGGCCGTCCGCAACGAGCGCCGCTACGACAGCCTCGCCCTCGTGACGCCCAAGCTGCACCTCAACCGTGCGCTCTCGGGTTGGGTGAACGGCGTGGTGGATGGGAACGACACGGGAACGCTGGACGCGGAACGATGGCGAGCGCTCGAGCAGGCCAGAGCCGCGGGGAAGATCGGCGACTACGACTACCTCAACCGGATCCTCGAGGCCGAGCGGGAAAGGAAGGTCGCGGCCAGCGAGAGCGCGGAGCTGAGCTACCAGGACATCGAGCGAGTCACGCGCGGGTCGATCAACGCGGCGGTCGAGCGTCGCGGGCCGGAGTTTCTCCGGTCGTCGGCGCTGTCGCTGGTGAGCCAGCTCGGGCTGTGGAACCCGTACCGTGTGGAGGGCGCCTCGTCGAACGAGTGGTGGTCGCGTCCGCTGCGGGCCCAGCCGTTCGACTTCTACACCACGGTCTTCTTCGACATCGACGCCTCGCTCGCGAGCCAGCGCTCGCCCGAGGACCACGAGCGCCTCCGCGGGCTGTTCACGCGGGTGCAGCGCCCCATCGGGCCGTTCTGGAGCACGTCGTGGACCCTCGCGTTCAACGATTGGTTCTGGGCGGGGCAGGCGATCCGCCCGATCGTCGCGGTGTGCTTCCTCGCGGGAATCCCGATGGCGTGGCGACGCGGGGAGCGCGGGCTCGCCGGCGCCGGCGCGGTGTGCCTGGTGTGCATGGTGAGCGCGGCGTGGGTGGTGGCCTCGGCGACGGACCGCTTCGGCGTGCCGTTCCTGCCCGTGATGCTCTGCCTGGCCGCGTGCACGATGGGGTGGGCGAGGTTCGCGGCTAAGGACGCGGGATCCGGGGACGCCGGTGCCGCGGACGCGGAATCCAGGAACGCGTGAGCCGCTCCTTCGGAGTTCTCACTCCAAAAAGAAAAACTCGGCCGGAGGCTATTCACCCGCGCCCGAGTCATAGGAGGAGAGAGAGACAAGACACTTCCAATAGAACGCGCTTTTCGCGAAATGCCAGGAAAGTGCGCACTTTTTTTCGACTATTTGGATCATGCGGTTTGTGACGGCCTGCTTACGACCGATAACGACGCGGCTTCGCTCGAACGAACGCCGCTCCGCCCGAAAACGCGCCAGAAGTTGCTATCAAAATCCGTACTACTTGTGCCAGTAGTCGAAGAGCTGTCCCGCGAACTTCCAGTTGGCGACGTTCAGCCAGGCCGTCACGTAGTCGCTGCGCCGGTTCTGGTGCTTGAGGTAGTAGGCGTGCTCCCAGACGTCGATCCCCAGAATGGGGCAGAAGCCGGTGATGGACAGGTCCTGCTGTTTCTCGACTTGGTGGATGGTCAGGCGGCGGGACCAGGGGTCGAGGGCGAGCCACGCCCAGCCGCCTCCCTCGACCTGGTTCGCTGCGGCCTTGAAGTGGGCGAGGCAACGGTCGAGGGAGCCGAAGTCGCGGTCGATGGCCTTGGCGAGCTCGTCGGCGGGGGCGTTGGTGCCCTTGGCGGGGGGCGCCATCATGAGCCAGAAGAGCGCGTGGTTGACGTGGCCGCTGGCGTGGAAGGAGAGCTCGCGGGACCAGTGCTTGATCAGGGCGGGGTCGCCCTGGCCGTCGCGGATCGAGGCGAGCTGGGCGAGGGCGCCGTTGAGCCCGGCGACGTAGGCGGCGTGGTGCTTGGAGTGATGGACGATCATCGTCTGCTTGTCGATGTGTGGCTCGAGCGCGTCGGCGGTGTAGGGCAGGGGCGGGAGCGTGTACTCGCCCTTGGCGTCGTCCCAGCCGAGCTGCTTGGGGGTGATGGGCGAGGGCTTGGGGGTGTTCCAGTTTCCCGAGCCCGGGACGCCGCCGGGGGCCTGGGCGTTGGTGTGCGAGGCGAGGAGCGCGGCGGCTCCGGAGAAGGAGAGGATGGCGGCCCGGCGATCGATGGAGGTGTCGTGGGTCATGTCGAGAGCGTACGCGCGGGGGCGCGGGCGATACGCTCTCGGTGATGGAGCACCGGAGGAACATGTCCCAAGAGCCCCACGCGGAGCCCCACGCGGAGCCCCACGCGGAGGCCCACGCGGAGCCCCATGCCGAGGAGGACGCGGAGTTTCTCCGGGGGTTGACCTTGGCGCAGCGGTCGGCGGTGCTGGCGACGGAGGGTCCCGTGCTGGTGCTGGCGGCCGCGGGGTCGGGGAAGACGCGGGTGATCACGCGTCGGATCGCGTACCTGATCTCGTGCGGGATTCCCGCGTGGTCGATCCTGGCGCTCACGTTCACGAACAAGGCCGCGGGAGAGATGCGCGAGCGCGTGGGGCAGCTGCTGGGCGGCGTGGGGGAGGACCGTCGGACGCGGGGGCTGACGATCTCGACATTCCACGCGTTGTGCGCGCGGCTCTTGCGTCGCCACGCGGAGTCGGCGGGGCTCAAGCCCGACTTTACCATCTACGACACGAGCGACCAGAGCGCCCTGTGCAAGAAGGTGATCACGTCGATGCAGCTCTCGTCGTCGAACTTCCCGCCGCGGAGCGTGCTCTCGGCGATCAGCCAGGCGAAGAACGAGCTGCTCGACGCCGAGGCGTTCGCGGCCCGGGCGCACGATTTTTCGTCGCGGAGCGTGGCGAAGATCTACTCGGCGTACAGCCGGGCGCTGCGGGCGGCGAACGCGGTGGACTTTGACGATCTGCTGCTGTTGACGGCCCGGATGCTCGGGCGGGACGAGGGCGTGCGGACGGCGCTGCGCGAGCGGTGGCAGTACGTGATGATCGACGAGTATCAGGACACCAACAAGGCGCAGTTCGAGATCGCGTCGGGGCTGGTGGGAGACGGGGCGGGGGGCGGGACGGGGGCGAGCGGCGGGGGTCGGCGTCCCAACATCTTCGTGGTGGGCGATCCGGACCAGGCGATCTACGGGTGGCGCGGGGCGGACATCTCCAACATCCTGGACTTCGAGGAACACTACCCCAGCGCGCGGGTCATCACGCTGGGGGAGAACTTTCGCTCGACCACGCCCATCCTCGCGGCGGCGGACACGCTCATCGGGCACAACAAGCGTCGCAAGCCCAAGCCGCTCTTCACCTCGCGCCAGGGCGGGGAGAAGGTCGAGGCGGTGCTGTGCGCCGAGGAGCGTCAGGAGGCGGCGCTGGTGGTGGACTGGATGCGCCGGATCCACGAGGAGAGCGAGGGGAGCGTGGCGTGGCGGGAGATGGCGGTGTTCTACCGGACCAACGCGCTCTCGCGCGTGCTCGAGGAGGCGTTCCGCGGGGCGAACGTGCCGTACACCATCGCGCGGGGCACGGCGTTCTACGAGCGTGAGGAGATCAAGAACGCGCTGGCGTACCTGCGGGTGGTGGCGAACCCGGCGGACGACATCTCGCTGGAGCGGATCGTGAACACACCGTCGCGGGGGATCGGGGACGCGGCGTGGGGGCGCGTGGGTGAGCACGCCGCCGCGAGGGGCGTGGCGATGCTGGGGGCGATGCGCGAGTGGCGTGAGGTCGCGGGGATCTCGTCGCGGGCGGGCGCGGGCGTGGCGAAGTTCGTGGAGATGATCGACTCGTGGACCGGGGGCGGGACGTTCCTGGGGAGCGAGGTGCCCTCGACGCTGTCGGAGCTGGTGGACCGGGTGATCCGCGAGAGCGGGCTGCAGGCGATGTACCGCGCGCAGGCCTCGGCGAGCCAGAACGAGAGCGACGCGGAGCGACTGGACAATCTCGACGAGCTGGTGAGCTCGGCGCGGGAGTTCGAACGGGAGTTCGATCCCTCGGGCGACCCGGAGTTCTTCGGCACGGACGAGGCGGGGGCGCCCGCGAGCGAGCCGCCCTCGCTGCTCGCGCTGCTGCGGGCGTACCTCGAGAGCATCGCGCTGGTCGCCGACGCGGACGCGGTGGATCCGGCGCAGGGGAGCGTGACGCTGATGACGCTGCACGCGGCGAAGGGCCTGGAGTTCCAGGCGGTGGCGATGGTGGGGCTGGAGGAGGGTTCGCTCCCGCACCAGCGGGCGTTCGAGCGGGAGAGCGAGCTGGAGGAGGAACGCCGCCTGTGCTTCGTGGGGGTGACACGGGCGATGCGACGGCTGCTGATGACCAGCTCGAAGTACCGGACGATCCGGGGAATCCCGGAGCGGACGATCGTGAGCCGATTCCTGGGAGAACTGCCCAAGGAGCACGTGGTGTTCAGCGACCGCGCCGGGGACTCGGCGGCGTGGGGGCCGGGCGCGAGCGAGGACGAGCGTGATGGGGCGAGCGACGGGCCCAGGTTCGTGCCCGACGACGAGGGGCCACGAGCCGGCGGGCGGGGCGCGGGCGGTCGCGGCGTGGGAGGGCTGCGTGTGGGCGATCAGGTGCGTCACCCGCAGTTCGGGGTGGGGAAGGTGATGGCGCTGGAGGGCGGCGTGAACGCGCGGGCGAGGATCGCGTTCCGTGATGTGGGCGTCAAGACGATGGTGCTGGAGTACGCGAGGCTGACGCGGGTGTAGCTCTCGCGCGGGGTAGGGCTCAGACTCGGGTGAAGCTCTACGCCGGGCGGATGCCGCGGTAGAGCCCCTGGACGCGGTCGGCCTCGCTCTTCCTGACGGTTTCGAGGAGCAGGCGCGGGATGCGGAACTGGCCCAGGTCGCGGGTGACGCCCGCGCAGTGCTCGCTGATGCAGCGGTAGAGCAGCTTGAAGGCGTCGCGCGGCTGGTGCATCTGGTCGAGGGCCTCGATGACGTCCTGGCGGGTCACGTCCTCGGCGAAAAGACTCATCAGCGAGGCGTCGGGCGTGCCGGGTTTTCGGCAGGCTTCGAGGCGCGACTGGCACAGGTCGTAGAGCATCGAGCCGGTCCAGGTGAGGCGCTCGACCATGCTCTGCTTGTCGAGGCGGGCCTGCTCGAAGAAGGCGTTGGATTCCTTGAAGAGGGCGTGGCGGAGCTCGATAGGGAGCAGGAGCTTGATGCCCACGCCGGGCTGCTGGAGGAACTTGTTGTTGAGCATGGGCCAGACGAAGGCGCGCATGCGTTCGGCGTCGCCGTTGATCAGGGTGGGTTCGTCCACGCGGTCCACCACGACGACGAGCCCGTCGTAGGACAGCTCGCGCAGGACGCGCTTGAGCTTCTGCATGAAGGCGAACCGCTGCTCGTCGGAGTTGGACACCGGGAGCTGTCTCGAGTCGCGGAGCGAGGCGGGGAGAAGGCGGAGGGAACGCGCGAAGGAGATCTCGCCCCGCGAGAGCACGCGGAGCTGCTTGCGGATCCGGCGGGCCTGGGCGAGGTTGAAGAGCCGGTTGAACGCCAGGTGTTTGAGCAGATAGACCAGGTACAGCCCGCCCGCGACGACGACGCCCCACGTGGCCCAGGGCTCGCGCATCTGGGGCGGGGCGAAGAAGTGCTGATAGACCGCGACGCCCCCGACCATGAGCGGGAGGAGCACGAGGAGGACGCCCGTGGCGAACCCGGCGCCGGGGAGCCCGACGCGGAGTCGCGACCGAAGCTGGGCCGTGCGGGCCTCGGCCCGGTCCTCGCGGTCGTAGATGGCCTGGAGCTGGAGCAGGTCGCGCCGGGCCTGGGGGCTCAGGCGCTTGAACAGACGCTTGGCGTCGGGGCCAAGGTCCAGCGTGCCGGCGCTCGCCCGGGCGAGGGCGGCGTCGGTCAGGATCGGGACCGCGGTGCGCAGGATGATGTCTAGGTGGTCCACGAGCCGGGTCTCGCGGAGCGAGTCGGCGGGGGTCTTGCCCCCAACCGCCTGATGGAAGCGGTCGAGGATGGCGTTGAGCTCGTCGTTGGTCACGAGCAGGACGCGCCGCTCGGGGTTCATCGCGTTGTGCTCGGCGATGCGCTCCCCGATCTGCATGCGGATCGCGGTCTTTCCGCTGCCCTTCTCCCCGAAGACCACGCTCGACGCGGGCTGGGAGAGGCTGCCCAGGATCTTCTCGAAGTCGCCGTGGAACGTGGCGGCGTGGTGGGCGGCGTCGCCCTGGGCGTGCCCGTGCATGCGCGCGAAGACCGAGTCCGAGCGTGCCTCCTCGCCCCGGAAGGGGTTCTCGGTCAGGGCGTGGTGGGCGAGGAACTCGGCGACGGTCAAGGGTGGGGTCCCGGCTAGTGGTCGACGCGTTTGCCCAGATGGGGCGTGACGGCGTTGAGGGCGCGCTCCAAGGACTTCTTGTCCTTGGCCTCGAGGTTGAGGCGCAGGAGCGGCTCGGTGTTGCTCTTCCTGATGTTGCACCACCACCCGCCGTGCTCGCCCTTGGTGGCGAAGCAGTCGATGGTGACGCCGTCGAGCTCGTCGATCTGCCCGTGCGCGGGCGAGCCCGGGCCGAAGAGCCGCTTGACGTTGGAGAGGGCGCCGTCCTTGTCCTCGATCTGGAAGTTGATCTCGCCGGACTGCGCGTAGCGGGCGAGGGGGGCGATGAGGTCGCTCATCTTCTTCCCGCTCTTGGCGAGGATGGTGAGGACCACGCCCATCGCGATCGCGCCGCTGTCGGCGTTGAAGTTGTCGCGGAAGTAGAAGTGCCCCGAGAGCTCCC
>CAZTJZ010000063.1:0-18475 GCA_964614075.1 uncultured Phycisphaeraceae bacterium
TGCTCGAAGATCTCCCACTGCATGAAGTGGCTGACCCCGCCGAGCTCGCCCTCCTCGCGCGCGAGCTCGCGCTGCTGGACCTTGGGCGTGACGGGGACATTGTGGATCGTCGAGGTGCGGAAGCCCGACGGCGTCACCTTCACGACCTGGTAGTCCTCCAGCGCGATGGCCTGGCTCGCGTGCGAGATGATCGCCGACCCGTCCGAGGCGATCACGTACTCCCCGCTCCCGATCCCCACCATCAGCGGGCTGCCCTTGCGGGCCGCCACCAGTGTCTCGGGCTCCTTCACGCACATCGCCACGAGCCCGTACGCGCCCGTCACCTCGCGGAGGGCGGCCTGGACGGCGGCCTCGAGATCGCCGTCATACAGCTCCCCGATCAGCATCGCCAGCACCTCGGTGTCGGTCTGGCTCTGGAACACGTGGCCCTTCTCTTCGAGCAGAGTCTTGAGGGCGGCGAAGTTCTCGATGATCCCGTTGTGGATGATGCAGATGCCCGAGCGGTCGTCGGTGTGCGGGTGGGCGTTGGGGTCCGTCACCCCGCCGTGCGTCGCCCATCGGGTGTGGGCCATGCCGATGTTCCCGCGGATCCCGCCGAGCCCTTCGAGCTTGTCCTCGAGGTTGGCCACGCGCCCGATGCACTTGACGACCTGGAGCTTGCCGTTGTGGATCGTGGCGATGCCCGCGGAGTCATACCCCCGGTACTCCAGGCGCTTGATGCCCTCGATAAGGAGGTTCTGGCAGGGCTTGGAGCCGACGTACGCGACGATACCGCACATGGAGTGTTTCCTTGGCGTGCGCGGGCGAATCCCGCGTACGAACCCTGCCGAAATCCCTGCCGAAATCCTAGCAGCACGCCGGCGAGCCCGGCCGACTGCCCGGGCGCTTCTCCGGGCGAGCATCCTCGCGGCAGGGCTTGTACTCATCGGCGATCGCGCGGGTTCGCTCCGGAACTCGCCGCACGAGAAAACCGTCCGAGAAACCGAACGGCGATCGAGCTAGTTCTCTTCGACGGCCTGCATGGCCTGCACGACATGGCCCTGGGCGGCCACCCGCGTGGAAGGATCGCCCTTGACGATCACGCCGATCGGCGAAGGGTCGGTGCCCACCGGATCGCCCGGCACGGGCGGGGCGCTCCCGTTCGCCGAGCCGTACAGCACGAGCACCCAGCCGCTGTCGCCCGAGCTGGGCACGCGGGCCCGGAGCACGCCGTTGGTCGCGTTGTACCAGAGGCCCGGGGTCGAGGTGGAGCTCACCGCCAGGTCCCGAGGGTGGAGGGCGCTCCCGCCGGAAACGACCTCGTAGTGGTTGAGCTGCGCGGGCACGAGCGGGTTGATCGGCACCCTGAGATCGCGGAACCACTCGGGATCCAGGCGCGTCGGGTACGAGCCGTAGAGCGCGTAGTACTCGTCGATCTGGGCTTGCACGACGCGGACCGTCTCCTTCGCCGCCGCCGCCTGAGAGTTCGTGACGCTGCTCCCCGACCGCGACACGGCGATTCCCGTCACGGTGGCGATCACGATCACCACGAAGGACATCTCCAGCAGGCTGAACCCGCGTCGAGAGCCTCCGCCCCCATTCCCGGAGGATCCGCGAGGCGGAAAGGATGTCCGGCGGGTCCACATCATGCCATGACTACTGTGCATTTCAGGCACCGCCCGGACAATCCCCCGAACCCTGCATTGAAGAGAACACCCGGCACCTCCACGGTCCGAGAACACCACCGCGCCCGACAGCCGTTGTGGGGCAACCATCTCGCGGGGCGTTGAGGTTCAGGGGCCCGCCGCGGGGAACGATGGTGGTGCCGGGGGTTTCAACCGCCCGGTCGGGTTTGGAAAGTCGGACGTGGCGGCCAGGGCGGGCTCGCCGATCGATTCAGGAAGGCTCCGGTGTTCGTCGGTCAGGCACACTCCTTCACGCAGCAGGCCCGGCTCGCGATCACCCTCGCCTGGGTCGCCGGGTACACCAACATCATCAGTTTTCTGACCTGTGGCACGGTCACGAGCCACGTCAGCGGGACCGTCTCACAGTTCGGCCTCGACCTTGTGCAGGGACGCTGGAATCCCCTGGGCTTCGCCGCGTTCCTTCTCGCCACGTTCCTCGCGGGGGCGCTGGCGTCGGGCTTCTGCACCGAGATCGGGAGGCGGCGCGGCTGGCAATCGATCTACGTCCTGCCGATGAGCATTCAGGCGGCGCTGCTCGCCTCGCTCGCCATCGGGCTGGAGGTGCTTGAACAACGTCCCATCGCCGACACGCTGTACCTCTACACCATGACCGGGCTCGCCTCGCTCGCGATGGGGCTCCAGAACGCGACGATCACCCGGATCTCCAGCGGCGTGGTCCGAACCACCCACATGACCGGCGTCTGCACCGACCTGGGGCTCGAGGGCGCCCAGCTCTTCTTCTGGCTCCGCGACCGTCGTGCCGCGGGCTCCGCGCCCCTTGGGTCCCACCCCACGCTCAAGCGTCTGGCGCTGCTCGCGTCGGTGGCGGCGTCGTTCGCGCTGGGCTCGGGGCTGGGGGCGCTCGCGTACGAGCACATCCCGAGGCTCGCCATGTTCCCGCCCGTGCTGTTCCTGCTCTGGGTGATCGTCCAGGATCTGCGCACGCCGATCTGCGAGATCGAGGAGTCGCCGCTCGATGGGCTCGGGATCGACCTCCCGCCGGGCATGGAGGTGTACACGCTCCGCAAGGACCCGGCCCGCCCCGCGGCGCTGCACCGTCTGCCCGACCTGCTCGCGTGGGCCGATCGCCTCTCGCCCGCCACGCGGGTCGTGATCCTGGACCTGGACGAGTCGACGCAGATCGACGAGAACGCCGCACTGGAGCTGCGGGCGGTTGTGGATCGGTTCGAGCGCGGCGGGCGTCACCTGATCGTCTCGGGCGTGGGCTCCGGGCGTTTCGAGGCGCTCCGGCGTGCCGGGACGGGCGACGTGCTCGACGCGACCAACCTCTGCCCGGAGCTTGAGCTGGCCATCGCGCGGGGGTTCATGCTGCTCGACCCGCCTATCGCCGCGCACGCCTAAGACCTGTGCTGCGCGCTGGGCCAGTGCGGCGTGCCGTGGGCCGACCCGCGCCTCTATTCTCTCGAGTCATGCCGCGCCTCGAACCCATCTCGTGCGCCGGAATCGACGGCGTCGAGGCCTTCCGCGTCTGCGGCGAGGGCGGCGTGCGCGTCGCGATGTCCCCCGCCCCGCCCCCGGCGCTCTCGCCACGCGAGCGGGCCCTGGTCGAGGAGATCTGGAGCGAGCGTTCCTCCGCCAACGCACGCCTGTACAACGGGTCCCTGCTCGCGGTGGTCTCCACCGACGAGGAGACCGGGGAGATCGTGTGCCGACGCGACGAGTTCAAACGCCTCATCGCCCAGCCCCGCGTCCGCACAGGGGTGCGCCTGCTCGCCATCACCGGCGCGGTGACGGCCCGGGACGCTTCAGGCGAACGCCACGTCCTGCTTGGGCGACGCGGCGAGGACACCCGCGTCTACCCGGGGATGTGGGAGCTCGGCCCCTGCGGCGGGGTCCCGCCCCCGCACGCGAGCATCACCCACGTCGACGAGGACATGATCCGGGGTCACCTCCGGGAAGAGGGCGAGGAGGAGGTCGGGCTCGCCTTCGACGCCGGGAGAATCGTCGGGATCGCGCGGGACCACGTCGCCCACAGCGAGGATCTCGTTATGGCGTGCGACGCGGGGCAGCTCGAGCACGCGCGGATCGAGGGCGGGACCTGCGCGTGGGAATACCGCGAGCTGAAGTGGGTCGCGCTGCGAGACCTGGAGCGGTTCGATCGGGACAACGCGGCGTGCATCATCGCGCCGACACGGGCGCTCTTCCGGGTGCTGGGGTACCTGGACGCCCACGCGGTGTAGAGCAGACACGGGCGGGACGCGCCCCACGCGCCGAACCTCAGAGCTTCGCCGGGCGGGTCCAGCCCGCTTCCTCGTCACGCTCGAGCATCACCGCGGACTGCTTGACGCAGCGCTTGCACGCGTGAACGCCCATCACGGGCGAGGCCCAGTGCGTCTCGTCGCGCCGTTCCAGGCACAGGGCGCACGTGCTCTCCGGAGGAATCCCCCCGCCCCCGCCGCGGTTCCAGAGCTCATCGAACGCGAGCGTGAGGCACACGCCGCAGATCAGGCTCCCGCGGTGCCCCTCGACCATGGGGCGTTGCTCGCTCCAGGTGCTCGAGCAGTAGTCGCAGACAAAATCGGTCGGTGAGAGGTTGTTCTCGTCCGCGCCGGGGCGTCGCATGGGCGAGGATAGGAAACCCCGCGACGACCGGCGCGAGCTACGGCCTGGCCGGATGACGCGGACGCTTCGTCGGCTCGGGCTGGGGATCGCCGACGAGGTAGAACCGCCCGATCTGTGCCTCGAACTTGGGAGCGCCGGGCAGCTCGGGGAGCTCGAGCGTGTACGCGCCCTCCATCGTGCCCCACGCCGTGGTCAACGGGCACATGCTCGAGTACTCGAACGTCTCGCCCGGGCGGATCAGGGGCTGCTGGCCCACCACGCCCTCGCCCCGCACCACGTTCGACTCGCCCTCCGAGTCGATGATGGTCCACCGACGCGACACCAGCCGCACCGGCTCGTCCCGCTCGTTGCGGATCGACACCCGGTACGCGAACAAGAACTTGCGGTCCTGCGGCGAGGATTCGTCGCTCAGATACTCCGGCGCGACGCGCACGCGGATCGCGTGGGTCAGGGTTTCCGAACCATTGCTCCGCGGCATGGCGGATGGTAGTGCGCCAGCAACGGCGTCTACACCCCCCCCCCGGGAGACAGACGCACGAGAAATCGGCGGAGGGTTACGGCCCGGTGTTCCGCGCTTCATCGAAGATCCGGGGGAGCACATTCTCGTTCAGCGCCTTCCAGCGCGGCACATGCTTCCCGTTCACGAAGATCATCGGGATTGACGTGATCCCCAGCGACGCGGCGAGGTCCCGGTGCGCCCGCAGCGTCTCCCCCACCGCGGGCTGCTCGACCGCGATCCGCAGCGTCGCCACGTCGAGGCCCAGCGTGCCCGCGGCGTCCCACGCCGATTCCTGGCTGTACGTCTCGCGGGACATGATCACCCAGTTGTGGAGCTTCCAGAGCCAGTCCGGCCCGCCCGCGAGGTACGCCGCTTCCTCGAGCCGGGCCGCCTGGCACGAGAGCGGGTGGATCGTCCGCGGGACGCGCGGGTTGCACTCGAGGTTCACCGGGTAGTGGCAGAACACGTAGCGCACGTTCTCCCCGGGCCCGCCCGTGAAGACCCGGATCAGGGCGTCGGCCTCGCCCGTGTTGGGCTCGAGCAGGTCGCCGAAGAGCACGACGGTGACGGGCGAGTCTTGGGGCCCCGTCGCCCGCGCGAGAACCTCCGGCGGAAACATCCGCGTCGGCTGCTCGCGCCAATCGCTCACGCATCGCTCCGCGGCGGACCGGGGCTGGTCCGCGTTCGACCCCGCCGGCGCCGGATCCATCGCGAGCACCGCGCGCACGGCCCGGGTCAGCGTGCCCGGTGTGTCCCAGCCCTTGAGCTCCACGCCGTTCACGAAGATCATCGGCGTACGCTGCACGCCCAGGTTCCGCCCCTCGGCGACGTCCGCCGCGACGCGCTCGCGCGTCTCTTCCGAGGTCATCACCGCGACGAACTCCGCGGGGGCGTAGCCCATCGTCTTCAGCCCCGCGTTGAGCTCCTCGTCCGTGAAGCCCCCGCCCCTCGCGAACAGCCAGCGGTGCATCTCCCAGAACCCGTCGCGTCCGCGGAGGATCCCCGCGGCCTGGGCGGCACGCGCGGCCCAGCACGCGTTCTCGTGGTACCGCCCCGGCGCGTCGGGGTTGCAGTCCGTCGAGAGCGGGAAGTGCTTGATCGAGAGCGCCACGCCGGGCTCGGACGCCACCAACGACTCGAGCTCCTGCTCGATGGTCTTGCAGTCCGGGCACTGGTAATCGGTGAGCACCACGAGCCGGGCCTTCGCGAGCGCGGGCCCGAGTCGGTACCGCCCCTCGAACCCGGGCGAGCTCGCCTCCACGCCGGCGACGGGCGTGGAATCGCTGGCGTCCGGGCCCGTGGTTGCGTCCAGGATTTTCTGGGTCGACGCCGCCGCCTCGCGGCTCGCTCGCTCACGCCTCGCGCGGGCGAAGTGCGGCTCGGCGCTCGCGAGCGACCCCAGCACCACCAGCCCCGCCGCCACGCCCACGGGCAGGGCGAGCCGTCGCGTGGGCTCGGGCCGAGCCGCGATGGCAAAGACGAGGTTCCCCCCGTGCACCACCAGGCAGTACAGGCACGGCGCTTTCTCCACCAGCATCACCACGAGATACAGCACGGACACCCCAGCGCCGAGCCACGCCAGCGTCCGGATGCGCCCGTCGAGACGCAGCCCGCCCGCGAGATACGCCAGGACCATGCCCGTGAAGTACCCGGCCGCGAGGAACGAGACCGGCCAACCCAGAACGGGGAGGGTGCTCCAGGCGCTCCGAGCCGCCTTGTCGCACCCGCCGCCTTTTCCACACCCGGGCAAGGACACCGCGCCCAGCTGATGGACGATGAGCACCGCCGTCGCGGCCAGGGCGAGGACCAGCCCCGCGAGCGCGACCGCCCGCCACAAGAGCGGCCTGGACGAGTCCACGGGTTCGCGAGCTGGTGTTTTCTTGGGGGTTGGAGGCATGAGTCGGATTTGGGCGGCCTGAACGAGTGTTGAAGCACAATAGCAAACGCCCCGCGAGAACTGAGGCACAGGCGAGTCGGTCGCATGCTCGGTGTGCTGCGGAGGCGAAGGAAATGGCGACTTCGGGGTGAGACCCCGACCTCCGCGCCATTCTTGAGGACAGCGAGACCGGCGCGCGTCGCGGCGTTTGGGCTTTGTACACAGGGCCTGCGCGCGCAATTCTGTGTGCCACCCGGGTCAGGGGGTAGGCGCGGAGGCAAGCGTCTGGTAAAACTAGGCTGGGTCGCTCTGGGGTGACGGCGGGCCGGGCTTGCGGTCGCGCGAGGCGGAGGAGCGCTCGCTCCCAAAGGAGATGCGATGATCACGCGTGGATTGAGAACGTGGTGCATTGGTGTTGCGGCGCTGCTGGGGCTGAGCGCCTCGGCGTCGGCGCAGTCGATCGGTGCCTGTTGTTTGCGCTCGCCCGCGGGCGCGACGGTGTGCGTGGCGCTCAGCCAGGAGGCGTGCGCCCGAGAGGGCGGCGTGTTCCGCGGGGCGGGCACAAGCTGCAACGCGCTGGGCGTGTGCGAGGGCACGGCGCCGTCGACGGGCGCGTGCTGTGCGCGAGTGCCGGGAACCACGAACGTGGTGTGCGCGGAGGTCACCGAGGCGCAGTGCGTCGAGCGTGGGGGCACGTGGCACGGGGCGGGCTCGCGGTGCTCTGTGGTCTTGTGCGCTCCGCCGCCCGTGACGGGGGCGTGCTGCCTGAGCGCGAACACGCCGGGGACGATCAACTGCGTGAGCCTGACGGAGAGCGAGTGCGCGGCCCGAGGCGGGGCGTGGCGCGGCGCCGGGAGCGTGTGCGGGCCAACGACGTGCCCGAACCCCACACCCACCGGCGCGTGCTGCGTGCGCAACGCCCTGGGGACCGCGACGTGCGTGATCCTGAGCCAGGAGGCGTGCGTCCGCGAGGGCGGCGTGTTCCGCGGGGCGGGGACCGCCTGCGGGAACGACTCGTGCCCGAACCCCACACCTTCGGGCGCGTGCTGCGTCCGGGGCGACAAGGGCGCGGTGACGTGCGTGGTGCTGACCCAGAGCGAGTGCGCGGCGCGCGGGGGCGTGTTCCGTGGGCCGGCCTCGGCGTGCACGGACGCCACCTGCCGCATCGAGCCCACGCCCACAGGCGCCTGCTGCATCCGCGGGAACGCGGGCAGCGTCGAGTGCGTGGTTCTCACGCAGCGCCAGTGCGCGGAGCGTCGCGGGACCTTCCGTGGCGCCAACACCGCCTGCAGCGCGACGATTTGCTCTCCGCCACCGGCCCCGACCGGCGCCTGCTGCGTCCGGGATTCTTCGGGCGGGGTCTCCTGCGAGGTCATGACGGCCCGCCAGTGCTTTGATCGCGGCGGAGTCTTCCGCGGCGCCAACACGACCTGCGGCAAGGACACGTGCGTCATCCCGCCCGCGCCGACCGGCGCGTGCTGTGTGCGCGACGCCGCGGGCTCGGTCTCCTGCAGCGTCGTCACGCTCCGCGCGTGCGTCGCGGCGCGGGGGGTGTGGCGCGGGCCCAATACAGCGTGCGGCGAGGGCACCTGCGCCCCGCCCCCGGAGCCGACCGGCGCCTGCTGCTTCCCCGTGCCCGGGACCACCGGGTTCGCGTGCGACGTGATCACCCGGACGGCGTGCGCGGCACGGGCGGGGACATGGCGCGGGCCCAACACGGCGTGCACGAACACGTCCTGCGACCGCGCGCCGTGCCCGTGCGACGTGAACCACGACTCGCAGGTCAACTTCGACGACCTGCGCGCGTTCGTGGAGGCCTACCAGGGCGGGAACGCCGACATCAACGGCGACGGGCGGACCGACGAGGCCGACCTGCGGGCGTTCCTCGAGTGCTTCGGCAACGCCTGCCGGTAAGGCGTCGGGGCTGATCGAGCCACCTCAACCCGCGTCCCCCTTGGGGCGCGGGTTTTTTCGTGGCGCGCCGGGCCATGAGCGCAGGGCCTCGAGGCTGTTCCAGAACGACGAGCCAGAAGAGGGAGCACAGGCGGGACGCCTGTGCCACGAGGAGAGGGAGGGTTCTGCAACAGTCACTAGAACCCGTGGCGAGCCGCGATGTGGTCGAGGAGCCCCTCGCACGCGGGCACGAGCATCTCGAAGACGCGCTCGAACGCCGCGTCGTCGCCCGAGTACGGGTCGGGAACGTCGAGGGTGTGGTCGGGTCGGCCCGAGAGCGCGGGGTCGAAGGCCCGCGCGAGCGACACGGCGTGGTGCGGGGCCCCGCGGCCCAGCAGCTCGCGCTTGTTCGCCCGGTCCATCGCGATGATGTACGAGAACGTCCTGAAGTCGCGGTCGGGGTCGAGCTGGCGCGCGGTGTGGAGCAGGTCGATCCCGTGGCGAGCGGCCACCGCGACCGCGCGCGGATCGGCGCCGCTTCCGACGTGCCACGAGCCCGTGCCGCAGGAGTCGACATGGAGAGCGGTGAGCCCGCGCCGGTGGGCGAGGGCCTGCGCGAGCGCGCGGGCGAGCGGGCTTCGGCAGATGTTGCCCAGGCACACGAAGAGCACGCCGACGGACTCGCAGGGACGGGCCATGGATCTTCCCTTCGCAGAGGCGTCAGGCGGGAATCGTGACGGGTGTGGGCGTGGCGGGCGTGTCGGCGGGGGACCTCCCGGACCACGCGGTCGTGAGGGCCGCGAGGAGCTGTGTCACCCTGGCGGAGGCGTCCTTCTCGCACTCGATCGCGGCGGCGCGGGCCTCGCCCCATCGCCCCGGGTGCTCGGCGAGGTGCGCGACCTTGCGCGCGATGCTCGCGGGGTGGGTGCTCTCGGACGCGGCATAGCCGCGCATCGGTTCGGGCATCGCCCCGGGATCGGTGGTGATCGCGGGCACGCCCAGCGCGTGGGCCGTCGCGATCATGAGCCTCTGCGAGTACGTGGCGGGCGGGATCGGAGCCGCGAACCGGGCGCCGGCGTTCATCACCACCACGTCGAACGCGGGGAGGAGCGGAAGGAGCGGCGAATCGACGATGATGGGCGGGACGCCGGCGATCTGCACGCGTGGGCGGGCGGTGGCGCGCGTCAGTCGCGCCGAGCCGGCGCCGAGCACGGAGACAGTGCGGATCCCGGCCGAGTGCAGCACGGACGAGAGGAAGTTCATCCGGTACGCGTCGCCCGACTCGGGCGGGTCGGCGAGGAGCGCGACGCCGAACTGGCCCGCGCTCAGCCCCAGATCAGCGCGGAGCCGAAGACGATCCTCGGCGCGGGTGGGGAGCGGGAGCGGCGGGACGGGGAGCGGGTGGCGTGGGCCGAGGGATCCATCGAGGCGGATGTAGCGTTTCCAGCCGATGCGGGCCTGGAGCCGCCACGCCGTGCCCTCGACGGTGTCGACCTCGAAGACGTGGGCGTGCTCGCTCGCGGCGGGGGCGAGGGGGCGGAGCGAACGGCCGTAGAACTGGATGAGGTCGAAGGGGCGGCGCGCGGTCAGAAAGCTCGAGAGCGAGTGGGCCGCGAGACGAGGGGTGGAGAGCGCCGGCGCGAGCCGATCGGCGTGGCGCAGCCCCATGGCCCGCGCCCGCGCGGCGGCCCCGGCGCCGCCGACGAGCAGCACGGTGTGCTCGTGCTCCGGGAGATGACGCGTGACGAGCCGGGCCAGCGCGATCTCGACATCGCCCGCGGAGGACGGCGGGCGGAGCGGACGCAGCGGGTCTCGGGGCTGCCAGGGATGGAGCACGTGAAGGATGCGCACGGGTGCGGGAGGGTAGCGGGGCGCGGGCGGGTCGACACCCGATCCCGCGCTCAGGCGCGGTCGCGAGGTCGCGCGGAGCGACGCCCGTCCAACGCCCGCGCGTACACCTGCTCGAGCCCGGTGACCATCGACTCAACGCTGAAGCTCTCGCGGCATTCCTCGCGTCCGCGCTGCGCGAGGGCCTGCCGATCCGCCGGGTTCGCCGCGCACCAGGCGATGGCTTCCCGAAGGGCGGCGTGGTCGCCCACGGGGACGAGACGTCCGGTCTGCATCTCGCGACAGGCCTCGCGCGTGCCGTCCGCGTCGTACGCCACGGGGCAGACGCCCGCGAGCAGGGCCTGCGGGACGGTTCGCGGGAGCCCCTCGCGCGAGCTGGGGTGCGCGAGAACGTCCATCGCGCGGAGCAGGGGCGGGATGCGCTGCGGCGGGACCAGCCCGGTGATGATGAGGCGCGCCGAGGCGGGCGACACCCCGGGGCGGTCGAGCTCGAGGACGCTCAGGCCCAACCGGCCCGCGCGGGCGACCAGCCGCTCTCGCCACCACCCGTCGCCCACCCACAGCAGCGTCCAGAGGGGGTGCGCGCGGAGAAGATCGGCGAGGGCGAGAAGCAGATCGTCGTGCCCCTTGTGCTGGGCGAGTCGGGCGATTGTCCCGACGACGAACGCGTCGGGAGGGATGCCCAGCGCGCGACGGCTGTCTTCTCGCGATTCGCCCGGGCGGGGCACCAGGAAAGCCCCGGTCTCCATCCCGGAGCGCACCGTGACGAACTGATCGGGGCGCCCGATGCCGCGGGAGAGAAACTCTCGTGTCATCGCGTCGGCGACGCTCACGATCACGTCGCAGCGCGTGGCGGCGCGGCGCTCGGCAAGCGTGTAAACGTGGTTGAGCAGGCGCGTCCGGGCCCGGGCCCACGGCGACCCCTCGACAGGCATGAACGGCGGGCCGTGGACCGTGTGCACGATGGCGAAGGTCCGACGGGTCCGCTGGCGGACGCGCCACGCCGCCTCGCGTCCGAGGATCCCCGCCTTGCTGCTGTGGGTGTGGACGACGTCGGGTCGGAGGGTGTCGATGAGGGTTTCGAGCTCGCGCACGCCGCGCCGGTCCCGCCACGGGCTGATTTCGCGGACGAGGTTCTGAATCTCGTGGACGGTGATGCCCGCGCCGGCGGGCGTGCGGAATCCGCGCACGCGGTCGAGGAGCGAGCCCTCGGGCCCGAAGATCGGCCCGAAGGCGAGGTGCACGTCGTGGCCCAGGCGTGCCTGTCCTTCGCAGGAGAGGACGGTGTTCTCCTGCGAGCCGCCCAGAATGAGCCGGGTTGAGATGTGGAGGATGCGCATCAGAACTCCGGGTGCGGCATGCTAGCGGTTGATCAACCACTGGCGCGAACCATGCAAACGACTTGCGGACTCGTAATCCGGGCCGATCCAGAGCGTGAGGGTGTACCCCCCGTTGGCGTGACGCTCGTACCGCCAGCGTCGATCGCCCAGCGTGGGCGGATCGATCCGATCGAGGTACACGGGCACGAGCGCGTCGAGCGACGCGGGGTGCTGGCCCGACAGCGCCTTGCACCGCTCCAGGGCGGCGCAGATCGTGTCACCCCGCGCGAGCGATTCGACTTCGCGCTCGCGCGTGCAGGGGACATAGGTGAAGGGATTGGCACCGCTGAACGCGAAGGCGAACCAGCCCTCGGCGCCGAGCACCGCGATCAGCACGATGGGCCCGACGCACACGGCGACGAGAAACGGCATCACGCGGACCATCCGGGTCGTGCAGGGCGCACCAGACGGGCCGGTATCAGCGGGTGCGATGCCCATCAGTAGCGGATCCACTCCAGGCACAGCCCACGCCCGGGGAGGGTCGGGCCGGCGTGGGTGCGGTCCTTCCCGGCCAGGATCCGCGACACGTCGTCGGGCGAGAGCTTGCCGCGCCCCACGTCCACGAGCGTGCCGGCGATGATGCGGACCATGTTGTAGAGGAAACCGTTGCCGCTGATCTCCAGGCGCAGTCGCCGTGCGGGAGGGCCGGTCCACGCCGACCCGACGGGCTGGGCCTCGACCTCGATTACGCGCAGCCCCGTCACGGCGCGGACCGTGCTCGACCGTCCGTGCCCCGCGGCGGCGAAGGCGGCGAAGTCGTGCTCGCCCACCAGCCGCTCCGCCGCCGCCCGCATCGCCCCGACGCTCAGCTCGCCCCAGATCTGCTGGACGAACCAGCGATCCCAGAGCGGCGCGGGGCCGTCCCCGAGCGGCGGCTGGGGCGAGACGTGCAGCGCGTACGAGTAGCACTTCTCGACGCATTGCGAGATCGGATCGAACGAGAACGCGACGGGCGTGACGTCGAGAACCTGCACGTCCTCGGGGAGATTGCCGTTGATGGCGCGCCGGAGGCGGTCCACGCCTCGGGAGACCGGCCAGCCCGATCGCGGCTTGGGGGGCGGGTCCACGCCGGGCGTCGCGGCGAGCGGATCGGCGCGGAGCGTCGGGATGGGCTTCGGGACCGGCGCCGGGGGGCCCTCGTCGCCCGAGCACGTGAACGCGGCGACCTGGCCCCGCGCGTGCACCCCCGCGTCGGTGCGCGATGCGCCCTCCACGCCCACGGGCTCGCGGACGATCTCGCGCACGGCACGCTCGACCATGTGCTGGACGGTGCGGAGTTGCAGGCGCGGGCGGGCCTCGCCCTCTCGGTGCACCACGCCCTGGACCCAGGCGTCCTTGTCGGGGTTGGGCTCGCCCACGCACGGCGCGGAGGCCTGCCCCTCGGGCGCGAAGGGCTCCTGACGCTGCCACCCGGCGAAGCGTGTCCCGTCGTAGGCGATGGTCAGCTTGTATCTCGGCACGCGGGTGGCCCCGGGGTCGGCTACATCACCTTCCGCTCGGTGCTCGCGGGCATGTCCTGCGTGCGGGGCATCTCGGCGGGCTTGCTGTCCGTGGTTCTGGGCGTCTCGCCCGCCGGGTACGCGATCCGCCCGTGGTACATGCTCGCGAGCGATCGGCTCACGCTCTCCACGATCGTCGTCAGCTCGCGGAGCGTCAGCTCGCAGTCGTCGAACTGCCCGTCGAGCAGGCGCTTGTTCGCGAGCGACCGGACCAGGGCCTCGATGCGGCTGGGCGTGGGCTCGCTCATCGCGCGCGTCGCGCTCTCGACCGCATCGCAGATCATGAGCACCGCGGCCTCCTTCGTGCGCGGGCGCGGGCCCGGATAGCGGTACTCGATCTCGTCGGGCACGCTCTCCTCATCGCCCCCCCCGGGCTGCCCGGCCTGCTGCCCCGCCAGCTTCTTGGCCCGGTGGTAGAAGTACTCGACCAGCGTCGTCCCGTGATGGCTCTCGATGAAGTGCTGGATCTGACGCGGGAGGGCGTAGTCGCGCGCCAGCTCCATCCCGTCCTTTACATGCCCCACCACCACGAGCAGGCTCATGGCCGGGCTGAGCTTGTCGTGCTTGCTCGGGCCCCCGACCTGATTCTCGATGAAGTACTCGGGCTTGTTGACCTTGCCCACGTCGTGGTAGAGAGCGCCCACGTAGGTCAGCAGCCCGTCGGCCTTGATCGCCTCGGCGGCGCTCTCGGCGAGGGCGGCGACGTTGAGCGCGTGGTTGTACGTGCCCGGCGCTCGCAGCTGCAGCTCGCGCAGCAGCGGGTGCTTGGGGTCGCGCAGCTCGATCAGCGTCAGCCCCGTCGCGACGTCGAACATCCGTTCCAGTCCACCCAGGACGAACAGCACCGCCCCGCCCAGCACCAGAGCGCCCCCCGCCGAGAACGCCGAGTCGAGCAGGATCTCCCGCAAGACGAGCGACCCGCTGGCGGCGAGCCCCCCCACGCCCGAGAGGAGCGGGCGGTCGATCACGCCGAAGGTCGCGGTCGCGATCGCCACGCCCAGCGCGGTGACGACGCTGAGGCGCACGAAGGCGGACCGATCGCGGATGGCGCCGATGGTGGTGACGACGCACGCGATGCCCGTAACGATGACGACCATGGTCCCCACGCCCGCCCGCACCGCGACGCAGACGAACAGACCGTGCAGCAGCCCGTACGCGAGCGCGGCCCGCCGGTCGTACCCGATGCCCAGGAGGAGCGTGACGAGAATGGTGGGCGCGACGGCGGTCAACGCCATCATCCCCGGGAACGTCGCCGAGAGCACGCACGCGATGCCCAGCGACCCCAGCAGGATGGCCGCCACGCCGATCATCCGCGAGATGTTGCGGCGGATCCGAGGACAGAAGAGCACGGTGTAGCCCAGGAGAGCCATCGTGAGCCCCGAGACGGCGAGCACGACCGCGCCGCGCGTGAGCCAGCGCTTCCAGCCCTCGACGCTCCCCGAGTACGCCGCCATCTCTGCGCGGAACAACGCCTCCTGCTGCGGGGTGAGCACCTCACCGCGCTGCACGATTGTTTGACCCGGCGGGCTGGCGGACTTGGCGACTGGGACGCGGTCGGCGGCGTCGTTCTGATCGCGGGCCGTTGCCGCCGCGTCGTACCGGAAGGTCGGCTTGGCCTCCGTCGTCAAACGGTTCACGACGACACGCCGGAGCGCACCTGTGAACCCCGAGTCCCTCGCCACGATGTTCATCGCCTCGCCGAGGTCCTGCTTGGAATCGGCGTTGATCACCTCGCCGCGCGAGATCGGGGGGAGCGTCGTGTCGCCCACGACGAGCTTGATGGACGAGCTCCCGCTCTGCAGGCTCTGCTGGTAGGTCTGCGAGTCCAGCAGGGGACGCCGGCGCAGCGTCGCCGCGAGCACGCCCACGTTGGAGCGCCAACGTTCGGGCTCCTTCGCCGCGGCCTTGACGGCGTCGAGCATCTCCGCGTCGAGGGCGAAGTTGGCGCGGATGGTCGCGTCGACGGCCTCGATGGACGCCGCCGCCGAGAGCGCC
The DNA here is from genome assembly GCA_964614075.1 of uncultured Phycisphaeraceae bacterium. GTDB lineage: Bacteria > Planctomycetota > Phycisphaerae > Phycisphaerales > UBA1924. The sequence continues at coordinate 15,237 of CAZTJZ010000063.1, forward strand.
TGGGGAAGGTCCAGCAGGGACTGCTCGAGCTCTTCGAGCTGGGGGACGTTGGCGGTGTAGACGCGGGGGGTGTTCTGGCGTGCGGCGCGTCGGTTCTCCTCGGTCTGCTCGCGGTCTTCGAGCTCGAGGTTCACGCGCACGAGGCGCGTCTCGTCCATCACCCGCCCCACCGCGACCAGCGGCTGGGCCCGCGTCCACAGCACCATCGCGCTCGCCGCCGCCGCGAACACCAGCGCGATGAGCACGCCCGCCCCGACCCTCGGCGAGGCCAGCGCGTCCGCGCCGCGCCGCCACAGGCTCTCCTGCTCGGCGCGGAGCGATGTCCGACGCCCCCGCGCCGGCCTCCCGCTCAGGAGTTCTCGTGCCTTGCCGATCATGACGCCAGGGGCGGCGTGCCCTCCTCCTCCCCGTACGCGTCCACGATCCGTTGCACCAGCTGGTGGCGCACCACGTCGGTGCGGTCGAGCGCCACGAACGCGACGCCCGGCGTGCGACGCAGCTTCCGCGCCGCGTCGATGAGCCCGCTCTCCGACGGGTCCGCGAGATCGATCTGCGTGGTGTCGCCCGTCACGATCATCCGGCTGCCGTGCCCCATGCGGGTCAGGAACATCTTCATCTGGCCCCGGGTCGTGTTCTGCGCCTCGTCGAGGATGATCACGGAGTTGTTCAGCGTCCGCCCGCGCATGAACGCCAGCGGGACCACCTCCATCACGTCGCTCTCCATGAAGCGCCGGATCGTGTGGTAGTCCATCATGTCGTGCAGCGCGTCGAGCAGAGGCCTCAGGTACGGATTGACCTTCGCCTCGAGATCCCCGGGCAGGAACCCGAGCTTCTCCCCCGCCTCCACCGCCGGCCGGCAGAGCACGACCTTGCGCACCAGGTCGCTCTTGAGCAGGTGCACCGCCGCCGCCACCGCGAGGTAGGTCTTCCCCGTCCCCGCCGGGCCCGTGGCGATCACCAGGTCGTGGTCGCGGATCGCCTCGAGGTACATCTGCTGGTTGGCGGTCTTGGGCTTGACGGCCCGCCCGCCCGCGTACACGGTGAGACGACCGTCCCACCCCTCGCCGTTCGCAGCCGACTCGTCGCGAGAGACCTCGGCGGACTCATCGGCGATCAGGTCCAGCACCTGCTGACGCGAGAGGGGCTCCTCTCGTACCGCGGCGTCGCTGAGCTCCTCGAGCACCCGCCGGGCCACAAACACCGCGTCCTGCTCGCCGCTGAGCGAGATCTGGCGATCGCGTGCGGCCACCCGGACGCCCAGCGCCTCGCGGATAATCTTGAGATTGCGCTCCGAGGAACCAACCACACCCAGGCGATCGGCGCCGCTCGGGACTTTGAACATGATCTCCAAGGACAACATTCTCCGATGGACCCATCCTCGGCGCGATCACGCCGAGGACCGGGGCCCAGACCACACGTCGGCTGACTGTAGGAGGCACTCCATCCATCCACCCAAACATAACCCGATAATTGCTGGTGTTTTCGTGCTCTTTGCGATGCTCGCAGTGGCCTTGGCCGGATGCGGAGCAGACTTTGTCCAGAGCCGCCCGTCGCGGACCCCGCCGCTGTCGGCTCGGGCGGTGGCCGACTGGGACGACCTCGACGCCGCGGTCGAGGTCGCGGCGGCCAAGGCCGAACTGGCGGTGGTGTCGCGGCGGGACGAGCGTGACGGGAGCGCCCGGGTCGAGCTGGTCAGCGCGACCGACGAGCCGGCGCTGCTCGTGGCCCGTCCCGCGCACGGATATTCCCCCGGGCCACGCCCCATCCTGATCGACCTCTCGCTGGGTGTGGGACGCTTCGGCGACAGCACCCGCGAGCGGATCTTTCTCGATGCGGTGAAGTCGCGTCTGGAGCAGCTCGCGGGCGTCGACTGGGCGCCCCTCAAGCCATGACCCGGGGTGCGACCGCCGTCGGTTCGGACGCTGCGGCGGCGCACTTTCCTATACTCGGGCCTTTCGCGGTGAACTTTTCATTCCTCGAAGGAAGATCTCATGCCAGAGCGGCATTTCAACGTCGTAGTGATCGGGGGCGGGCCCGCGGGGTACGTGGGCGCCATCCGGGCGGCGCAGCTGGGATACACGGTGGCGTGTGTCGAGCGGGCCAAGCTGGGGGGCGTGTGCCTGAACTGGGGGTGCATCCCGTCCAAGGCACTCCTCGCCAACGCCGAGCTGTACGAGAAGCTCAACGGGAAGAGCGAGTTCTGGGGGCTCAAGATCTCCGGCACGGTGGGGCTGGATTGGGACAAGATCATCACCCGCTCGCGCGACGTGGCGGCGAAGCTCAACAAGGGCGTCGGGTTCCTCCTGAACAAGAACAAGATCACGCACATCGTGGGGAGCGGGAAGATCGTGGCGGCCAAGCAGGGCCCCTCGGGCAAGTGCCGCGTCGAGGTCCAGGAGTGCGCGGTCAAGGAAGAGCTCACCAGCGCCCCCGCCACCCCCGGGAAGACGCTCGAGACCATCACCGCCGACCACGTGATCGTGGCGACGGGCTCGGTGGCGCGTGACCTTCCGTTCGCGCGGTTCGACGGCGAGCGGATCTGGGGCGCCCGCGAGGCGATGTACAACAAGGAAATGCCCAAGCGCCTGGTTGTGATCGGGGCCGGCGCGATCGGGATGGAGTTCGCGTACTTCTATCACACGATGGGGTCGAAAGTCACCGTGGTCGAGATGCTGGACCGGATCCTCCCCGTCGAGGACAAGGACTGCTCCGACGCCCTCGCCAAGCACTACAAGAAAATCGGGATGGACCTGCGCACCGGGCACCTCACGACCAATGTCGAGAAGACCGGCGCGGGGGTCAAGGTCACCATCGCCCCCGCCGTCCACGGGAAGCCCGACGAGAGCAAGAAGGAGACGCTCGAGGCCGACCGGGTGCTCGTCGCCATCGGCGTGAAGGGTCGGACCGACGGGCTCTGCGATGCCTCGCTGGGGCTCAAGATCGAGAAGGACCACATCGTCACGGACTACAAGCCGGGCGTGACGCGCGCCGAGGCCATCGACTATAAGACGAGCCTCCCGGGGATCTACGCCGTGGGCGACGTCATCGGCCCGCCCTGGCTCGCGCACGTGGCGAGCGAGGAGGCGATCCTGTGCGTCGAGCGGATCGCGTGGCGCGAGAAGAAGCTGCACCACTAGCCGATCCCCATCGACTACACGGTGATCCCGGGGTGCACCTACTGCCTCCCGCAGGTGGCGAGCGCGGGGTTCACGGAGCAGAAGCTGATCGCGGACGGGCTG
>CAZTJZ010000064.1:0-18128 GCA_964614075.1 uncultured Phycisphaeraceae bacterium
GGCGAAGGGGATCGCGGGGCCCACGCGGGCGCGGATGCGGTCGCGCACGGCAAACGTCGTGCCCACCGGCACGGTGCTCTTCATCACGATCGTCTTGGGCCGCTGGGTCGGGCCAAGACGCTTCAGCACGTCGGCGATGTCGTCGGCGGCCTGGTTCACGTAGCGGAGGTCCGAGTGGCCACGCTCGTCGCTGGGCGTGCCCACGCAGATGAAGATCATCTCGGCGTCGCGGTACGCGGCCTTTTTGTCCAGCGTGTACGTCAGACGCCCGGCCTTGTCGTTGTGGGCCATCATCTCCTCGAGGCCCGGCTCGTAGATCGGGCAGACGCCCTTCTTGAGCTTCTCGATCTTCTTGGGGTCCACGTCGAGGCAGGTGACGTTGTTGCCGGTGTTGCTGAAGCACACGCCCGTGACCAACCCGACGTACCCCGTGCCGACCATCGTGAGACGCATGCCAGAAACTCCCGACTAGCCCCCGGGCAACCCCGGGGCGACCCAACGTTCTCGGACCCGGGTTCGGGTCCACTTTTTCCGGGCCGAACGGCCCGGCGTAATCCGCGTTTCGCCCTCGCCGGGTGGTGCCCGGACGAGCGGGGGCGAGTATAGCGCCCGGCGTGTTCGCCGAGTTCGTGTGCATCGGCCTGATGGCCCGGCGCGGTGAGCGATGTCGGTGGCAAACCCGGCGGGGGATGGTGGGTCTGTATATTGCCCGCCCATGCCCAAGCCCCCGAGCACACGCCGTCGCCGTCCCGCCCGCGCCAAAGCCCGGACCACAACCCGGGCCGCCATCCGGGCCACAACCCGGGCCACCGCCCGGGCCGCCATCCGGACCAAGGCCAACTCCGACCGCCACGAGCTCTACGAAGAGTCGGTGCAGTCGCCCGAGGTCGAGCTGGCGTTCGTGGACCGGGTGTACCGGCGTCTGCGCGGCGGGCTCCCGACGCGCCTGCGCGAGGACTTCTGCGGCACAGCGTGGAACAGCTGCGAGTGGGTCAAGCGGCGCGAGAAGAACACCGCCGTGGGGCTGGACCTTCACGCCCCGACGCTCGCGTGGGGGACCAAGAACCACCTGTCGAAGCTGACGCCCCAAGAGCGGCGTCGCGTGCGGCTGGTTCGGCGCAACGTGCTCACGCCGGGCGACGCGACGGGCGTGGACGTGGTGCTCGCGCTGAACTTCAGCTGGTGGGTGTTCCAGGAGCGGGCGGTGCTGCTGGAGTACTTCCGCAACGTGCGCCGGTCTCTGCGGGGGCGCGGGTTGTTCGTGCTCGACCTCATGGGCGGGTGGGAATCGATGAAGACGCAGGACGAGCGTCGGCGTCAGCGCGGGTTCACGTACATCTGGCGCCAGGCCCGGTTCAACCCGATCCGCAACCACATCGAGTGCCACATCGACTTTGATTTCAAGCGCGGGCCTCGGTGGGCGCGGGCGTTCGTCTATGACTGGCGTCTGTGGACCCTTCCCGAGACGCGCGACGTGCTTGAGGACGCGGGGTTCGCCGGGAGCCGGGTGTTCTGGGAGGGGGACGACGAGCACGGACGCGGGAACGGCGTGTTCCGCGAGCAGACGGTGGGGGAGGACTGCGCCAGCTTCGTGGCGTACATCGTGGCGGAGAAGTGATCCCGGCGGGTTGTCCCGGCGCGATCGTTCCGTAGCGCGCCTCACACGGTACACCCAAGACGTTCAACAGCTCCAGAATCGTCCCCTCGGCGAGCCCATTCACTCAGTAGTTCTCGCAGACTGGCGACCCTACTTCCATGCAGGCAGCGAATCGGAAGTGGTCGGAATGCCTCTGCTGATACGCGCACAACTTGTGCTGTCTGCTTGCTTGCAATGCAAGCATGGCGTGGTATACTTGTGCCAATTTCAAGGAGGTGCCTCGATGAGTGGCGGCAACCAAGACCCAAGTTTCAACCACCTCGATACGAGTGGGGAGGTAACCGGACGTGCGCGAGGGGGAAAGGCTCGGAAGGAGGCACTATCACCAGCAAGACGCAGTGAAATCGCCTCGAAAGCTGCCAAAGTAAAGCACGCAAACAGGAAGGCCCTCGTGGCGCCCCCGAACACCGATGAGCCGGTGGCGCTGGCGAGCGGCGTTCTCGCGCTTGCTGGTGCAGATGTCCCTTGCTACGTCCTGAAGGACGGGCGACGAGTGATCGGTCGCACCCAGTTCACTTCGGCGTTGACGGGCATTAGAGGCGGTGGTGACCTAGAGAAATATCTTTCGGTGGCGGCCCTCAAGCCGTACATCAATCTCGAGGAAGTGGCCGCCCGCATGATTCCGTTCCGGCTTCCCGAGGTAGAGGGCCTCGAGACGGACGTGAAGGGCATTCCGTCGGACCTGTTCATCGACATCTGTCAAGGGTTCATGCGCGCTCTCGAGGCGCATGGCCGACATGTCGCGGCGGTCGCGGCCAGTAGGGACGCCACGGCCGATGCCAAGATGACCGAGCGCCAGATGGAAATGGCCTTCAAGGCGGGGCTGCTGCTCACCGCTTGTGCCAAAGTCGGGTTGGACGCGCTGATCGACGAAGCGACTGGGTATCAGTACCAACGTGCGGAAGACGCCCTTCGGGTCAAGCTCAAGGTGTACCTAGAAGCGGAGATGCGGAAGTGGGAAAAGACCTTTCCCGACGAGCTTTGGACCGAGTTCGCCCGGCTCACAAACTGGAAGGGGACAGTCAGCCAACGCCCCAAGTATTGGGGCAAGCTCATCATGGAGCTTGTATACGGCTACCTCGACAAGGACGTTGCTAAGTGGCTCAAAGAGAACGCCCCGGCACCAAGACACGGGCAGAACTACCATCAATGGCTCTCGGGGCAGTTCGGGCTCAAACGCCTCGTCGAGCACATTTGGGTGCTCATCGGCGTCTCGAGGACCTGCCGTAACATGCTCGAGTTGCGTGAGAAGATGGCCGAGTTGAACGGTCGTCGCCTCGAACAGTTCTACCTCCCGCTGCCAAACGTGCCCCGACTTCCTTCAACCTGAATCGCCTTATTGTGAGCTCCTCGACGCAATCCCGGTCGCACCGAAGTCTGAGGTGTGCGCTCACCGGCTTGCTGGAGCCTTGCTAGTTCGCGGCCTTCCTCTTCTCCTTCCACGGCGCAAGGAACGAAAGGTAAGCCCAACAGGCACGACCTGTGGAGAAGGCGAAGTTGGCGCAGCTCAATCTGACCAGTTCTTGATCCGCGTGCCCCCCGTGGTCGGGAGGTGCGTGCGCCTAATCTGAGCCCATGCAGGGCGTGCTGGAGCTGCCGCGGGAGCTGACGGGGGTGGGCGAGGAGATCGCGGGGCTGCTCTCGCGCGTGGCGGCCCGGTTCGACCGGGAGCTTTCGAGCGAGCTCCCGCCCGTGGCCGACCTCACGCGCCACGTCGAGCGTTACCGCGGGAAGATGCTGCGTCCGACGCTGGTGATGCTGGGCGGATTGGCCTGCGGGGGCGGGGCGGGCGAGGGGCACGTGACGGTGGGGGTCGTGTGCGAGATGGTGCACATGGCCACGCTGGTGCACGACGACGTCCTCGACGACGCGACCACGCGCCGGCGCGGGCTGACCGTCAACCGCCTCCACGGGAACGAGGCGGCGGTCATGCTGGGGGACTATCTCCTGGCCACGGCGTATCACCTCTGCTCGACGCTCTCCCGCCCGCGCCACGCCCTGACCGTCGCGCGGGCGAGCGCGGTGATGTGCGCGGGCGAGCTCCTCCAGCTCCATCACCGCGAGGACTTCTCCCTCGACGAGGAGACGTACTTCGAGATTGTCCGGCGCAAGACGGGTGAGCTCATCTCGGCGTCGTGCGAGCTGGGCGCCGTCGAGAGCGGCGCCAGCGAAGAAGTCTGCACGGCGCTCCGGGAGTTCGGCGCGGGGCTGGGCGTGGCGTTCCAGATCCAGGACGACATCCTCGACCTCACGGGCACGGAGGGCGTCGTGGGGAAGTCCGTCGGGAAGGACCTCGAGAAGGGCAAGCTCACGCTGCCCGTGATTCACCACCTCGCGACCGTGCCGCCCAAAGACCGCGGGCGGGCGCTGCGGCTTCTCGCCGACGCGTGCGGAGGAGCGATCGAGGCGGCGCCGCGTGCCGCCGCGGCGTCGGAGCTGGTCCGGGAACTGGCCCGTTCGGGCGCGATCGACGCGGCGGCGGGGCGGGCGCGGGAGCTGGTGCAGGGGGCAAAGTCCCGATTGGGCACGCTGCCCCGCACGCCCGCGCGGGACGTGCTGGAGCTGATGGCCGACGCCGTCGTGGATCGGGCGTACTAGGGCATGCCCGGAACGAGCCCGACTCGAAGCAACTCCAACCAGAACCGACCCACCCCGCAACGCCGCTCCCTTCCCCCGGGTGAGGCGAACGAATAGACTAGCGACGCCTGCCCCGCTCTCGCGGTCGGCGTCCGATCGGGACGATCGCGCGGTCGGGCACGGCGGACTTCATCCATGCCCGAGCCACTCCACACGACTCTCGAAGACTCCGGCCCCCACGCGGGGATCGCGGTCATGCGCCTGGAGCAGCCCGGCAAGCCCGTCGTCGTGCTCGACCTGGCGTTGATCCAGCGGATCGAAGCGACGGTTCGGGCCCTGCCCCGGACGGTGACGGGGCTCGTGCTCGCCTCGGCGAGCGAGCGCGTCTTCGTGGCCGGCGCGGACCTCAAGAGCATCAGCGAGCAAGACGACGATCAGCTCGCCAAGTACCTCGCGTACGGACAGCGGGTCTTCGGGATGCTCAGCAACCTCCCGTACCCCACCGCGGCGGCGATCCACGGCGCGGCACTCGGCGGCGGGCTGGAGATCGCGATGCACTGCGACGCGCTCGTCGCGTCGCCTCCCCCGACGCGCGACGGTCAGCCCGGCAAGGCCTATCCGGTCGGGCTCCCCGAGGCCGGGCTCGCGATCTGTCCGGGGTGGGGCGGGACGAACCTGCTCCCCGCACGCATGGACCCGATGAAGGCGATCCGCGCGACCGCGATGGGCAAGACCATGCTCTTTGATGAGGCGAAGCAAGACGGGTTCTTCGATGCCGTCGCGCCCGACAGCGCCTCGCTCATGCCCACGGCGCTCGCGTGGGTGGATTCGGCACGGCGCCGTGGACGCGTGGAGCGGGACGGGGCGCCCTCACGGTGGATCGGGCGTCCCGGGAAGGCCGCCGCGACGCTGAAGGCGCTCGACGCGCTCCGCGCCTCGGGCGAGCTTTCGAGCGACTCGGCCCGGGCGGTGATGGAGGCGGTGGACGCCGGGCTGGCCCGCGGGTGGAGCGCGGCGTTGGAGGTCGAGATCAGGCACCTGGTCCGGTTGCGGGGCCTGCCCGCGGGCCGCGACGCGATCGCGGCGTTCTTTGCAAAGGCGGGCGGGAGGTAGAGAGGAAGCAAGAGCACAGGCGGGACGCCTGTGCCACGAGGAAGAGACGAGCACGGCGGACGCCTGTGGCACGAGACACGCACGCACGGAAAGAACCAACCTATGGCAGACCTCAAGAATCTCAAGGGCATCTCGGCGGCGGACAAGGAGCTGCTGGAGCAGGCCGAGGAATGGCTCGGGGCCGAGCCCGCGAAGATGGGCCCGGTGAAGAACCTCTTCTGGGGGATCCTCAAGGAGGAGTTCTATTTTCCGTACCCAACGCAGAAGCCTGGGGAGCAGGCCGAGTGTGACCAGCTGCTCGCGCGTCTCGACGAGTACCTGAGGCACGAGCACCCCTCGATCGAGATCGACCAGAACCAGGAGATCACGCGCAAGACCATCGATCGCCTCTTCGAGCTGGGCGTGCTGGGGATGACGATCCCCAAGGAGTTCGGCGGGCTGGGGATGGGGATCACCAGCTACAACCGCGTGCTCGAGCGGATCGGGATGTACTGTGGTTCGACGGCGGTGATGGTGTCGGCGCACCAGTCGATCGGGTGCAAGGCCGTGATGCTCTTCGGGACCGACGACCAGAAGAAGAAGTGGCTCCCGCACCTGGCGAAGGACTGGCTGAGCGCGTTCTGCCTGAGCGAGCCCAACGTGGGGTGCGACGCGGGCGGGCAGGAGACGCGCTGCGAGAAGTCCGCCGACGGGGAGTACTTCATCCTCAACGGCGAGAAGAAGTGGGCCACGAGCGGGGCGCTCTCCGGGTTGTTCACGGTGATGGCCAAGCAGAAGTTCCCCGACGGGAAGGAGCGCGTGAGCGCCCTGGTCTGCCACCCGTGGATGGAGGGCGTGGAGATCTTCCAGAAGAACCGCAGCAAGTGCGGGATCCGCGGGACGTGGCAGGCGCGGATCCGCTTCCACAACGTGAAGGTGCCCCGGGAGAACCTCCTCGGGCAGGAGGGGCGCGGGCTCCAGATGGCGCTCTCGTGCCTGAACTACGGGCGGTGCACGCTGAGCGCGGGGATGCTGGGCGGGGCGCGCCGCGTCCGCGATCAGGCGATCAAGTGGGCCCAGACCCGCCACCAGTTCGGGATGCCCCTGGCGGACAAGGAGCTGGTGCGCCAGCGCGTCGCCCGCATGAGCGCGTACGACTACGCGATGGACGCCGTGCTCTACATGACCACCGGCATGCTCGACCGCAAGGACGAGGACCACCAGGTCGAGACCGCGTTGTGCAAGGTCTTCTGCTCGGAGATGGGCTGGCGCGTGGTGAACGACGGCGTGCAGATCATGGGCGGCGAGAGCTACATGACCGAGAACGAGGTCGAGCGCGTCTTCCGCGACTCCCGCATCAACCTCATCGTCGAGGGCGCCAACGAGGTCATGCAGAGCTACATCTTCGGCTATGGCGGGAAGCAGCTCGCCGAGTACATGCTGGGCGTCAAGAACGTCATGACGTGGGAGGGCGACGGGTCGCCCCAGGGGCTCTTCTCCCGCGCCGGACGCATCCTCAAGGGGATGACCAATGCCCGGATCCTCAAGGCCGCCATCCCCCTCGCGATGGAGGTCTACCTGGGCATCCGGCGTTCGCTCCCGCCCACGCCCAGGCTGAGCAACGAGCTCCGCGAGCCCGCCGAACGCCTCTGCCAGCTCATCCGCGAGCACTCCTACATGTTCAAGGTGATGAGCAAGCGCTACGACGTCGAGATGCTCAAGCGTCAGACGGTGCAGGCCCGGATCGCGGACGTCGCCCTCTATCTCCACGCCTTCGCGTGCACGCTGAGCAAGCTGGACATGGACCTCAAGGCGCACGGCGGGAACGGCGCGGGCGACCTGGAGTTCCAGCGCGACAAGGCCGCGGCGATCCACTTCTTCGACCTCGCCGAGGTCGAGATCCGCCGCTTGTGGCGCGAGCTCTACGAGAATCCCGACGCCACCATGCTCGCCGCCGCCGACATCGCCCTCAAGCACAACGACTCGCTCTCCAACGCGGAGTTCATCATTCCCGAGAAGAGCCCGTCGGCCAAGGGCACCGGGCGCACGCCGCGTCAGGCGGGGATCAAGCCCTTCCCGGGCCCGGGGGACTTTGTCCTCAAGGACGGGGTGGGCGTGCCGCGGTGAGTCTGGGGTTTCGCGCTCGGCGGCCCGGCGCCGTGAGGGCGTGATGCGGGCGTGATAGAGGCGCTCACGCCGCGCGTGACAGCCGCCCGGTGCTGAGCTGGTCGATGAGGCGTTCACGGTCGCCGGCGCGGGCGAAGCGCGTGATGGCCAAGGCCATGCGGGCCGGCCCCGCGTCGCTGTCGTCCAGCCAGACGATGTTCCCGATGACAAAGACGGCCTGGCCGGGGCCCTTGATCTCGCTCTCGCTCAGCGGGAGCTGGATCTGCATCGCCACGGGCGTGCCCGGCTCGATGGCCCGGTCGAGCTCGAACTGAATCCCGCCCTCGCTGATGTCGTAGGCGTGCCCCTGCAGCGTGAACTTCTCCTCGTCCATCAGCCGCACGGCGATCTGCGTGTACATCGGGCTCAGGGCGAATCGCTCGTGCCGCCGACGGTTGATGGAGTTGTTCCGCACGGGTCTTTCCTTGTGCAAGCTTCGCCCCGAGCACCCTCGGGTCGGGCGTGTGCCGGCGGGCCCTGTCGGGCCCGTCTCGGTCTATCGGGCAAGTCCGAGGGCGGCTTCAGTGTGATGCAACCGGTTTCGAGAGGGTGTCGCGCACCCTCAAGAAAAACCCCCGCGTGCCCGGGAGCGGCGCGCCCGGGTGGAGCCCGGAGCGCGGGGTTAAGGCGTGGGCGTCCGGGCCGAGAGGTGCACCGTGACCCGGTCGAGCTCCACCCCCATCCGGGACTCGATCTCGGCACGCAGCGTGGGCCCGATGGCGTCGAGCACCCGACGCGACAGGTCCATCGGCACGTCGGTCATCCGCCCGTCGGGCGTGGTCACGTGGAGGTGCTCGTGCGTGTCCGCGTCGTAGCGCACGCCCCCGCTCTGGTCCGGCGCCGCGAGCTTCCGGCACAGCCCGCTCCCGTGCAGCGCGTCGAGCGTGTTGTAGACCGTCGCGAGGCTGATCGCCCCGTCGATCGCCCGCACGGAGACGTGGAGCTCCTCCGCGGTGGGGTGGCGCTTCGTCGAGGCGAGCGCGCGGTACACCAGCTCTCGCTGGCGCGTGTGGCGGAGCGCGTGCGCCCGGAAAAGCTCGCGGACTTGCGGGTCGGAACCGTTCACGACCAGGCATCGTATGCTCTCGCGGGACGTTCCCGCCCCGGAGCCGCGGGCTCTGGCCCCGGCGCGGCGCGTCGGCGTTCTTTCATCGCGGGGTCCACCATCTTGTCCTCGCCAGAACCAAACTCTCCCCGCGAGGGGACGCGATTTCTGTGCGAGCGCTGCGGGTACGCGCTCGCGGGGCTCGCGCCCGAGGGCGTCTGCCCGGAGTGCGGGCTGCCCGTGCGCGAATCCCACCCCGATCGACGCCCCGGGTCGGAGTTCCAGAACGCCCCGGGGCTCACCGGGTGGTTCGCGACGCTGGTGCGCCTGTGCCGCCGCCCGCGCGAGGTCATGCGCCGCCTGCGGGCCACAAAGCCCAACGCGGGGCTGCTGCTCCTGGCCAACCTGCTCGTCGCCTCGGTGCTGATCGTCTCGCCATGGGTCGGCGTGCTCGTGGGCGACCCGGTCCGCGCCCTGGTCAACTCCGGCGTCGAGGGGCTCGCGACGGGCGTGGCGATCTTCGTCTACGCGATCCCCGTCTGCGGGCTGCTGTTCACGCTCTCGCGGATTGAGTACCACGGCGTGCGATTCTTCGCCGCCCGTCGCGGTTGGCGCCTCCCGCCCGCCGCCGCGTGGCAGGTGTGCGCCCACGCGAGCTTCGGGTGGGTGCTCTCGGGGGTCTGCCCCTTGCTCCTGACGCTCGCGTGGCGCGTCGCGACCGACGTCCTGGGGGCGCGTCCCCGCGGCGTGCTGGACCTGACTCGCCAGGGGTTGGGACGGACCGACTGGGCGACGGTGGTGTCCGGGGCGCTGCTCATCCTGGGCTGGTTGTGCGGGCTGCTCGCCTTCGAGCTGCTCGTGTACGTGGGCGTGCGCGAGTGCCGCTACGCGAACCCGCCGGAGGCGACGCCCGGATCGGGGGCGCACTCGCCGTCCCACTCGCCGTCCCACGCGCCGCCCCACGCGCCATAGCATGGACGTCGCGGGCGGGCGCTGCTCATACGGCACACTCAAGGAAGTCGGCGGGACGGGGCGCGGCGCACCCACGCGCCGCTCTCCCGGCGGGGGATCATGGACGGCACGGAGACAAGCTCGACGGGACCCGGCGCACCGGGGACCAGCGCCCCGACCGACGGGTTCTTCGGGAGCGGCGTGCTGCGCCACGCTCACTTCCGCACCGTCTACTTCGCCGCGTTCTTCTCCTACGTCGGCGGGTGGTTCGAGTTCGTCGGGACGCAGTGGATCGTCACCGAGAAGACGCAGTCCATGGCGTGGGCGAGCTATCTCGGGACCGCGCAGCTCGCGCCCACCCTCGTGCTGGGGATCTTCGGCGGGATCGTCGCCGACAGCGTGAACCGGCGCACGCTCCTCATCGTGACCCAGCTCGCGATGATGCTCATCGCCATCGGATTCGCGATGGTGGTCTGGCACTACCCGATGGATCAGGACCTCTCCCCCCGCCAGACCCGGGCCCTGCTCTGGATCCTGCTCGGCCTGTCGCTGGCGCAGGGCGTGGCGATCGCCTTCAACAACCCGGCGTGGCAGGTCCTGACGCCCCGCCTCGTGCCCAAGGACGATCTCTACCGCGCCATCACGCTCCAGGGGATCTCGTTCAATCTCGCGCGGGCGATCGGGCCGGCCATCGCGGGCGTGGTCATGGCGAAGTGGTCGCCCGTGGTCCTGTTCGTCGTGAACGCGATCAGCTTCGTCGGGGTGCTGGCGGCGGTGCTCACCACCCCCGACGCCCCCGCCCCGCCCGACCGGCGCGGCTGGTGGAAGAACCTGGGGCGAATCTGGGGGGACGTGCGCGAGGCGATCGCGTTCGTCTTCGGGCGGGCTGGCCCGCGCGCCGCGTTTATCGCCGTCGTGATCTTCGCCACCTTCGCCACGCCCATCATGCGGTTCCTCTCGCTCTTTGTAAAGAACGTCTACCACCTCGAGGAGGACACCTTCGGGATGCTCACGGGGGTCATGGGGTTCGGCGCGGTCCTGGGTGGGCTCGCCATGAAGTGGTTCCCCGCCTGGTACCCCAAGCACCACTTCATCCCGCTCTCGATCACGCTGGGCGGCGCGTCGATCCTCGTCTACTCCGCCGTGAGCGACGAAGTGACCGCCGGCGTGGTCATGATCTTCCTCGGGTGCTTCTGGATGTGGGGGTTCAACTCATGCATGGGCGCTCTGCAGCTGCTCACGCCCGACGCCATCCGCGGGCGCGTGCTCTCGGTGGTCAACATGGTGACCCTGGGGCTCATGCCCGCCGGGTACTTCTTCGCCACGATGGTGGGGAACCTCGCCGCGGCGTGGGTCAAGCGGTGGCGCCCCGAATCCTGGCACGACGGGCTCGACACCCAGCTGGGTGTGGGCATCGGGGCCGCGATCTGCACGGTCTGCGGCGTGTGGATGCTCATCTTCCGCACGCCCGAGATCGACGGGCTCGCGCCCGGGGACGCCGGGCACGCGCGGGTGCCCGGGCTGTGGCGCGGTATCACCGCCAAGGCCCATCGCCCCAAGGTCCAGCCCCCGCACACCCCCGTCCCGGGAGCAGCACCATGACGTGGCTTCGCGCGTGCCTTGCCGCGGTGATAATCCTGGGATCCCTCGGCTGCGCCGGGCCCGGGAGCGAGCTTCATCGCCGGGGCGACGAGATCGTCATCTGCGGACGGCTCTTCCACACCGGCGCGCCCGTCGTCCTCTGGACCGATCCGGGCGGGTACGACGGCTACCGCGTCGAACGCCGGTTCACGCCCCTGGACCAGAGTTCGTGGGAGGAAACCGCCAAGCAGGGCACCGGCCCCGCGACGCCCAACCGCTACGGGCTCCGGCGCGCGGGGCTGGGCGAGACCACGCTCGAAGACGTCCGCGGCGGGGGATGGACCCTCGACCAGCTCCGCGGGGTCGTCGATCAGTTCGTCCTTCATTACGACGTCTGCGGCACGAGCCGGACCTGCTTCCGCGTGCTCCACGACGTGCGCGGGCTCAGCGTCCACTTCATGCTCGACCTCGACGGGACCATCTACCAGACCCTGGACGTGAAAGAGCGCGCCTGGCACGCCACCACCTCCAACGACCGCTCGGTGGGCGTCGAGATCGCCAACATCGGCGCCTACCCGCCCGGGGAGACCGGGCCCCTCGACCGCTGGTACGCCCGCGACGAAAAGGGCAGAACGGTCATCACGATCCCGTCCACCGCGGGCCCTCTGCGCACGCCCGGCTTTGTCGCACGTCCCGCGCGGAACGAACCTGTTGTCGGCATGATCCAGGGGCGTGAGCTGGTCATGTACGACCTGACCCCGGAGCAGTACGACTCGCTCGGGAAGCTCACGAAGGCGCTGACCCGGGTGCTCCCCGGGATCCGGCGCGACGTGCCGCGTGATGCGCTAGGCCAGGTGATCCGAGAGCAGCTGGACGACGAGACGCTGCGGAACTACCGCGGGATCCTCGGGCACTACCACATCCAGCAGAACAAGATCGACCCGGGCCCGGCCCTCGACTGGGACAAAGTGGTGGGGAAGTAGGCAGGAAGGCATCAAGGCATGAAGGCACCGAGGCATCTAGGCATCTAGGCATCTAGGCATCTAGGCAATAGGCACCGAGGGCGCGTCGCTCGATGCCTCGGTGCCTCTTGCCTCGATGCCTTCCTCCCCCGATGCCTACTCCCTCAGATTCCCCGGCACGCCCTGCGGGAACTGCTCCGCGATGATCTGGTGCAGCCGCTCGATCCGGTTGTCGGGCGAGGGGTGGGTGGACATGAAGTCGGGCTGGCGCCCCCCGCCGCTGGCGTGCTTCAGGATCTCCATCACCCCGATCATCGATCGCGGGTCGTACCCCGCGCGGGCCATGAACCGCACGCCCAGCGCGTCGGACTCCAGCTCGTCCTGCCGGCCGTACCGCATCATGGTGAACTGCCCGACCATCGACGCGACCGCCTGGGTCTGCTGGGCGCTCGAAGGGTCGGCGGCGACGGTCGCGGCGCCCACCAACCCCTGCGTGAGCTGCGCCTTGGCCATCCGCTCCGCCGAGTGACGCGCGATCACGTGCCCGATCTCGTGCCCCAGAACCCCCGCGAGCTGCCCCTCGCTGGTGATCCGCGCGAGCAGCGCCTCGGTAATAAAGATCGGCCCCCCCGGGAGCGCGAACGCGTTGACGGTCTGGCGATCCGCCAGGAGCGTGAAGCGGTACGGGTACGCCGGGGCCTCGGGCGGGAGCGCCCGCACCAGCGCCTCCCCGACGCGCTGCACCAGCGCCTGCGCCGCTCGGTCCGCCGACGCCCCGCCCATCTGCGCCGTCATCTCGGGCGCCGACTGCATCCCCAGCGCGATCTCCTGCTCGTGCGTCATCGCGATGTGCTGCGACTCGCCCGTCACGGGGTTGTGCGAGACCTTCGCGAAGTACGACACCAGCGGGATCACGGCGACCACCAGCGCGATCACCAGCCGACCGCCCAGCATCGAACGCCGCGCCGGCGCCTCGCCCGGGACGGAATACGACGTCGGATATCGAGGGTCGTAGGACATCGGGCACCTCCCGGAAGAGGGTAACCCTCAACAGCCCGCGAAGCGACACGCGGCAGAACCCAGAACCGGGCGGCACGCCAAACCACTACCGCGACATCGCCCGCGCAAACTCCTGGCCCAGACGCCGGATGTCCTCCGTCGAGTGCGCCGCGCTCACCACCACGCGGAAGTACCTCGGGCCCGGGCCCCCGGGATACTCGATGAGTGGGGCGAGCACACCCGCCTCGAGCAACTGGTCGTGGATCGCCTGCATCCGCTCGGCGGGGTCGAGGACGAAGGTAAAGATCGGAATGAACTCGGGCGGGAGACCCAGCCCCAGCCGCCCCAGCACGCCTCGCATCGTCGAGATGTTCTCGCGCAGGCGGGCGACGATCGCGGGGTCGCGTCGGATCACGCCCACCGCCGTCCGGCACGCCTCGGCGATCGCCGGCGGGATGGGCGTGGACCCGCGGTAGACCCCCGACTGCTGGCGGAGCCTCCCGACGATCGGCGCCGGGCCGAGCACCCCGCCGCCGTAGCACCCCAGCCCCTTGGCGAGCGTGGTCGTGATGAGCACGCGCGGGTCGTCGAGTTCCTCGTGCGCGACCGCGCCCCGCCCGCCAGGGCCCAGGACGCAGAACCCGTGGCAGTCGTCCACAACCAGCGCACTCCGCCGCGCGGGCAGAACCGCCAAGAGCTCGCGCAGCGGCGCGATCGCGCCGTCCGCGGCGAAGACGCTGTCGGTCAGGATCGCCACCCCGACGTCCGCGTAACGCCCCACCAGGTGCGACGCCGACCCCGCCGAGCAGTGCTCGTACTCGAACACCTGCATGCCCGCGGCCATGGCGGCGTTCTTGAGGCTCCGGTGCGACTTCGCGTCCAAGAGCGCCACGCCGATCTCCGGCGACAGCGCCTGGCACGCGGCGAAGTTCGCGGCATACCCCTCCGCCGTCAGGATGCACGCCTCCTGCCCGATGAACCCCGCGAGCTCGCGCTCCAGCGCCTCGTGCGAGACGGTGTTGCCCGTGGTCTCGCGCGACGCCGTCGTGCTCACGCCGTACACCTTGAGATGACGCTCCAGCGCCCGCAGCACCTCCGGGTGATACCCCAGCCCGAGGTAGTTGCACCCCGCGAAGGCGAGGATCTCGCGCCCGCCCAGCGTGACGGTGCGCCCCGTGCTGCTCTCCACCGGTAGCCTGGCCATCCCTGAGGGGCTCCTCTCACGCCGGGGTCCGTCCCGGGCGCCAACACTCGTCTCCGCCACACTCTAGCGGGCGAACGCGGGCGAAGGGATCGTCGCCATCGTGTGCAGCCCCGGCGCGGCGGCCAGAATCCTCGGGATCATGTTCACCACGATCGCGCACGTCGCCGTGTCCCCGTGCACCCCGCCCGGGATCACCACGTCCAGCCTCGGCTCGCCCTCCACGACGACCCGGTCGTACGGGTCGTGCTGCCCGATCGCCGCCTGGAACTCCAGATGCACCACGGGCTGCTCGTCGCTGTACCCGCGTGCCACCTGACGCACCCCCGCGATCCGCCCGCGCGACACCACCCCCACGCCGCTGCTCATGTCCCGGTCCGCGCGGACCGGCGCGATGTCCTCCTCCCAGCGTTCGATGGTGAGCCCGGCGTAGTGGGCGATGAAGTGCAGGCTCTCGCCCAGCCCCACGTGGCGGAGCGACCCGTCCTTCACCTTCGCCGCGAACTGCGCGTCATCCAGGCCCACCCCGATCTTCTGCTGGAACGGAATCCGGCGCGACGACGCGTCCTGGATGCGGTACGCCGACACGCCCCGCACGCTGCGGCAGACGCTGGTCATGAACACGGGAAGCGCGTCCATCAGGAACCCGGGATTCACCCCTGTCCCGATGAGCCGCCCCCCGTGACGCTTGGCGATCTCCTCCAGCTCCTCGGCCAGCGCCACGTGCCTCAGCCACGGGTAGAGCAGCTCCTCGCACGTGCTCACGATCGCCTTCCCGCGCTCCAGGATCGCGCGGAAGGTCGCGGCGCACCGGGGCAGCTCGCTGCTCGTGGCCACGATCGCGCAGTCGATCTCGCCCCAGTTGTCCACGCGGTCCAGCCCGGGGAGGATGCGGATGCGCGGGTCGGCCGATGGCACCACGCTCGACAGGGCCTGCCCCGCCAGGCGCGGGTCCACGTCCACCGCCGCCACCACGTGCCCCACGCCGCGCTCCACCATCTCGCGCAGGATCCGCTGGCCCAGCGGGCCCAGCCCCACCATGAGAGTTCGTTTCATGCGGGGCGAGTGTAGCCGGATGCGATCACGCCCCGGCGAGCGCCTCGGGCAACCGCCCGCCCACGCCCGCCAGCCGCCGCTCGGCCTCCTCCCGATCGACCCCCCGCCGGTGCATGACCACCGCCGCCTTGACCGAGCCCCCCGCGCGGTCGAGCAAGCCGAAGCTCCCCTCCCGCGAGAGCCCGGTGAGCGTCGCGACGATCCGCGCCGCCCGGTCGCGCAGCTTGGCGTTGGTCGCCCGCAGATCCACCATCAGATTCTCGTAGACCCGCCCGGAACGGACCATGAGCGTCGTCGAGATCGTGTTGAGCGCGAGCTTGGTCGCCGTGCCCGCCTTCATCCGCGTCGAGCCCGTCACCACCTCGGGCCCCGTCGCGAGCACGATGGCGTGCCCCACGCCCGGCGGCGTCGGCCCCGGCGCGCACGTCAGCAGCCCCGTGATGGGCGGGGAGCCCAGCCCCGCGCACCACCGCAGCCCCCCCAGCACATAAGGCGTCGTGCCCCCCGCCGCGATGCCCAGCACCGCGTCGTCCGCCCGCAATGAGAGCCCCGAGAGCTCCGCCACCGCGCCCCCGGGATCATCTTCCTTCCCCTCGCTGCTCACCCGCAGCGCGCTGTCGCCCCCCGCGATGATCCCCACCACGCGCCCCGGCGGAAGCTGGAACGTCGGCGGGAGCTCGCTCGCATCCAGCACGCCCAGCCGCCCCGACGTCCCCGCCCCCAGGTACACCAGCCGCCCCCCGCGAAGGAACCCGGGCTCCACCGCCTCGATGAACCGCGTCAGGGCCGGGGCGGCCTCCCGCATCGCCCGCGCCACCGCCTCGTCTTCACGCCGGAGGATCTCCACGCACTCAGAGATGCTCGCCTCGTGCAGCCGCATCGTCCCCGGGTGGCGCTGCTCGGTCGTCACGTGCGAGCGATCGGGGGGCGTGGGCATGCCGGAGCGTACGGGGCGTGATCGGGCGCCGGTCCCTCGCCCCCAGCGCTACCCTTCCCCCGTGCAGCATCCCGTCACCATCAAGACCCTGCGCGCCATGGCCCGCGAGGGACGCCCCTTCGCGTGCCTCACCTGCTACGACGCCACCACCGCACGGTTCCTCGAGGCCGCCGGCGTCCACGTTCTGCTCGTGGGTGACACCGCGGCGGAGGTCATCCTGGGCTTTGACCGCACCATCGACATGCCCCTGGAGATCGCCCTCGCGCTGACCGCCGCGGTCAAGCGCGGCGCCCCCCGCACCCTCGTCATGGGCGACATGCCGTTCATGTCCTACCAGGCCGACGAGGCGTCGGCCCTCCGCAACGCGGCCCGGTTCATGACCGAGGGGCGTGCGGACGTCGTGAAGATCGAGGCCGACGCGAGCTACGCCCCGCTGGTCCGCGCGTGCGCCCGCGCGGGCGTGGCGGTGTGCGCGCACGTCGGGAGCCGACCGCAGCTCGCCGGGCTCCACGGCGGGTACGGGAGCGCCGGAAAAACCCCCGCCGAGGGCGAGCGGATCGTGCACGACGCCCTGGAGCTGGAGCGCGCCGGAGCGGTGTGCCTGCTCGTCGAGGCTGTGCCCGACGAGGTGACGCGCAAGCTGCTGGAGGCAACGACGCTTCCGGTGATCGGGATCGGCGCCGGCCCCCGCCCGCACGGGCAGGTGCTCGTGCTGCACGATCTTGTCGGGATGTCGCTCTCCCCCCCGCGCTTCGCCGACCCCGTGGCCGACCTGGGGCGCGAGCTGGAGAAGGCCGCGGGCGAGTGGGTGCGCCGCGTCGCCGCCCGCCAGGTGGGGGGCGCGGGGTACGAGATGAAAACGGACGTGCCGGGGCGTCCGGCCCGGGTCAAGCCCTAGGTTCCTGTGCTGAAAACGTTTCAATGAGCGCGAACTTCAGGCCATCCACGCCGGAGTCGAAACCGTCCGTCGCCGATAACGAACTTCAAGGTGAGGGGGGCTCGTCCCGCCCGCGCGGGACGGTCGCCCACGCCGTGTGAGGGCGTCTCCAGGGAGGTCGGTCATGCGTCGCTTCGTGTCGTTCGGCCCGGCGTTCGTGGTGCTCGTGACGACCTGCGCGATCCTGTTCCTGGTCCCGCCCGCGGTCTTCCGCATCCGGGCCGCGTCGACCCGCGCGACCATCACGCTCGCCCGGCAGTCCCTCGCCGACGACGACATCCTCGAGCGGCTCAACAACGCCGTTCGCAACATCGCCCGCAGCGTCGAGCCCAGCGTCGTGCACATCGAGGTGCATCGCTACGGGGCGGCGAGCGCCCCGGTCGGGGCGCGGGGGGGCTCGTTCTCCTCCACCGGGTCGGGGTGGGTCTACGACGAGCTCGGGCACGTCGTGACCAACGCGCACCTCGCGATGGGGGGCACGGCGTTCCGGGTGCAGTTCCACGACGGGCGCGTCGAGTCCGCGCGCCTCGTCGGGGGCGACCCCATCTCCGACATCGCCGTGCTCAAGGTCGAATCGAAGGAGGTCCACCCGATCCGCCGGGGCGTGGGGGCCACCATCGAGCAGGGGGAGCGCGTCTTCGCGTTCGGGTCGCCCTTCGGGTTCAAGTTCTCGATGAGCGAGGGGATCGTGAGCGGGCTGGGGCGGACCGCCCGCGGCGCGGTGGGGAACTCGGGCATCTCGAACTTCATCCAGACCGACGCGGCCATCAACCCGGGCAACTCGGGCGGGCCCCTCGTCGACATCCACGGGCGCCTCGTGGGCATGAACGTCGCGATCGCCACCGCGGCGGCGACGGACGGGACCAACGAGGGGCAGAGCTCGGGGATCAGCTTCGCGATCCCGCTCTCGACCATCGAGTCGCGCGTCCCGCAGATCATCCGCGACGGGAAGGCCACGCCCGCCTTC
>CAZTJZ010000065.1:0-18004 GCA_964614075.1 uncultured Phycisphaeraceae bacterium
ATGACGAGCAACTACGGGAGCCAGCAGATCCAGGAGCTGGCCGCGGGAGGGGCCGAGGACTGGGAGATCGAGGCGGCGATCCGCGAGCTGCTCAAGCGCGGCCCGGCGGGGGTTGCGGCGGAGGAGTTCGCCAAGGCCGCCGGGCTCCCCAGCAAGGTGACCGAGGTCATGAGCCGGGCGGCGCAGACGATGTCGGGCGGGCTCATGCGTCCGGAGCTGCTCAACCGCATCGACGAGGTTGTGATCTTCCACCAGCTCCAGAAGCGGGACGTCGGGCGCATCGTCGAGATCCAGCTCGAACGCCTGCGCACGCGCCTCCGCGGGCGCGGGCTCGTGCTCGAGGTCACCGCCAAGGCCCTGGAGCAGCTGGGCGTGGAGGGCTGGGACGTGCTGTACGGGGCACGCCCGCTCAAGCGCACGATCCAGCAGCGCGTCGAGAACCCGCTCGCGAGCCGGATTCTCGCCGGCGAGTTCGCCGAGGGCGACACCGTCCGCGTGGACTGGAGCGGCGGCGGGTTCAGCTTCACGCGGGCGTCGTAGCGTCCGGGCGATTATTCTTGGACGTGCAAGGTTCTCCGACGTGCTCGGCGTTCCTTGCACCGCCCCACGCGTGTTATTCCTTGACGGATCCCGCCCCGAGGCGGTAGTGTCCCCCCAATCGAAGAAGGACGCGAAAGCGTCCCGCGGGGGAGTCATTCCGGGGAGACGGGCACATGGATCGACGTGCGGCATTGTGGAGCGCGATGATCGCGCTGGGGACATACGCGAGCCTCGCGCGGGCTTCGCTCTACACCGAGCTGGGCGACGCCGGGCAGACCGCCGCGACCGCCCAGACGCCCCTGGGGATCGGCGCGATCACGTTCATCGACGGCGAGCTCGTGCCGGGGACCGACGTGGATATTTTCCGCATCCGCGTCGCGAACCCCGCGACGTTCCACGCCAACTCGTCCGGCGCCAGCTTCGACGCCCAGCTCTTTCTTTTCACCACCGGCGGCGTCGGCGTCGCGGCGTCGCAGCGCGTCACCGGGCCCAACAGCAGCTGGGGGCTCATCACTTCGGCGTTCGTCCCCGCCGCGGGCGACTATCTCCTCGCCATCTCCAAGTACAACAACGACCCGCGCGACGCGTCGGGCAACCTCATCTGGAACGACCTGCCCCGCGGCACCGAGCGCGCGCCCGACGGCCCGAGCGCCACGGACCTCCTGGACCACTGGGACAACGTCACGTCTTACTCCGCCGGAAAGTACCTGCTCGAGCTCAAGGGCGTGGAGTTTGTCCCTTCTCCGGGCGCCGCGGGCGTGATGACCATCGCCGGGCTCGCCGCCCTGCGCCGGAGGCGTAACCCGGCCCGGTAGACGGCTTTCGGTCGGTTCGGCGCCGGGCGGGCGGCGTGACGAGTGCCCTCTGTGGTATGCTGCGCGGGTCATCCTTTCAGGAGCCCGTCATGAGAGTTTCCTCGATCCGATCACTCGTGCTGGTGTGCGGGGCGGTCGGGCTTACGCCGTGCGCGAGCGCCCAGTCTGTCAACATCGAGTTCGGGAACGGGCTGAGCGTGCCGTCCCCGACGTATCCCGGCGCGACCGGGCAGCGCGGCGTGTGGAACACCTTCGCCAGCATGCCCACCAGCCAGCGGTTCGTGCTCAAGGGGCTCGACGGGCTCAATCTTTCTACTGCGCGGATCTACAACATCGGCACGACCCAGCTCCTGAGCTTCGATCACCCGCAGACCGGCGGCGAGGACGAAAAACTCCTCGACGAGATGTACCTCTCGTTCAACAACCCCGTCGACGCGTGCTTCTTCTTCGAGGGGATGCGCCCGGGTCGGTACGAGGTCACGCTCTACGCCTGGACGCCCAACAACACCACCCTGCTCTTGCGCGCCCGCGTCGACAACTCGCCCCAAGGGCCGATCATGGTCGGCGGGGCCTGGCCCGGACGACACGCGGCGGGCGTCACCTACGCGAGCTTCCCCGTCCAGACCGCCGACGGACGCCTGGGCATGCACTCCGGGCTCTTCGGCGGGAACATCCAGTCCGGCGTCAATGGGATCCAGCTTCGCTACCTCGACGCCTGCCGGGCCGACCTCACCGGGGGCGACCTCGCGGGAATCCCCGACGGCGGGGTGACCATCGACGACCTCATCTACTTCGTCGAGCAGTACGCGCTGGGCGCGATGGAGGCCGACCTGGACAACGGCACGGGCACCGGCGTTCGGGACGAGGGCGTCTCGATCGACGATCTGGTCTACTTCATCACGAGATTCACGGCGGGGTGCTGAATCGGAGTGCGCGAGAGCTCGGGCGAACGCCGCTCGTGTCCGTTCCAATGGGCAGAGCCGGACTTGAACCGGCGACACCCGCATTTTCAATGCGGTGCTCTACCAACTGAGCTACCTGCCCGACGGCCCCACGCGAGGGCCCGTCACGCCGAACAATAGCCGACGGGCATTCCGGGTCAACCAATGATCCCCCGTCCCGCCTTCCATGCTCGGGAAAGGACCATGAACCCGTCCGCCGAAACGCCCTTGCTCGATGTCCGCGACCTGCGCGTGGAGTTCCGCGTCGGGGGCGTCGTGCAGCCCGTGGTCCGCGGCGTGGGGTTCACGCTCGCGACCGGGCGCACGCTGGGGATCGTCGGCGGGTCGGGGTCGGGAAAGTCCACGCTCGCGCGGGCGGTGCTCGGCCTCATCCCCGCGACGGGCACGGTGCGCCTGCTCGGGACCGACGTGCTCACCGCCGCCCCCGCGACCCTGCGCACGCTGCGACGCTCGATGCAGATGATCTTCCAGGATCCCGGCGGCTCGCTCGACCCGCGGTACACCGCGATCGAGGCCGTCATGGAGCCGCTGCGCGTCCACGCCCTGGGCGACGCCGCGGGCCGGCGCACGCGGGCGGCGGAGATGCTCGAGCGCTGCGGCGTGGGCGCGTCGCTCCTGGCCCGGCGCCCGCACGAGCTCTCGGGCGGGCAGAAGCAGCGCGTCGCCATCGCCCGGGCGCTGGTCCTGGGCCCGAGGCTTCTGGTCTGCGACGAGCCGACGAGCGCGCTCGACGTCTCCGTGCAGGCGCAGATCCTGAACCTCCTCACCGACCTGCGCGCGCAGCTCGGGCTGGGGTACCTGTTCATCTCGCACGATCTCGCGGTGATCGACCACCTCTGCCACGACATCGCGGTGATGCACGGGGGCGAGTGCGTCGAGCTCGGGCCGAGAGACCAGGTCATCGACGCGCCCCGCCACGAGCGCACGCGGATGCTGCTCGCCGCGGCACGGGCCGGGCTCGCCTGAAGTCGGGCTTACGTTGCCGAGCCAACGAGCATGCCCGCCGCCAGAGCCGCCGCGGTCTCGATCCGCATCACGTGCGGAGCGAAACGGGCCACCACCCGCCCCGTGAAGAGCCCGCGCTCCTGGTCCGACCAGCCCCCCTCGGGCCCGACGACGACGCGCACCAGGTTCCCCGGGCGCGGCGGGGCGGCCCCCGACGCGTCGGCGATCACCACACCGTCGAGCCCGAGCACGCCGGGAAGGTTCATCTCCTCGCCGATCTCCATCACCCACGCGCGTCCGCACTGCTTCATCGATTCTCTCGCGACGCGCTCGAGGCGCTCGCGGCGCACGCTCTCCGCGACGCTCCGCGCGCACCGCAGAGGCGACCACCGTGCCGCCCCGACCTGCGACAGCGACTCGATCATCGCCGACAGACGATCACCCTTGGGCACCGCCGAGTACACCTCGACCCTCGGCATGGTCCTCGCGACGCGTTCCGCCCGCTCCACGACCAGCTCCAGCTCCCACTCCCGCGCCTTGCGGATCTTCTCGATCCGGGAGAGCGCCACAAGCCCCCTCCCGTCGAGCAGGGTGATCCGGTCGCCCTCGCCCAGCCGCTTCACGCGCGTGGCGTGGCGGGCCTCCTCGCCGGGCACCACCACACGCGAGCCGGCGTGCAGCTCGCCCGCGCCAAGGTCCGAGATGTCGATGCGGTGCATGGTCGCGGTTCGGAAAGGGGGTGTTCGGTCTGGGGGAGGGCTCGGGGGCTCTGGAGTCGCCTCCCTCGACCGCCGATGACGATGCACACCGGGCGCCGTTCCCGGACGCTCATCCCGCGCCGTGATCATGGGCCAGACGCAGGACAACATCGTACCGGACAGCGCCCCCGCGGGCGACGCCGATCTCGCCGACCAGATCGAGTCGCTCCTGGGGGACATCGAGTCCACCCAGCACACCATCGCGCAGACGGTGGGCGATCAGCCCCCGCCCACCACGCCCTCGGACCAGTCGCTGGGCGACGATGGCGTCGCGTCCCATTCGCCGCCCGGAGATGTTGCTCCCGAGGCGCCCGGAGCGGACCCCGTCCCCGCGCAGGCCGCCTTGAACGCGGAGTCCGAGGCCCAGTCCGCGATCGATCAGGCCCAGCAGTCCCTGAGCGATCTCTCGGGCGCCGTCGACGAGCTGCTCTCGCCTCAAGCCCAAGATCCCACCGCGAGCGCGGCGCCCGACGTTCCGCCCTCTTCCGCCCCGTCGCCCGAGAGCGTTGTTTCCCCGCCCACCAACGCCGACAACATCCACTCGCTCGATGAGGAGCTGGCGAAGCTCACCGACGAACTCCTCGCCGATCCCAACGCCTCGGTGCCCGCGCAGCCCGCCGACGCGCTTCCTGAGCCCGTCCCGGCGCCAACCCCGCCAGAAACCACCGCGCCTGCGGAATCTACACCCCCCCCAGCGCCCCCCGAAGCCAAGCCAGCAGAACCCAAGGCCCAGGATCCCGCACGCGCCGAGCCCAAGCCCGCCGCCAAGCCCGCTGCCAAGTCAACCGCCAACCCTTCCGATCAGCCCGCGGCTCCCGCGAAACCGGGGCTCTGGCAGACGCTCTCGCCCAAGCTCCTCCGCGTGGTGTCGTTCGCGTCGCTGCCCCTCCAGGGCAGGCCCGAGGGGCTCCGCGGCGCGTTGGGCGTGATGGCCGCGGGCACGGCCTTCATGGGCGCCGCGCTCTGGATCATCGTGCTCACGCGCTCGCAGCCCCTCGACGAGGCCCACTCGGGCAGCTTCGACTTTGAGCACGCCTCGCTCCCCGAGATCCCCAGCCCGAACGACAAGGACGCCCACGCCAAGGACCCGCACGCCGAGCCCGCCAAGGACGCCCACGCCAAGGACGCCCACGGCGAAGCCAAGAAGGACGATCACGCCGACGCCAAGAAGGACGATCACGGCAAGGACGCGCACGCCGAGAAAAAACCACCGCCCAAGAAGACCACCAAGTCCAAGTCGTCCGGCAAGAAGGGCAAGGACGCCAAGCCGCCGCCCAAGAAAGACGACGCCCACGGCGGCGGGCACTAGCCCTTTCCGCGCCACGCACGCCCTTCGAAAAAAAAGCCCCGGCGACGAACGCCGGGGCGTGGGGTTCTCATGTTCCCGTGAATCTCAGCCCAAGGCCAAGACTCTGGGGCTCAGCTTCCGGGGTCAACCTCCGGGTCTTAGCACCCGGCCTCGAACCGGACGAGGAAGTACAGCAGGTCGTCGATCGTCACCCCGCCGTCGGGCGTGTTCGTCCCGCTGCCGTCGTCCACGTCGGCGTCCACGTCGCCGGCCTCGAAGAGCGTGAGGTAGTAGAGCAGGTCGTCGATGGTCACCCCGCCGTCCGGAGTGCCCGTGCCCGAGCCGTCGTCAAAGTCCGCGACGCACCCGGAGCTCACCGTGAGCGCCGCGGTGTTGCTCGTCGTCGTCCCGCACGAGTTGGTGAGCACCACGTCGTAGTTCCCGGCGTCGCCCGCCACCGTCGACGAGATGTTGAGCGTGCTGGCCGTCGCGCCGGAGATCGTCCCCCCGTCGCTGAGGTTGCTCCCGTTCAGGCGCCACTGAAACGTCGGGGCGGGAGAGCCCGTCGCCGACACGCTGAAGCTCGCGGGGTCCCCGGCGTTCACGCTGAGCGGCGAGGGGTGCGAGGTGATGCCCGGCCCGGTGTTCACCGTGAGCGCCGCGGCGTTGCTCGTCACCGTGCCGCACGAGTTCGACACCAGGCAGTCATAGCTCCCCGCGTCGCCCGAGCTCACGCTGGGGATGGAGTAGGTCGAGCCGGTCGCGCCGCCGATGTTGCTCCCGTTCTTGCGCCACTGGAAGCCCGTGGCGCCCGAGGCGGTGACGCTGAACGCCGCGGGAGAGCCCACGCACGCCGACGCGGGCGAAGGCTGCCCCGAGATCGACGCGGTGGAGTTTACGGTGAGCAACGCCCCGGCGCTCGTGTCGCTCCCGCAGGAGTTGGTCACGACGCAGTCGTACGTGCCCGCATCGCCCGTCACCACCGAGGCGATCGTGTAGGAGGTCGAGGTGGCGCCCGAGATGTTGCTGGCGTTCTTGCGCCACTGATAGGTCAGCGTGGCCGCGCCCGTCGCCGAGACGTTGAAGGTCACGCCCGTCCCGACGCAGCGGGTCGCCGCCGCCGGGTCACCGGTGATCGTCGCGGTCTGGTTCACCGTGAGCACGGCGCTGTTCGACGTGGCGGTCGCGCAGGGGTTGGTGCCCACGCAGTCGTACGTCCCCGCGTCGCCCGGGACGACCGACGGGATCGTGTAGGAGCTGCTCGTGGCGCCGGAGATGTTCACGCCGTTCTTCCGCCACTGCAGCGTCGGCGCCGGATTGCCCACGCCGTTGACGCTGAACGTGACCGGAGAGCCCGTACAGATCGTCTGGGACGAGGGGTGGCTGTTGAAGGCCGCGTTGGTGTTCACGGTGAGCGTGGCGGCGTTGCTCGTCGTCGTGCCGCACGCGTTGGTGACCACGCAGTCGTAGCTCCCCGCCGACGCCGCCCCCGCCGAGGCGATGGTGTAGGTGTCGTTCGTAGCGCCGGAGATGTCCACGCTGTTCTTGCGCCACTGGTACGCGGGCACGCCCCCCGTCGCGGTCACGCTGAACGTGACCGGGTTCGACACGCAGACGGTCTGCGTCGCCGGGTGGGCCGAGATCGTCGGCGCCGCCGAGCACCCGATCACCTCGTCATACCCGATCGCGTCCAGCAGCGTCTTGTCGCTGGTCCGGATGTAATCGGGGAAGAACGTCACGCCGTTCGCGAGCGCCGGCTGCATGATCCCGATCGAGGTCGACGGGGTGAAGCTCTGCTGGAACCAGTGGCTGGCCTGGCTGGGGTTCCCGTCCGACATCCGCCACTCGCCCGCGCCGAGGAAGTCGTTCACCACGTCGTCGGTCGTCGGGTCGTCGAACGTGATGAACCGCTCGAACGCGGTGAAATCGGCGTTGGTCGCCGGGTTGCGGGTCGACCGCCGGAACCGGTACAGATCCATCAGCTCCGTCTGGACCGTGCCGCCGAAGCCGGGGCCGTCCGCCCCCGACACAAACCCCAGCGCGTGGATCGTCTCGTGCACGATCACGTCCACCAGCGACACCTGCGAACCCACGATCCCGTTGGTGGGGTCCATGTCCCACGAGAACGCGTTGTTGTACTGCATCGTCGCCGCGGTCCCGTTGTTGACCCCGATCGTCGCGTTGTAGTTCGCCCGGGTCACGTCCACCACGGTCTCGTTCGTGACCGCCCCGGCGCTCGTGTACTTCACGGGCAGCGTGGGCGTGGGCAGGAGCGTCTGGATGGTGTCCGTGCTGTCCATCCCGTTGATGAGCCCCGTCCGCACCGTCGAGTACGCCTGATTGTTGATGAACGTCGAGCTCGTCCCGCCCAGGATCCCCCCGCCCAGATTCGCGAACGTCACGCTGACGGTCACCGTGATCGGGTCCGCGAACTGCGACTCGATGTACGTCTCCGCCGTCGCGAACGCCGCCGTCGCCCCGCTGGGGATCGTCCCGCTGATGTTGAACACCAGGTTGATGTTCGCCCGGGGGTTGAACCCGCCCGCCCGGGGCGTGTCCACCACCACCGTGTTCCCCTGCGCCACGATCCGCTCGTGCTCCTCCGCCATGCGCTTGAGGTCCTCGTCGGTGAGCTTGCTCACGTCCGAGCCGCAGATCGGGCGCCAGCGGTCCTCGCTCTGCACGCGGACCCGCTCCCCGGTCGCGTACAGCACCGCGTCGCTCTCCCCGCGCGGGATCACGTGCCGCGGCGCTCTCGCGCGCAGCAGCATCCGCCGGGCCCCGCCCGGGGCCTCGTCCCCGCCCGTGGGCTGGGTCTGCGCCGTCGCGCCCGCGCCGCACAGGGCCATCGCCAACACCAAGAGGCCCGCTCGCCTCACGCCGTGACCTGTCTTCATGCCGCTGTCTCCCGCGTGCCAGGCCCGGGCGAACGCCAAGGCCTGCGCACCAAATTAGAACCCACAATCCCGCCTTTGGCGAGCAAAGCCCAACGCCCAACACGCCGGATTCTTGCCCCGGCGTCCGACAACCCCCGCCCCCGCGAGCCGACACGCGTCCGAAAACACGACGCGAGAAAAAACCTCAGCACCCGCCCGCAAACCGCGTGACGAAGAACACCAGGTCGTCCACCGTCACCCCGCCGTCAGGCGTGCCCGTCCCGGACCCGTCGTCCAGGTCCGCCCCGACGTCCCCGTCGGCGAACTTCCCGACGAAGAACACCAGGTCGTCCACCGTCACCCCGCCGTCGGGCGTGCCCGTCCCCGTTCCGTCATCCAGGTCCGCGGGGCACCCCGGGGTGTTGACCGTGAGCGTCGCGGGGTTCGAAACCGCCGTCCCGCACGAGCCCGTCACGACGCAGCGGTACGCCCCCGCGTCCCCCGCCTCGATGTTGGTGATCGACAGCGACCGCGTGGCGTATCCCAGGTACCCCGACGCGCTCGTCAGGTCCACGCCGTCCTTCTGCCACAGGTACGTGAGCCCCGTGCCCGTCGCCGTCACGCTGAACCCCACGAGCCCGCCCACGTCGCGCGTGGCGCCCGTGGGATGGGCCGTGATCAAGGGCGATCGGCACAGGTCCACGTCGTCGTACCCGATCGCGTCCATCATCGCCAGGTCCGACGCCTTCAAGTAGTTCGGGTAGTACGTCGCCCCGTTCCACAGCGCCGGCTGCATGATCCCCAGCGACGCGCTCGGGTTGCCCCCCACGAAGCTGAAGTGGCTCGCCTGCCACGGATTCCCGTCGCTCATCCGCCACTGCCCGCCGATCACGTCGCACACCATGTCGTCCGACCCGCCGTCGAACGTGACCAACCGCGCGAACGTCTGGAACTGCGCCGTCGTGGCGGGGTTGTTCGCCGAGTTCTGGAACCGGAACAGGTCCAGGACGTTGGTCGCCTCGGGGTTGAAGTCCGCGCCCGAGGTGAACCCCATCGCGTGCAGCGTCTCGTGGATGATCGTGTCCACCAGCGACAGCGCGTTCGAGGCCACGCCGTTGCTCGGGTCAAAGTCGAACGCGAACGTGTTGTTGTACTGCATCTGGGCGTCGGCGGCCCCGCCCGAGGGCGTCCCCACCGTCGACTTGTACGCCGCCCGCGTCCACTGCACGAACGTCTCGTTCGTCACCGCCCCGCCCGCCCCGTCGTACTTCACCGGGACCGTCGAGCCCGTCGGGAGAAACGCCTGGATCGTGTCGTTGCTGTCCCACCCGTTCTGCAGGGAGTTCCGAGACTGCGTGTACGTCACGTTGTTCACGTAGTTGGAGCCCGTCGCCCCGATCACCCCGCTCGGGAGCGCCGCAAAGCTCACCGTCACCGTCACCGTGATCGCGTCCCGGAACTTCGACTCGAGATACGTCTTCGCCAGCGTGAACGCCGGCACCGCCGCCGCCGGCACCGATCCGCCGAGCTGATAGTTAATCACGATCGGCCCGACCCGCGGCGTGAACCCGCCCGACCCGGCGCCCCCGTTCTCGAACATCCTCCCCGCGAACTCCACCTCGTGCGACGCCGCCATCCGCTCCAGGTCCGCCGCCGTCAGCCTCCGCGCGTCCGACCCGCACACCAAGCCCCAGCGCGTCGAGGTCGTGATCCCCACACGCTCCCCGGTGTCGATCAGCACCGCGTCCTCGAGGGCGCCGGGCTTCACGACCACCGGCGAGCGGACACCCATCGATGACAACAACCGGTACGTCTCCGCGGGATTCGTGCTCACGCCGGAGCGCTCGCCCGAGGGCGCCTCCGGCTGCGCGAATGCGGACATGCACACGAACAACGGCGCGGCCAGCACCACGCCCGTCCAACCACCCCGATTGGAGAACTTCGTCATTCAGGCGCCCTCACCCCCGGGGATCCCCGGGGTCGTCGACCCACCGAGCCACAGCAATTTATCCGAAGTTCGCGTAGAAAGCGATAGGGATTCTGTGTCAGTGATTCGAATAAGGGCCCGAACGTGTTCCGGAAACCGAGGCTCCCCAGCCGGTTTTCCTAGCAGCCCTCCGAAAACCGGGTGAGGAAAAAGACCAGGTCCTCGATCGTCACCCCGCCGTCGGGCTGGGGCGGGTCGATCCCGTCGTCGTCCAGGTCCGCCGCCGGGTCTCCCAGCGCGTACGCCGAGACGAAATACACCAGATCGTCGACCGTGACCCCGCCGTCCGGGACTCCGGCACCGCTGCCGTCATCGAGGTCCGCGGGGCATGCCGGGGGCGCGAGGGTCACCTCGATGGACGAGCCGTCGAGAAGCCCCCCCTGCACGCCGTACGTCTCGGCCCCGTATCGCCCCGTCACGATCGTCCCGTTGAACCCGTCGGTGGTCTGGGCGAAGTGGAACTCTCCGCTCCCGCTCCACCCCAGGTCCGCGCCCGTCAGCACCAGGAAGTTCCCCCCGCCGACGGTCTGGATCGGGAGCGCGATGTCGGTCACGAACTCCGCGCCGTCCGAGCCGGGATCGACGCGCACGTGGAGCTCGATCCGTGTGCTCACGACCTCGCGCCCCGCGAGCGGGTTCCCCTCGAAGATCGCCGCGGTGTACGATTGCCCGACCGGGGCGAACTGGAACCGGTGCGTGTCCTGGGCCAGCGCGGGCGAGGTGAGGACCAGGACGCCAAGGACGCTCGAGCGAAGCATGGGTGTCTCCAATCAAGAGTGCCCGCCACGCGTGCGGCATGGATTGAGCACGGATCGGGCGTGGCGTGCGTGAAGAGTTAGATGCCGCACCCACCCCGGCGTCACGCCGAGCCCCCGCCGTCGAAGCGGTCGAGGAGAGAGATGCGGTTGGGCGCTACCGCCCCGCCACCAGCTTCTCCCGGCAGTGCGCGCACCACAGCACGCTCGGGCCCAGCTCGTGCTCCAACTCGGCTTCCCTCTGGGCCACGCGCTCCGCGTCCGGCGCGGGATCCAGAGCCGCCAGCCGCGACAGGAACTGCGTCCTGAACTCGTTCTCCTTGAGCTGGAACTGCGGGTTGTTCTGCGTGTGCGCGTACTCGCCCGACAGCAGCGCGCGGATCTGCTCGATGCGCTTCTGCGGGTCGGGGTGCGTCGCCAGCATCTCCGGCTGGCGCTGCCCCCCGCCCAGGCTCGCCAAGACCTGCATCACCCCGAGCTGCCCGACGGGGTCGTACCCCACCTTGCTCATGTAGCGCACGCCCAGCCGGTCCGCCTCAAGCTCCTCCTCGCGCCCGTAGCTGAGCATGACCAGGTTCCCGCCGATCTGCAGCGCGGGGATCCCCACCGCCCCGGCCTGGCGGACACGCTCGTTCCCGCTCTGCGTGACCACCACCGCCGCGACCGTCATCCCGATGTTGAAGAGCGTCTGCTGGCTGATGCGCTGGTTCCCGTGCTGGGCCGAGACGTGCCCGATCTCGTGGCCCATCACCCCCGCGAGCTGCGCCTCGTTCGTGAGCTTCTTGGCCAGCCCCCGCGTCACGAACACCTTCCCGCCCGGGAGCGCGAACGCGTTCACCACGTCCGAGTTCACCAGCGTGAACTCCCAGGGCACCCGCGGGTAATCCCCCTCGGTCTGGGCGGCCATCGCGCGCCCGATGTTCGTGACATAGCCCTGGAGCTGCGCGTCGGGGACCGGCCCGCCGTACTCCTTCATGAACTCGGGCGAGGCCTGCGCCCCCAGCGCTACCTCCTCCGAGAGGCTCAGCGTGCTCAGGATGCTCCGCCCCGTCGCCGGGTTGGTCGTGCACCCGCCCAGCATGACCATCAGCAGCCCCGCCAGCCCCGTCAGTGTTCCAACGCCCGCTCGTGCCATGCTCGTCCTTTCGTGGGGCCCGGGTGGTTGCGCCCCGGGCATCGTCTACGCTTGGAGCCGGATGTCCTCGGGCAATTCTACAACCCCGGAGGGATGGGGCGCGGGCGAGTTGGCCAATCCCCACCAGAACGCGCACAAGGCCGACAAAGTTCGCGGGATGTTCTCGTCCATTGCCCGCAGCTACGACCTCAACAACCGGGTCCACTCGCTCTGGCGCGACCAGGCCTGGAGACGCTTCGCCGTTCGCGAGGGGGACGTCCGCCCCGGGAGCCGGGTCCTCGACGTCGCCTGCGGCACGGGGGACCTCACCCACGCCTTCGCGAGTACCCGCGCCAGCTGTGTCGTCGGGGCCGACTTCACCCCCGCCATGCTCGACGTCGCCCGCGAAAAGCTCAAGAAAGAGCCCGAGCCGGCCCGGTCCAAAGTGAACTACGTCGAGGCCGACGCGATGGATCTGCCCTTCGACGACCAGGAGTTCGACGTCGTCTCGATCGCCTTTGGGATCCGCAACGTGACCGACCCGGCCAAGGCCCTGGGCGAGTTCCACCGCGTGCTCAAGAGCGGCGGGCGTCTGGTCATCCTGGAGTTCGGGCAGCCCAAGAGCCGCCTCCTGGGCTGGTTCAACAACTTGTACTGCCGGCGGATCATGCCGACCACCGCGACCATGATCAGCGGCGACCGGACCGGTGCCTATCGCTACCTCCCGGCCAGCGTGGGTTCGTTCCTCTCGCGCGAGGCGATGGTGGGGGAAATTCGCGCCGCGGGGTTTAGCGCCATCCGTGTAACACCCCTCACACTGGGGATTTGCCTGTGTTATCGGGCGATCTCGCGGTAGTTCTCGGGCGTTAGGCGATCATAATACTAACAAAAATATACGGCGCACGGGTTGCGCTGTGTTATCGGAATCAGAACTCGCTCCTGCGCCGAGTGAGCAAAACCAAGCGGGCCGGCGCGCGTGGATCGATAGGACGCCCATCGAGAAGCGTCCGAAGGATCGGGCGCGGGGTGGACACACACAAGGTCTCAGGGCAGGCGGAGCCGCTCTGGTCCAAAGCCGGAGATGCTCTGCCATGAGCCAAGAACTGCTGGTCGAGAGGTTTTTCGAGACGCTGATCAACGGGGACCGACGGGCGGCCCGGGAGGTGCTGGACGAGACGTTCGCGCAGAACGTCCCCGCCGAGACCGTCCTCACGGGGCTGATGTGGCCCACGCACGAGATGATCGAGAAGCTGTACCGGTCGGATCAACTGACCAAGATCGGGTACCACTTCTCGACCCGGCTCCTGCGATCGCTCATCGATCAGACCGCGGGACGCCTGAGCCACATGACCCAACGCGGGAAGTCAGTACTCGCGTTCTGCGGCACGGCCGAGGGCGAGGAGCTGGGCGCCCAGATCGCCGTGGACCTGCTGGAATCCAAGGGATACACGACGAGATTCGCGGGGGGCGGGGTTCCGGCCGACGAGATCCTCGCGCAGGTGCACGAGCACCGCCCGGACATTCTGCTGATGTTCTGCTCGGCGGCGAGCGATCTTCCGGGTGTCCGGCAGATCATCGACACGCTCCGCGAGATCGGGGCGTGCCCCAAGACGCAGGTGGTGGTCGGGGGCGGGGTCTTCAACCGGGCCGAGGGGCTCGCGGAGGAGATCGGCGCGGCGTTCTGCGCGTGCAACCCCCTCGAGGTAGTCGAGGTCATGGCGATGTCGGGCGAGACCTTCCAGCGCACACGGGCGGCGGCGCCGGCCCCGGTGCGTCGCCAGGTTCGGCGGGTGAAGGCGGCCTAGGACATCGCGCACGGTTCACCCCGACCCAGCCCGCCGACGGGCTGGGTTTTTTCATGGGAACGGCGGAGGGCGGTAGAAGCGGGGCCGGGCGGATCTGGCGGCGCGGGGCGTGCGAAGAGGAGGCGGGGTACTGTGGTGCGGAGGACCCATGCTTCGGGTACTGGAGCGGAGGTTGATCCGGCGGACGCTGGCGGGCGACCGCGATGCCGCGGAAGCTCTGATCCGCGCCTACCAGGGGTCGCTCTTCGCGTACATCACGCGGGTCTCGGGGCGTCGCGACGTCGCGGAGGATGTTGTTCAGGAAGCGTTCGTGCGGGCCCTGACGAACCTCGAGCAGTACGACCCCAAGTGGCGGTTCACGACGTGGCTTTTCGCGATCGCCCGGCGGATCTACCTGAATCAGCTGGAAAAGAAGCAACCCTGGAGCGGCGAGGACGGTACCCAGATCGCGGGGAGTTCTTCCCCGGCGGTGGAGCTCTCGTGGAAG
The DNA here is from genome assembly GCA_964614075.1 of uncultured Phycisphaeraceae bacterium. Lineage (GTDB taxonomy): Bacteria > Planctomycetota > Phycisphaerae > Phycisphaerales > UBA1924. Next base: position 14,333 of record CAZTJZ010000065.1, read on the forward strand.
GAATCGCACGGGCTGGTTCGTTCGCGGCTGGAGCGGGCGTTGCTGCAGCTCCACGAGGTGCAGCGGGAGGTGGTGGTGCTTTTTCATCAGCACGACTGGCCGATCGGGCTCATCGCCCGTCACCTGGAGATCCCCGAGGGGACGGTGAAGAGCCACCTGTTCCGCGGACGGACGCGTCTGCGTGAGCTGCTGTCGAGCGAGGAAGGGCTGGGCGAGCTGCGGATGGTGCTGCGGGAGGCGCGGGCGTGAAGTTCGGGATCGGTCGAGCACGGGAGGATCACGACGGGCCCGAGGGCTCGGCCCTGGATCGCGCGCTCTCGCGGGAGTTGCGGGCGCTCGGCGGGGTTGAGTCGGCGGTGGACGTCTCGGCGCGGGTGCTGGAGCGGGTGGAGCAGTCCGGCGCGGCGCGGTTCAGTCGGCGGCCTCGCCGGGTTTCCGCGGGGCCCGTGGCGGTCGCGGCGGGGTTGATGCTGGCGGGGCTGAGCGTGTACGCCGTGCGACCTTGGGAGCCCGGGCGCACGCACACCGGGACACACGCGGGGACCATGGCGGCGTCCGCGAAGAGTGCCCGGCAGGAGTCCGACGTGGGATTGTCGAGAGTCGCCGCGGTAGATCGGCTCGTGCCGGCATCGGTGCCGGCATCGGTGTCGGGATCGGTGTCGGGATCGGCGGCGGAGTTGTCGGCGCCTGTGCCGCGGGCGGTCGGCGTGCGGACGGCGTCGCGGCTGGAGCTGGGGAGCACGCGGGCGTACGAGGGGTCGTCCGCGTGGACCGGCGCGGGCATGGCATCGGGGTCGGAGGTCACCGAGGTGGGCGCGATGGCGCGGCGCACCCCGACACGCGAGGAGCTTGTCGCGTGGGCGCAGGCCCAGCGCCAGCGCACGGCGTGGATGAGCTGGTTCCTGCCGACGCCATCGAGACCGGACGAGAAGACGCCGGGCGAGAATCAGCCCGCGGTGGCGCAGGACAAGAACAAGAAATAGCGGCGTGCCCGGCGGGGCTCAGCGCCGGCGGCGGCCCATGGCGAGGGCGGCCAGCGCGAGCGAGGCCAGGCTGGCGGGCGCGGGAACGACTTCCCACTCCAGGCGGACGTTGTCCATGCCCCACGTCGCGCCGGAGTTGGGCGTGACGTTCACGGCCCCGAAGCGGATGAAGATGTTCTCGTTCGCGGGGACGGTAAAGGGCACGCTGATGTTGCGGTAGATGGAGTCGGGGTGGGAGAAGAAGCCGTAGTCCTGGCGGGGGAGGTCGGGCCCGCGGTAGGTCTGATTGGCGTTGACGTTGGAGAAGGAGTGGCTGAAGAGGACGCTGCCGTTGGCGGAGACTTTGAATCGCTGGTCGTTGGGGTTGGGGGTGGTAAAGCCGGTCCAGTTGTCGAAGATGTAGAGGTCGAAGGTGAGGATGTAGCGGGCGTCGGGGCGGATCGCGGGCGCGGGCTGGGCGAGGGTGAGGGAGGGGACTTCCCAGGAGTTTCGTCCGGCGAACATGGTGAAGGGCGCGACCCCGCCGTCGGTTCGGGGGGCGTCGCTGGTGCTTTCGAGGCGCCAGCCGGGGCCGAACTCTCCGGACTCGAAGTTGTTCGAGTAGAAGAGGGTGGGGGAGGCGTTGGCGGCTCCCGCGGCGAAGAGAGACACGACGGCGACGGCACGGATCTTCATGTGTGGCCCCGGTCTGGCGCGGGGTGGAGCGCGCAGGGGGCGTCGCGTCACGCAACGGAAGCGTGGGGCGGATCCCTCTCTGGCGTTGTCCCGCGGCCGCGGGTCTCGCGGCATGGCAAATGTGCCACGAGTTTGCTCGCGCGGCCAGCGAATGTGGCGGAAAAGGGCGGGGAGTGTTCCGCCTGCGCGGGCGGGGCGGCGTTATGGGTTGCTACAGTGAGGGGTTCCCCGAGCATGCCCCCTGAGCACAACACCGAGGCAGGGGTGTCCGACGGGCGTAGGGCCCACGGAGGGGTGTGCGTGTGGACGCGCGGGGAGGTCCGTACAAAAACCTGAACTCCCGGACCGGGGGTTCTAGGGCAGGCCTTGATGAGCACGATCATGACGACCGCGACGAACGCCCAGCAGAGCGCACGCCCCGACGTGCCGCGGAACCCGACGATCCGGAACGTGGCGATCATCGCGCACGTCGACCACGGGAAGACGACGCTGGTGGACAACCTCCTGAAGCAGTCCGGGAACTTTCGCTCGGGGGAGCTGGAGAAGCTCGAGGGGGGTCAGCACGGGCTGATCATGGACAGCAACCCGCTGGAGCGGGAGCGCGGGATCACGATCCTGGCGAAGAACTGCGCGGTGTCGTACACGGGGCTGGACGGGAAGACCTACCGGATCAACATCCTGGACACGCCCGGGCACGCGGACTTCGGGGGCGAGGTGGAGCGGGTGCTGCGGATGGCGGACGGGTGCTGCCTGCTGGTGGACTCCTCCGAGGGCGTGATGCCGCAGACCAAGTTCGTGCTGGGCAAGGCGCTCGAGCTGGGTCTCAAGCCTGTGGTGATCGTGAACAAGGTGGACCGCCAGGACGAGCGTGTGCACGAGGTGGTGAACGAGGTGTTCGACCTCCTGGTGGACCTGGGGGCGGAGGACCACGCGCTGGAGTTTCCGGTGATCTACGCGGTGGGGCGTGACGGGTGGGCGTCGCGGGCGTGGCCCGTGCCCGAGCCCAGGCCCACGAACCTGCGCGACGTGTTCGAGGCGATCGTGAACGAGGTGCCCGCCCCGCCCGCGGACACGCAGAAACCGCTGCAGGTGCTGATTACGAACATCGACTACAACGAGTACGTCGGGCGGATCGGGATCGGGCGCGTCTTCAGCGGGCGGGTGCGCTCCGGGCAGCAGGTCGTGGTCATCAAGCGCGACGGGAAGAAGGTCAGCACGAAGATCCAGCAGCTGCTGCAGTTCCAGGGGCTCAAGCGCGGCGAGGTGGACGAGGTCGCGGCGGGGGACCTGTGCGCGATCGTGGGGCTGGAGAGCGTGGACATCGGGGACACGGTGGCCGACCCGGAGAACCCCGTGCAGCTCCCGCCGCTCAAGGTGGAAGAGCCCACGATGACGATGCTGTTCAAGATCAACGACTCTCCCTTCGCGGGGCAGGAGGGGGAGTACGTCACGAGCCGCCAGATCCGCGAGCGGCTCATGCGCGAGCTGGAGCGCAACCCGGCGATGCGTGTGGAGCCCGGGAAGACGGCCGACGAGTTCATGGTTTCCGGGCGCGGCGTGCTGAGCCTGGGGATCCTGATCGAGACGATGCGCCGTGAGGGGTTCGAGCTGGCGGTGGGCAAGCCCGAGGTGATCATCAAGGAGATCGACGGCGCGCCGCACGAGCCGGTGGAGGAGCTGGTCATCGACACGCCCACCTCGACGATGGGGGCGGTGATGGAGCTGCTGGGTTCGCGCAAGGCCGAGCTGAAGAAGATGGAGTCGCGCGGGGCGGACGTGACGCACATGGTCTTCGAGATTCCCTCGCGGGCGCTCATCGGGATGCGCGGGCGTGTCCTGACGGCGACGCAGGGCCAGGCGATCATGCACCACTCGTTCCTGAAGTTTCAGCCCGTGGCGGGGGAGATCCCGCACCGCCAGGCGGGGGTCTTGATCTCGCTGGAGGCCGGGGCCGTGACCACGCACGCGCTCGAGCTGCTCGCCGACCGCGGGGTGCTGTTCGTGACGCCCCAGG
>CAZTJZ010000066.1:0-17670 GCA_964614075.1 uncultured Phycisphaeraceae bacterium
CGTGCCGCGGCTCTCCTCCGCCACCGCCTCCTCGAAGTCCTTGCGGAGCTGCTCGTCCTCCGGGTCGTCGGCCCGCTCCGGGCCGCGAGGCGCCTTGGCGTTCAGCGTCCGGCGCAGCGAGGCCTCCTCCGCCGCCCGCTCGCCCCCCGCCACGCTCATCGCCCGCGGCGCGCGGGCGGCGACGCCCCGGGCGCTCCGCGAGTGCGTGCGCTTGCGGTACTCCAGCTCGTCGATCATCTCGAAGCCCAGGCGGTCGATGAGCACCAGCAGCTCGTCGAGCCGCTCGGGGTCCACCATCTCGTCCGGGAGCGTGTTGTTCAGTTCTTCGTAGCTCAGCCAGCCGCGCTTCTTCGCGAGCGCGAACAGGCCGGACATCGCGGGGTGCAGGTCACAGATCACAACATACCTCCCAACACACCGATGAGCCGCGTTCCACCCGACCCCGGGGCTCCACCCCGGCGTCCCTCCTCCGACCACGATCCGTCTACCCGGGGCGGGGCAGGACCCGGCGGTCCCCGCCCAGCTCCGTGTGAAGCCTCCGCCTCTGCGCGATCCGCGCCAGCGCGTCGCCCTCGTCCTTGGTTTCGACCCGCGAGGCCCGCTCCGCCTCCGCCCGGTCCAGCTCGGCCCGACGCAGGCACGCGCGGAAATGCTCGTGCAGACGCTCGCGGTCGTGCTGCGTTTCGCTCTGGACCCGGGTGTGCAGAAGCGTGGCGGCGTTCTGGACCTCAAGATCATCCACCGCCGACAGCACCGCGCGCAGGTCGGGAGAGTCTCCCGCGTGGGCCACCTCCGACACGCCCTGGGCGATGCGTTGCATCCGGGCGTCAGCGTACGCCGACGGGTCGATCACGTCCCGCTGCGGCTCGGGGATCGCCAGCCACAGATCCCCCTCGCAGAGGATGCACCCCAGGACATGCTCGGCCGGGCCCAGCCCGGGCCCGCGCAGCCGCGCCACGCTCGCCGACGGCTCGTCCCCCGCGGGTGCCTCGCCCGTCTGCGCTGGCTGCGCCCTCGCCGCCCGCCCGGCGGGGATGGCACGCCGGATCGTCTCTTCGTCCACGCCCGCGAGCGAGGCGAGCTGCTTCACGATCATCGCCCGCCTCACGGGCGGGACGTCGCGCAGGCCAAGCTCGGCCAGGCGGGCGATCTCCTCGTCGATGGCCCGCGACAGCGCCGATAGGCCCGCCCCTTGGGTCCGCGCCCGCAGCCGAGCGAAGCGGTGGGGGAGCAGGTCCGCCGCCGCCGCCAGCGCTTTGGCGAAGATCTCCCCGCCGCCCTCGCGCTTGAGCAGCTCGTCGGGGTCCTTGGCGTCGGTGAACGCCGACAGCGTCACGATCTTCACGTCGAGGGGCTCGGCGAAGAAGATCTCGACCGCGCGGTCCGCCGCCCGCTGCCCCGCCTCGTCGCCATCAAAGAGCAGCACGATCTTGCTGCACAGCCGGCGCAGGATCCCCGCGTGCTCGCGCGTGAGGGCCGTGCCCAGCGTGGCGACGGCGTGGGGGAATCCGCCCTGGTGGCACGCGATCGCGTCGGTGTATCCCTCGGTGATGATCGCGCAGTCCTCGCTCTGGATCGCCCGCGACGCCTGGGGGAGGGCGTAGAGCGTCGCGGACTTGCGGAACAGGCGCGTGTCCGGGCTGTTGAGATACTTGGGCTCGTCCTCGTCGTTCATCCGCCGACCACCGAAGGCGATCACGCGCCCGATCTGGTCCTGGATCGGGAAGATCAGGCGGTTGCGGAGCACATCGAAGTGCCCGCCGTCGTCCCGGCGCTTGAGCAGCCCCGCGTCGGCGTAGACCGACGCGTCGTGCCCGAGCTGGCGCACCCGCAGCACCAGCCCGTCCCAGCGGTCGGGCGCCAGCCCGATCTGGAACAGCTCGCTCATCTCCGCGGAGATGCCCCGGCGCGACAGAAGCTCCCGCCCCGGGCGTCCGTGCTGCTCGTCGATCAGGACCGCCCGGTAGAACCGCGCCGCCGCCGCGTTCGCCTCGAGCAGGTCCGTTCGCGACACCCCGCTCGGGGCCTCGCCCCCGCGGGCGCGGGGCGTGAGCGTCACGCCGAACTTCTGCGCGAGATATTCCAGGGCCTCGCGGAACTCCATCTTGTGGAACCGCCGGACGAAGCTGAAGACGTCCCCCCCGGTCCCGCAGACAAAGCAGTGAAAGATGCCCTTGGCCGGGATGACGTTCATCGACGGGCGGTGATCGTCATGGAAGGGGCAGAGCCCGACGTACTCACGCCCCTTGGGCTTGAGGGCCACGTGCTCGCCCACGACCCGGACGATGTCGGCGGCGTCGCGGACGCGCTCCTTGTCGCCGTTGTCACGCCACAGGTCGCTCACGCCTTCCCCTTCCGCGCGCCGCCGGGCCAGAGCCCGGGCTCCCCGCGCCACCGTCACACGCCACCCTCACGCACCGTCCCCGCGACCGCACACCAGATCACGCCGATCCGATAGACCCAGTGGGGAAGTACCCCATGGAGAGGAACCGAAGTGGAGTTGCACTGAAGTGGAGCCCGCCCCGCCGATGGCCCGGAACACACGCCCCGCGGGAGCGCACTCCGGGGGCCTCGAACGATTGGTTTTTTCCGCGCCGCTCTTTCGAGCGTGGCGGAGGCCTCGGCGAAGGGCGGTGCATCGGCAGCCTTGGTGAGTCCGATCTGGCGGGCTTTATGGGCGTGAGCCTTTTCCCGTCGATCCTCGTATGTGGCCGATCATCCGAGCTTCACCAAAACAATAGCACGGGTTTTCAGGAATGCCACCTCGCGAGCACGCCCGGGGGCAAGTTCCTCAAGTTTGCTGGTCCGAGAGCAGACCGGCCCGCCACGCGCGCGACCATCACGCGCCGGGGCACGCCAACGCCCCGCCCGCCCCGCGAGTCCGACCGGATCCTGATCACTCCTTCGAGGCTTCCTTACGACGCGTGCGCCGGCGCCCGCTCGATCAGATCCGCGAGCTGCTCCACCGACAGCCGCCCGGGCGTGGCGATCTCGCCCAGGATCCGGTCGCGGGCCCGGCGATACTCCATCTCCGGGAGGCCCATCGCCCGCAGGTCGTCGAGCAGCGTCCGGATCGACGACACATACCCCAACGCCTCGACCTCGCCGGGCGTCGCGTCCAGGTAGGACCCGAACGACTGCGCCCGCAGGCTCGACGTCAAGTACCGGTCGTGCGCCTCGGCCAACGCCGCGCCGATCTGCGGCGAGCGATCCCGCCCGGGCAGTCCGAACACCGCGTTGAACCGGTCCACGACCCGCATCGCCGCGTCGATGTCCACACGCGCCGCCGAGTACGTCCGCTCCTCGCCGTAGCGGTCCACGCCCGCCGGAAGATCGTTGATGAGGTACCGACCCGCCATCGCGCCGATCGCCTCCTCCGGGCTCACGCCGCGGCTCGTGACCGCCAGTCGCGCCATCGCCCGCACGTCGAACACGGCCGGCTTGATCGGATCGACGTACTTGGGCGGCTGCAGGCTCGCCAGCACGTTGTCGTGGTCGCCCGTGGGCACGGATCGCGGCGCCAGCGTGCGCTGGTCGAGCACCGTCCCGTCCTCGAGCGTGAGCCGATCGAGCGTCGCATCGCCCGCGGGGGTCTTGGTGAACTCGTACCCGGCCAGTGCGCCCGGCCGCACGCCGTCTCCGCTGCTGAACGTCGGCGCGGGCCCGTCCTTGTCCAGCGTCGTGAGCCCCTCCCACGCCAGGCGCCCGCCGGCGACGAAGTCCACGCCGCGGTCGTTCAGGAGCCCCTCGCCCTTGTCCTTGAGGTTCGACGCGGCGCGCCGGTTGATCCGGATGTCCGCCGAGCGAACGCTGAGGTCGCCCACGGTCGTGAGGTCCGACAGCACCGCGCGCCGGGCCGCGTTGATCACAAGATCCCCCAGCGTCGTGAACTTCTCGCCCTGGCACATCACGAACTCGTCGGCGACGATCGACATCGACTTCTCGCCGATGATCGTCGCGACCTGCGGCACGTTCCCGCCGACATCACCCAGCGTGCACACGCTCACCGTGCCCAGGAAGTTCGACTCGGGGATCAGCGATGGGATGCCCACGTCGCCGTTGAACCGGATCTGACCGCCCGGGGTCGTCTCGATGGCCAGGTCCACGAAGGTCATCCCCAGCCCGCCCGCGGCGATCCCGTTCCCGAACCGCAGCGTGCCCGCGTCGAGGCTGCGCACCACGGTGTCGCGGTCGATCACCAGCAGCCCGTCGTACCTCTGATCGCCCCGGGTCTGCACCAGCCCGCCCGAGAGCTGGCTCAGGCCGGTCACGCGGAGCGACTCGAGGGGCGTGAACGAGCCCATCGCCCCCGCCGCGAACATGTCGCCCTCGACGATCAGGAACTCTTCCTCGCCCCCGGCCTCCGCGTCGACCGTCGAGTCAAACCGCACGATCCCGCCCTCGCCCACGCGGAGCGTTGTGTCTTCGCACAGGATGACCGCGCCGCCGTACTGCTGATCGCCGGTCGTGTTCACCAGCCCGCCGCAGAGCTCGCTCGCGCCCGAGACGCTCAGCGACGCCAGCGGGTTGAGCCCGCCGAGAGCGCCCTCGGCGTGCATGTTCCCGTCCACGACGAGCGCCAGCGGGCCGCCCTCGCCGCCGGCCGACGAGTCCACCGTCGAGTTGAAGTTGATGTTCTGCCCCGTGAGCGTCATGGCGCTCCCGAGCAGCACCGCCCCGCCGTAGGTCTGATCGCCCGCGGTCGCGACCGACCCGCCCGCGAGGAAGCTCCCGCCCGAGACCTCGAGGAACTCGAGCGGGTGGGTCGAGCCGATCGCCCCGCCCGTGCTGAGCGAGCCCAGGATGCGGAGGTATTCCCCGCCGTCGGTCCGTCCGTCGACCTTCTGATCGAACCGGATGATCCCGCCCGAGGTGGATTCGAGGACGGTGTCGGCGCACAGCGTGACGTCCCCGCCGTAGGTCTGCCCGAGGAGCGTGCGGACGTGCATCACCCCGCCGCCGGGGATCTCGCCCAGCTCATCCCCGCTGCCGTAGCCCCCGCCCAGAAGCCCGCAGCCCAGCTCGCTCGTGCCCGTGACGAGCAGCGATTCGAGCGCGCCCTCCAGCCCCATCTGCTTCTCGGCGACGAGATTGCCCGCGACCGTCAAGGCGTGCTCGTTCGCCGCGTCGCCGTTCACCGTCTCGCGGAACGTGATCGTGCTCCCCGCCAGCGTCGTGTCGGCGCCCAGGAGCACCGGCCCGCGGTAGAGCTGCTCGCCCAGCGTGCGGACCTCGCCCCCGTTCAGCGACGCCGCGCCCAGCACATCGAGGAACCGCAGCGGGTCCGTGTTCCCGATCGCGCCGTTAGCCACGAGCGCGCCGTCCACGACCAGCGACTCCGCCTCGCCGCCCGGCGTGCCGTTCACGCTCCCCGCGAACGCGATCGTCCCGCCCAGCATGCTCTGCATCAGCGTGTCGGCGCACAGCACGACGTCCCCGTTGTACGTCTGCCCGGCCTGCGTCCGCACCAGCCCGCCGCAGATCTCGCTCGTCCCGTTGACCGTGAGCGAGCCCAGGGGCGTGGCGCCGCCGATGGCGCCCTCGGCCATGATCCCACCATTCACCGTGAGCCCGCTGCTGGAACCCGGGATGGCGTCGAGCGCCCCGCCGAAGGTCATCAATCCGCCCGAGGTGCTCGTGAGCGTGGTCTCGACGCCCAGAAGCACGTCCCCGCGATAGGTCTGACCGCCGACGGTGTTCACCACCCCGCCGGTAAGGATGCTCGGCCCGTTGACCATGAGGGCTTCGAGGGGCGTGACGGCGCCGATGGTGCCGCGCGCCAGCAGCGTGCCGTTGATCGTGAGGGATTCATCGTCGCCGCCCGGCGTGCCCTCGACGCTCGACTCGAAGCGGATCTCGCCGGCGCCGGTGCTGTCGAGGAGCGTGTCGGCACACAGGACCACCGGCCCGTTGTACGTCTGCCCGCCCACCGTCCGCACCAGCCCGCCGCACAGTTCGGACGAACCGGCCACCGTCAGCTCCGCGAGCGGGCTGATCCCGCCGATCGGGCCGTTGGCCACGAGGTCGCTCTGGATCGTGAGCCCGCGAGGGGTGGCGCCGGAATCGACCGCGCCGCCGAAGGTCACCGCGCCGCCCGCGCCCGTGGTGAGCGTCGTGTCCGCGTCGAGCACCACCGCCCCACCGTACGACTGATCGCCGACCGTGACCACGCTCCCGCCCGCGAGGGTGCTCGCGCCGCTCACGCTCAGGGACGCGAGCGGATCCAGCGACCCGATGGGCCCGCCCGCGTACAGCCCGCCCAGGATCGTCAGCGCCTCGGGCTCGCCCCCGGGCGTGCCGTCCACCGTCGAGTCGAAGCGGATCGTTGCCCCGCTCGTGCTCTCCATGAGAGTGTCGGCGCAGAGCGTCACCGCCCCGCCGTACGTCTGCCCGCCCACCGTCCGCACCAGCCCGCCGCAGATCTCGCTCGTGCCGTTGACCTCGAGGGCTCCCAAGGGGGTCGTGCCACCGATGGGCCCGTTGGCGTGGAGCTGGCCGTTGATGGTGAGGGTCTCGTCGGGGCCTCCCGGGGCCGCGTCGACGGGACCGTTGAAGGTGATGGACGCGCCGCCCAGGCTGTCCAGCAGCGTGTCCGCGCACAGCACGACCGCGCCGTTGTAGGTCTGCCCGTTCACCGTCCGCACCAGCCCGCCGCACAGGTTGCTCGCGCCGTTCACGGTGAGCTCGCCCAAGGGGGCGATCCCGCCGAGGGCGCCGTTGGCGTTCATGCGGCCGTTGATCGTCAGCGTCTCCCCGCCGTTCGGCGCCGTGCCGTCCACCGTCGAGTTGAAGGTGATGTCGGCCCCGGTGAGGCTGTCCATCGTCGTGTTCTTGCACAGCGTGACCGCCCCGTCATAGGTCTGCGCGCCCACCGTCCGGATGAGCCCGCCGCACAGCTCGCTCGTCCCGCTCACCGACAAGCTCGCGAGCGGGTCCACGCCCCCCAGGCGCCCCTGCGTGAAGAGGTTGCCCACGATCGAGAGCGCCGCGGCCTCCTCGCCCGGCTTGGTGTCCACCGTCGAGAAGAACGCGATCGTCCCCCCGCCCGTGCTCTCCATCACCGTGTCCCGGCAGAGCAGCACCGCGTCGCCGTAACTCTGGTCGCCCGTCGTGCGCACCAGCCCGCCGCAGATCTCGGAGGAGCCCAGCACACCCAGCTGGTCCAGGGGCGTCCCGCCGCCCACCGCGCCCCCGAACACCGCGTCGCCCGCGATGTGGAGAGTGTCGCTCGTGCTCTGGCGTCCGAACCCGTCGAGGGTGGACTCGAAGCGCACCGTCGGCGCGCCCAGCGCCACCGCGCCGTCCACGTACGCCGCCCCGTGGTACGTCTGGTCCAGCGTCGAGGTGACGTCCGCCCGCAGGTACGCCTCGCCGAACACGTCCAGCGACGCGAGATGGAGATCGTCGTTGATGTTCGATCCCGTCACGCTCGAGAGCGTGAGGTACGTCCCCTCCACGAGCGACCCGTCGGTGAGCGTCACGCTCGCCCCGGTCGACGCGATCGAGTACCGCATCCCGGCGATCGGCGCGTAGAACTGGCTCGCCAAGGGGAGCAGATCATCCGTCACCGGCGCGTCCATCGCGATCGTCAGGGCGCTGGGACGCGTGTTGTCGCCCGTGTTCCCGCGGATCCGAGGCCCGTTGGTCCGCAGGTCCACGAGCGAGCTCGTCCCCGTCCCGTTCCCCGCCGTCAGCGTGATCTGATCGCCCCAGATCTCCAGCCCCGGGCGGCAGAACAGGATGCTCCCCGTCCCGTCCGTCCCGGCGTGCATCTCCAGGTCCAGGCAGCTCTGCATCCCGCCGTTGAGCGTGATGTCCCCGCCCGCGAACACCTTCCCCCCGTTGATCATCGTGATCGTGCTGTTGATCCCCACGCCCTCGGTCGCGCGGACGTCCAGCCCGTACACCGTCACGTCCTGCGGGCAGCTGGGGTTCCCCAGCGTCACGTACCCGTTCGTCACGTTGATCTTCAGATTCGTGTAGTCCGGGTGCACCAGGCTCCGCGTCATGTCCGGCATGTAGAAGTCGTCGGCCTGCGTGATCGACAACGTCTTCCCGAACTTCACCTTCGCCCGACCGAACTCCGTCGAGCCCGCCGTCGCCTCCAGCAGAATGTCCCCCGTGTTCGCGATCAGCGTCGTCCCGCGAGGCGTCGAGAAGTCCGCGATGTTCCGCCCGGCCTTGAAGTCCAGGCAGTCCGCCTGGATCGTGATGTCATAGTCCCCGCCGCACCCGTACCCATACCCGCGGAACCTCGGCGTGCCGGGCTGCTCGCCCACATCGTCCCCCACCAGCCCCAGGAAGCGGATGTCCCGCACCGCCGACAGCTCCAGACATCCCTTCTGCTTCTCGATGCTCGAATAAATCCCGATGTCCAGCGCCGCCTCCAGCGTCACGTCGCCCGTGAAGTTCTCCAGCGCCGTCGTCGAGACGACAAACAGCGATCCGGTCTCCTTCCCGAACACAAACGACGAGCTCAGCGACCCCTGCGAGCCGCTGGGCTTGTCCGCCGCGATGTACTCCGACGAGAACGTGACCGTGCCCGCGGTGTTCCCGTACGCCGCGTCGGCGTTCATCGTCCCGTACATCCCCACCCGCAGCCCGCCCGAGACCACCGCCTCCCCGCCGTTGCCCCCGATCGCCCCGCCCGAGAAGTTCAGATTGGTCTGCTTGGAGACGAACGTGTCCCCGCCCGAGGAGAGCTCGATCGATCCGCCCGTGGCGATCCCGCTCCCGCCCTGCGCCGAGATCTCCGAGCCCGGACGCGTCACCGTGCCCACCGAGCTCACCACCGAGACATGTCCCGCGGCACCGTTCTCCGTGTCCGCCCAGATCCGCCCCGAGATCTCCACCGTCGGGGCGCGCATCGCCACGCTCCCCGCGGCTCCGTTCCCCACCGAGACGTCCACCGTCCCCTGGTTCTTGATCGTCCCCGCGTGCGCGACCATCTCGACGCTCCCGCCGTGCGCCGCGATCACGCCCGCGTTGTGGATCGCCAGCGCCGCCACGTCGCCCGCGCCCAGGCTCACCACCCCGCCCTGCGCCGAGATCGACCCGGTGTTGCGGATGCCCGCGGGCGCCGAGTTCGAGGGGATCGCCTGCGCCCCGCCCGCCGCCGCCGCGCCCGTCGCGTCCACGTCCCGCCCGTCAATCCGCGCATAGATCCGACCGTCCGCCTCGCGCAGGTACACGTCGCTCCCGATCATCGCCGCGACCACCCCGCCGTCGGCCACGATGCTCCCGCTGTTGCTGATCGTCCGGGCCACGAGCGCCACGCTCTGGGCGTCGATGGCGCCCTCGACGCTGATGGGCCCGCTCACGTTCGTGAAGTGGTCGTTGCCGGAGAGGAAGTCCGCGTCGGAGAGGTTGCCCGCCGCCGCCACAAGCCCCGCCACGTTGATCGTCGCCCCCGGGCCCACCATCACGCCCGCCGGGTTGACGAGATACACCCGCCCGTTGCCCAGGAGCGATCCATCGATCCTCGAGGGGTCCGCCGTCGTCACGCGGTTGAGCACCCGTGACGCCGCGTCGGGCTGGATGAACCGCACCGTCTCCGACGACCCAACGTTGAACGTCTGGTAGTTGATGATCGTGTTGTTCGACGCGGTGATGTTCGTCACCGCCCCGGCGCGGGCGAAGCTCGCCTGCCCCGCGACCACCTGCTCACCCGTGGGGGCGCCCAGCGCCGTCCCGGGCACCGCACCCGCCAGCATCGCCAGCACGCCCGCGCTCATCCCCGCCCCCGCGGCGCGCGACGACACCGACACCCCGGTCCCGATCTTGAGATTTCGTCCCATGGCGGATCTTCCCCTGTCCAAATGGCACTATCTGGCCTCCTCTAGTGTGAGCCATTTCAGGGGAAGTGCAAGGGTCTTACCCAGATTATCAGTAAAGAACCGTCAGCACGAACGAAAGTTCGTTATGCCCGGAGTTCTCGATCTCCGCTCCGCTGGAGTCTGTTAGGTCACGCAGGGCAAAGCCCCAGTCCGCACGGATCGTGAAGTTCCGCAGAATTTGCGCCTCGGCGCCGATCCCCGCCCCGACCAGCGTCTGGTCCTTCTCGAAGCTCAGCTTGTCGCTGTTGATCACACGCCCCACGTCCACAAACCCCTTGAGCACCAGCTCCCAGTCCGTCGGGCCGTACTTGTACTGCGGCTGATAACGGAAGTGCTGCCCGAGGAACTCCCCGGGGTTGGCGGTGGGGCTCAGCCCGCGGTTGACGTGGTAGCGATACTCCGCCGTCGCGATGATCGCCGTATCGCCCGAGACCACCGATTCCGGATAGCCGCGGACCGTGTACAGCCCGCCCGCGACCTGCGTCTCGTTGGGGATGAGCCGGTTCCCGAAGGCGTACTGCCCCGAGAGCCCGACCGCGATCTCGTGCGCCAGGCTCCCCGGCTCGGGCTTGCGCCCCTGGAACAAGGGCTCCAGGTACGCCGAACGCGTCACCGAGCCCTTGAGCACCACCCAGTCGCTGTCCGCGCTGGTCCGCCCCAGCGCGTCGAGGTTCTCGTCGGTCCCCGCGAGATCCCCCAGGTTGAACTCGATCCCCAGCTCGGCGTCGAGGTTGCCCGTGTCGCGGTGGCGCTCCAGGCGGACCCTCGCGTGGGGCACGAAGAAGTTGTCGCTCCCCGAGATCAGCGCGATGTTGTTGTCCGCGTTCACGTTCTTGTACGTCGCGCCCGCCACCGCGTCCAGGAACAGGTCGCGGTCCTGGTAGAAGTTCCAGATCACCTCGCCCCCCAGGTTCCACCCGTCGCCCTCGAACTCGTTGGCGAGGAACCCGAACTGCGACGCCTGGTAGGTGTACCACTGCCCGTACCCGCGCAGCCTCACCCGCCGGTCGGAGTCCACGGGGATCTCGTACGACGCGTAGAGCGTGTGCGCGTCGGAGAAGTTCGCCGTCTGGTACCCGACCGTCAGCAGGTCGTCGTGGTTGGTGAGGTCGTTGTGGAAGAACCCGAAGTGCTCGCGGAGGCGCGAGGTCGACCGCGTCCCGGTGTTCGAGAGCTGCGCGAAGATCGTCCAGGGCTTGTTCTCGGTTACCATGTAGTCGAGCGTCGCGGCGCCGGGCCCGGTGCCCGAGGCCGACAGCGCCGTGTCCACGCGCCGACCCTGGCGACGCGAGAGCCGGAACGCGTAGTCCTCGATCGCGCCCTTCTGGAGTAGGTCCCGGCGCTCCTGGCCCTCCTGCTCGGGCTGCACCGGGGAGTGCGTGCGGATCCACGCGTGGATCGGGTGGTTGACCAGCGTGTCCTTCTCCGGGTCAAGCCGATCGCCGTTGGCGACGCTCCGGACCTCGGCCGCCACGCCCGTGGTGATCTGCAGCGTCAGGTAGTCCGCGCCGCTGGGCCTCTTGTCCACGACCTTCCCGTCCACCACCCCGAACTCGCCCGGGTCGGGCACGACGTACACGCCGACCAGGCCCAGCTGACGGAAGACCGCGGGAGCGATCGCCGCGAGCCCCTGGTCCGAGAACTTGGGGTTCGGCCACGCGCCCAGCTCGGACAACTTGAACAGGCGTCCCTTGGTGTTGCCGGTCGGCGGCGAGAGCCCGTCGGGGGTCTCCACGAGCTCGATCGTCGTGGCGAGGATCTGCTCCGCGCTTGGGTGCTGCGGGTGCTCACGCACAAAGTTGATGCGCACCTCGCGCACCAGGTGCCCGTTCATGGCCACGGGCTCCTGCGCCGCCTGGGCCGCCCTCGTCCAGCCCCCGGCGTGCGCCGGCGCCGACGGGACAACCCCCGCGGCCAGCCCGGCCAGCGCGGAAACAGTCAGGGCACGACGCGAGAACGTGAAGCGGTGTTGAACGTCCATACGGGCCTCGTCTGAAGTTCAGGAACAGGGGTGATCGAACGGCTCATTGTCGGCGAGACTCCCGGTGCCCGATCGTATTCGGGACGGGACTTCCCCACGAGCCGGGCATCCACCTCAGCGCATTCGGCAAATCCCGCGCAGGTGTCGCACTCGGACGCGCAGGAACACGAGATTCCGGCGCAAATAAGGAGGTGCGGCGCGACTCCTGCCGATTGTGGAACCGGCCGGGTTCTGCGTGCCCCGGGGATTGAATGGAGGTTCACATGACGACCCGTACGACGGCTCGATGGATCGTGGCTCTGGGGGCGGCGGGCTGCCTGGCGATGACCGGCTGCGAGACGAGCCAGGGCTCACCCAAGAGCATGGGCGAACTCCCCAAGAGCCGCACGCTCACGCTGGGCGCGGGCGACGACCTGGGCGTGCAGATCTTCACGAACGACCGGATCATCGCCGCCCGGGAGGCGCGTCAGTCGCGCCCGGTCGCGAGCGTGCCCGCGGGCGAGTAAGCCGCCGGTCCCGATCCTGCGACAACACGAGACGCCGATCTTCGCCGCCGACCGTGGGCTCGACGCCCGCCGTCGGCGGTGTTTGTTTGTGCGCCAAGGCCGGCGACCATCACGCGGGTGCGCCGCCCGCGTCTAGGTCCGGTACGGCGCGTCGGAGAAGAGCAGGTCGAGGTACGCCCGGCAGACCTCCGCGAGGGGCGCGGGGGTGAGCAGACGCCGGTACACCGCGTGGTGCGTGACGAGCTGATCAAGCCGTTCCGGGATCTCGCGGAGGGCGCGGAAGGGGAGCCCGCCGAACGAGGCCAGCTCGGGGTGCCCGCCCGAATCGAGGTACAACGCCGGGAGCCCGCAGCTCATCGCTTCGACGAGCGCGTTGGAGCAGGGGTCGTTGCGGCTGGCGGTAACGTAGACGTCGTGCTCGCGGAGGAGCTGCGCGAGGGGCCCGGAGGCCAGCGGCGGGATGACGCGCCAGTTGGGGAGGGGCGAGGGGCAGTTGCCCACGAAGGTCAGCGTGTAGCGGCGTGGGTCGAGGTTCCGCCCCATCCACTCGTAGATCGCCGCACCCTTGCCCGGGCTGCTCGACCAGCAGGTCGCGATGACCTTGACGGGCGAGCCCGGGGCTTGGGATTTGGCGTGGGGCGTGCCGGGCGGGTGGAAGATCGCGGGGTCGGAGGCGTTGGTGATGAGCACGGGCCGCACGGGCCGGAAGCCCATGTCGGCGAGGGCGCGGACGGTGTACCACGACTGGATGACGGTGGCGCAGGCGTACCGGGCGTTGAGCTCAAAGCAGCGTCGGTCGAGGTCCAGGGACTCGGGCGTGCCGCGGAGCACGCTGATGGGCCCGTCGATGCGGTGGACGACGCGCGCCGAGCCGGGCGGAACAAGCGTCTCGAACTTCTCGATGTCGAACTGGACGCTGTTCAGGAGGTGCGCGGTGGCGGGGGGCCCCTCGCCGTTCTCGATCGCCTCGATGCCCTGGAGCTGGGCCTCGTGCTTGAGCGCCATCATGAACTGGTTCCCGCCCCCCCAGGGCGGCGGGGTGAACTTGTTCCAGAAGCTCACCCGCCGCGGGAGCCCGCGGACGGTGGGGGGGAGGGGCGGCGCGGCGCGCGTCGGCGCGGGCGCGGTGAACGCGGCGTAGAGCGCGCGGAAGCGCTCGCGGTTGGCCTCGACGCTGTGCCCCGCGCGGACGATGGCCTGGTGCGCCGGCGCCCAGCGCCGGAGCGTGGCGTGGGCGATGTCGCTCTGGATCTTCGCCGCGCCCTCGACCGGGTCGGAGAAGAGGCATTCGTGGTGGAGGACGTCGGGCGCGAGGCCCACGCGCGTGGAGAGCTGCGGCACGCCCAGCGCCGCCGCCTCGAGCACGCCGCGAGGTCCGCCCTCGCTCCGGCTCGTGCATAAGACCAGATTCGCGGCGGCGTAGAGGCGAGCGAGCTCACGCCGCGGGAGGATGTGGCGCGGGTAGTCGTCGCCCGCGAGCTCCTCGCCCGCGAAGACCACCTCCACGCCTCGCTCGCGCAGGGCGGATCGCACCCAGTGCCGGCGCGGCCCGGCCAGGAGCGCGACCACGTTCTCGCCCCGCTCTCGCAGCATCGCCAGGATCTCGACGAACAGGTCGGGCCCCTTCACGAGCTTGGGGAGCACCCGCCCCTCGCTCAGCCCCTCGCCCACGCTGTCGCGGTGGAAGTTCGCGATGACGTACGCCCCGCGCGGGAGGCGCGAGAGGTGACGGGACACGTCCGGACGCGGGGCGCGCGCCGCGGGCTCTTGGGGCGATGGACCCAGGCCCGTTCCCGGGTTCATGTCGACGGCATAGGGCACGTGCGTCACGCTCGCGACCAGCCCCCGGAGCTCGTCGTACGCCTCGCGCGACTGCGCGATCCAGTGGTCCACCCGGGACATCGCCCCGGCGAACGCGGGCTCGCCGAGGCACCGCGCCGGACGCCCCGCCATGTGGCACACGACGCGCTTGCCTTCGAGATCGCGCGCGGGCAACCCCATCAGCGTGTGCCACCAGACGGCGTGGATCACGTCGGCGTCGCGGGGAGTCTCCACCAGCGTCGCCACGCCCTCCAACGCCGCCGCCGTCAACGCCCGGTCCTCGTCGATCGCCCAGCCCGACTCGTCGCCCTTGCAGAGATAGACGCGCACCTACCGCTCCCTCTCGCGGCGGACGCCCCGCACGCCAAAGCCCGTGGTGTAGCTCCGCAGGTACGCGTCGTCGTGGGGCACGTCACGCTCCCGCCGGACCGCCTGCTCGCGGGCCCAGCGGACCAGGTCGATCGCCGCCCCGCGCATCCCGGGCCAGAACGCGCCCGTGGTCTCCAGGTGCAGCACCCACCCGCGCAGGAACTCGGCCATCACGCTGAAGAACATCCCCTGACGCTCGATCTCGAGGGAGGCGAACCCCGCTCTTGTCAGGCGGTCCTCCCACCACGTCGCGGTGTACCGGGCCACGTCGATGGGGTCGGGGTGAACGCGGAAGAGGAACGGGGCCGTGGCGAGCAGCACCCCGCCCGGACGCAGCAGCCTCGCGCACTCGTGCAGCGTCGCCTCGGGCTCGAGGAGATGCTCGAGCACCTCGCTGAGGATGACGGCGTCGAAGCTCGCGCTCTCCAGCGGCACGTGCGCCGCGTCGCAGAGCACGTCCGGGTTCGCGTTGGGGGAGACGTTCGCGACGGTCACCTCGAGCGGATAGCGCGAGAGGCTGAACGTGCCGCGGGACTTGCCCTTCATCCCGCCCAGGTCCAGGACGCGGGAGCGCGGGGGGAGGGCCGAGGCGTGGCGGGTGAAGAACTCGTCGACGAAGCCCCGGCGGACGGAGTAGGCGAGGTCGTGCGCGGCGTCGTGGTTCGTCGGGGACGCGGGGGACGCCGGGGGGAGCCGCGTGCGGGTCGTCATGCCGCGTGCGCTCCGGCCTGGGGAAGAACGCGAACGGCGAGGCGGGCGGCGAGCTGGCGGGCGCCGTGCTGCGGGCCCATCTCGCTCCAGAGGATCTGGCAGGGCTCGAACAGCTCGGCGAGGCGCTCGGGGGTCTGGAAGTCCCAGAGGTCGGCGCCGCGCCGCCCGTACTGCACCGGGACCTCGGCGAGCAGCACGCCCCGCGGGCGGAGCACCCGCCGGATCTCCCGGGCCGCCCGGGCCGGGTCGAGCGCGTGTTCGAGCACGTGGGCGGCGAAGACCGCATCGAACTCGCCGTCGCGGAACGACATCGCGTGCATGTCCATCACCGCGATGCGGGGGTCGGTCGAGTGCAGGTCGATCCCCAACGCGTCGGGGAACCCCGCGCGGGAGAGATGGTCCAGCTCGTGGGCGTTGCGGCAGCCCACGCAGAGGATCCGGGCGCCGGGTGCGAGGAACCCGGCGAGGCGAGCGGCCAGATCGATGGTGCGTGCGCCCGGATCGTGGTCCTTGAGCTCGATGCTGCGGTCACGCTGCAGAGCCCAGTACTCGGGCGCGGTGAGCCGGGGAATGTCCTGGTCGGTGGGTGACGCCGAGGGGGCGACGAGATCGCGCGGCATGGGCGTGGCGTCCATGCAGGGACTATCGGCGGTGCCGAAATGCTCCCTTCAGTTTGCGGTCCGGGCCGGCGCGGCGTGCTTGCGGATCACCCACAGCTGGACCGAATCGGCCTGGAAGGTCTCCGTGATCCATCGGATCAGGGCGTCCTCGGGGCTGGCGGGGTTCACCAGGCGACCGGTCCAAGGCCGGATCGCGTTCCACGCCGTGACCGGGTGCGACCGCAGGGCGTTGGCGAGGCGCCGCCCCGAAACAAAATTCAGCGAATCGACAAAGCCGGGGTGGCGCCCGGCGAGGCGCAGCCAGAGCTTGACGAAGGGCCTGGGCAGGAAGCACGGGGCGTAGGTCTTGTAGTGGGGCTCCCAGAACTGGCGGTAGTCCACCGTGCCCACGAACGCCTCCCCGCCCGGACGCAGCACCCGCACGATCTCCGACAGCGACCGCTCCGCGTCCTGCACGTGCTCCAACACCGTCCAGCTCCACACCCGGTCGAACATCCCTCCCGGGAACGGGAGGTTCTCCGCGGCGGCATGCACGAGACGCGAACCGTCCCGGCCCTCCTGCCGGGCCTTGAGCCGGGAGATCTCCAGCGCCTCCTCGTTGGGCTCGATGCCCCACGCGTCGAACCCTCGACGCGCGAAGGTGAGCCAGTCGGCGCCCGTGCCCGAGCCGACGACCAGGAGCCGGCCCGGCGGACGCCAGCGGTCGAGAAGCAGATCAGACTCCAGCCCGGCCAGCAGGCGCGCGAAGTTGGCGTCCTCGTCCAGACGCTTCGCGACGTGGGCTTCCCAGTCGCCATAACCAAGGTCATCACGGTACAACGGGGTGTAATACGCCTCGAGGCGCGCGCGGAGGTCGTCCGTGGCCCCGGCCAAGCCCCCGCGGTCGGGCGGGCGGGCCGACGTGGTAGAGGGACGCATCGCCCGGGCGGGTGAAGCCATGGCTCATTCATCGGCCGGGGCGAGTTCCCGCCCGCAATCACGCCAACAGCCTTGCCCCGGACGCGAAAGCGCGGCGTGGGGCGCGTATCCTCAGCGAGTTTGCGCCCGTTCCGTCGGCGTGCGGAGGCGCCCGGAACGGACCGAGGAGAAGGGATGCCCAAGCGCACCGACATCAAGACGATCCTGGTCCTGGGGTCCGGGCCGATCGTCATCGGGCAGGGTTGCGAGTTCGACTACTCCGGGACGCAGGCGTGCAAGGCCCTCAAGAGCGAGGGCTACCGCATCGTCCTGGTCAACAGCAACCCCGCGACGATCATGACCGACCCCCAGTTCAGCGACCGCACCTACATCGAGCCCATCACCCCCGAGAGCGTCCGCAAGATCATCGAGCTCGAGCACTCCCGCGCCCAGGACGCGTCCCGCCGAGGCGAGCCGGGGCACCAGATCGACGCCATCCTTCCGACCCTGGGCGGGCAGACCGCGCTCAACTGCGCCTGCGCGCTCTTCGACAACGGCACGCTCCAGGAGTTCGGGGTCGAGATGATCGGCGCCAACCGAGAGATCATCCACCGGGCCGAGGACCGCCAGATCTTCAAGGAGATCTGCGAGAAGATCGGGCTCACGCTCCCCCGCGCCAAGACCGTCACCACCCTCGAGGACGCCGAGCGCTTCCTCGCGGAGATCGGGCTCCCCGCGATCATCCGCCCGGCGTTCACGCTGGGGGGCAGCGGGGGGGGGATCGCGTACAACCTCGAGGAGTTCCGCGACATCGTGACGCGCGGGCTCGCCGCCTCGATGATCCACCAGGTCCAGGTCGATCAGTCCGTCATCGGGTGGAAGGAGTTCGAGCTCGAGGTCGTCCGCGACAAGAAGGACAACTGCATCAT
>CAZTJZ010000067.1:0-17591 GCA_964614075.1 uncultured Phycisphaeraceae bacterium
GGCCGAGCGGAGGGCCATGATCTGGCAGATAGTGACCGAGACGTCGGCGTCGTAGGGGACGGGGTTGTAGCGCCACCCGCCTTCGTCGTTCTGCGTGGTCTGGATGAGGCGGACCGCCTTGGTGAGGGCCTGGTGCACGCGCGAGGCCAGCAGCGTGTCGCCCCCGCCCTGCGTCATGCCGTACACCTCGCCCAGGAAGAGCGTGGCGAACCCGTGCCCGTACATAGGGCCGTTGGCCGTGTCGGCGGCGATGAGCCCGTTCTCCTGGGAGGCGTTGAGGATGAACTCGAGCCCCTTGGCGACGTTCTCGCCGTAGACCCCGCGACCCGGGACGTTGCCGTCGCCCATGAAGGCGATGCAGGCGACGGCGGCGATGGCGATGTTCCCGCCGAACTGCCCTTCGCCGAAGGACCCGTCGGGGCGTTGCTGCTGGGCGAGGGCGCGGAGCCCGCGGTCGATGGCGTCGTCGAGCTGGGGGGTGATCTCGCGTTCGAGAGGGTTGTTGGCGGCGCCTCGGTCCGGGCGCGGGGCGGCCGCGGCGGCGCCGGCGTCGGGCTCCATGAACGCGATGGCGGGCAGCACGAGCGCGGCGGGGGGCCCACCCGCGACGGGGAGGAGCGCGCTGAGGACTCCCGAGACGATCGCGTCGGTCACCGGGGGTCCTTTCGTGTTTCGGGCCGTGTGTCGGGCGAGGGCGAGGACGGCGTGGGTTCCTCGGCGAGGCGCTTGTAATACTCCTCGGTCTTGAGGCGGTACAGCGAGCTGTACTTGTCCCCCAGCCCCTGGCGCAGCGCGTCGCGCACGTGCTCGGGGAGGGCGCCCCACTTGGCCTCCTCGCCGGCCCGCGGGGGGCGGCCCGCGCCGGACTCGCTCGCCGAGCTGGGGGTCCCGCCGGTCGTGCCGGGCTTTTGCTGCTGGGCCTGCTGGCTCTTGGGCTGGCTCTGCTGCTGCTGGCTCTCGTCGGGCTTGTCCTGGGAGGACTTCTGCTTCTTCTTGCTCTTGCTCTGGCTGCGCTGCTTCTCGGCTTCGTCGATGAGCTTGTCGAGCCTGAGGAGGATCGCCTCCTGCACCCGCTGCGTCGCGAGGCCCACGTCCTTCCGGGCCGAGAGACGATCTGTCGCGTCGGCCATGAGGCGCAGCGCGTCGTCGAACGCCTCGCCCGGCGGGCGACCTTCGAGATCGCGCTGCAGATCGCTCTTGGCGTCGTTGCCGGGTTGGTTCTTGGTTTCGCTCTTGGTTTGGTCCGCGGGCGTTGGTGTGGTTTCCGGTGCGGCGGGGGGCGATGCGGGCGGTGCGGCGGGCTTGGGAAGCCCCAGAAGCTCGTCGAGAGTGGGATCGCTGGCGGGTGCAGGTTCAGGGTTGGGTTTGGGCGCGTCCTGCGCGAGCGCGATCGGCGCGAGCGCGATCGGCGCCAGCGCAAACATCAGCGGGCACGCGAGCAGCCGCAGGGTCGAGCGCAGACTCACTGGGGGTCTCCTTCCGGGGCGGGCTCGTTCTTGGCGTCGTCCTTGGGCGTGTCCCCGTCCGGGCCGTCCTGCTGGTCGTTGAGCTGCTCGGCCATCTTCTGACCCAGGCGGGAGATCTCGCCCTGCAGCTCCGCGAGTTCGGCGAGCTCCGCGTCGGGCGTGGGCTTGACGGCGTCGAGCGTCCGGGTGGACTCGGCGGCCTGGGCCTGCATCCCGCGGAGCAGCTTGAGCTCGGCGATGGGGGGGAGGAGCCCCTGCTTGCCCTGACCTTCGCCTCCTCCGCCGCCTCCCCCCGCGTTGGGGTCGTCGCGGAAGTCGTCCCGTTTTTTCTGCTCGTCGGCGAGCGCCGTGACCATGGTCTTGAGCGTCGCGATGATCGTCGCCTGGTCGCGGACCACCGACGCGGGGACCGTGGCGTCGAGCAGCGGGCGCACGGCGTTGTCCAGGGCGCGGTCCAGACGCTTGTGCGCGAACTCCAGCACGATCGTCTCGCTGATCTCCTGGGTCTGCTCGCGGAGCGTCGCCAGGCGGTCGCGGATCGACTTCTGCCGCGAGCCCAGCGCCCGGGCCTCGGCACGCTCCCGGCGCGAGAGGTCCTTGTTCGAGAGCGGCGCGGTCTCGTCGCGGAGGGCGACCTGCAGCTCCAGCATCTCCCGGTAGGCCTTCAAGAGTTCGGCGAGCTTGCGGTCGCTGTCGCGCCCCTCCGCCTCCTGGTCGAGCTTCTGCGCTTCCTCGAGGGCCTCGCGCAGGCGTTGGAGGCTCACGCGTTCAGCGGCGTCGGCGTCCGCGGCGTCGGGCGGGGTGAGACGCAGCGCCTTGATCGCCCCGCCCTGGGCCTGCGACGCCGCCGCCAGGAGGTCGGGCAGGCGCGTCGCCTCCTTCACCTGGGCCTGCACGCGGTCGCTCACGGCGAGCGTGTCCTGGTTGAGGCGGATCATGCCCTGATCGAGCCCCTGGAGGTCGGTGCGCCGCGACGCCTCGGTGAGCGCCAAGATCTCCGCCTGCTGGGCGGCCAGGAGGGCCTTGATCGACTCGACGACCTCGGCGAGCAGGCGTCGCAGCGCGTCGTCGCGCTCCTTCTGCACCTTGTCGAGCTGCTCGAGGGCGCGCTCCAGCGCGTCCGTCGCGTCCTGCTGGTTCGCCTGCGCGTCGCCCGTCTTGTTCTCGCGGATCTGCTCGGCGGCGTCGCGCTGCGCCTTGTCCAGGCGGTCCTCGCGGGCGCGGTCGGCGGCCTGCTGCATGGCCTTGGACTGCCCCGGGTCCGACTCACGCATCTGCTGCGCCCGCGACTCCATGGACTCGATCGCCGCCGCCGAACGCTGCGCGAGGTCGTTCTGGCGGCTGGCCAGGCGTTCGAGGTCGTCCCGCTGCGCCTTGTCGAGGCTTTCGAGGGGCTTGCCGGCGGTGTCCTGCGACGCCGCGGCGGTCTGCGAGGCGAGCTGCTTCTGCTCGGCGAGGAGCTTCTCGAGCGTCCGGCGCACCGCCCAGCTGTCCTGGCCCCGGTCCAGGATCTGGGCGATCTGCGTGAGCGACTCGTCGACCTCGGTCTGCTGGTCCGCGAGGGTTTGAGCCGCTTGGTTCCGTTTCTGCTCGGGCTGGTCCTTCGCGCTCAGCGAGGAGAGCGCGTCGGCGGCGGCCCGCGAGGCCTGCGCCGCGCTCTCGAGCAGATCGCCCGTGTCCTGAAGCAGATTCTCCAGCTCGCGGTCGTCGAGCTGGTTGCGCTCCTTGCGGGAGGCGAGCCGCTTGACCACGTCGTCGAGGGGGCCCAGCCGCTCGGTGATTGCCTGCTGACGCGGACGCTGCGACGACGCCTGCGCGGGATCCTCGAAAGCCTGGGGACGCAGCTCGCTCAGCCGCGTCTGCTCCTGGGCGAGGCGGATCGACGCCTCGCGGATTCCTCCCAGCTCGGCCCGGAACTGCTCGATGAGTTCGCTCTCGGAGATCACCCGGAGCCGTCGCACGCCCGAGACCACCGGGGCGCCGGCGAGATCGGCGGGGCGGCTGTCGGCGGCGAGCGCGGTCAGGTGCACCTCGTCGCCCGGCTTCACGCGCAGCTCGCCCAGCGCCACACTCGCGCTCACGCGCGGCGAGAGCCCCGAGGGCACGCCCTGCGTGGCGATGACCACCGGGTCGGAATCCTCGCCCGCCTCCGGCGCCGGCGCGTTCGAGTCGCCCGCGCGCATCACCTGGCGGCGCAGCGCGAGCGAGGCGAGCCCCACGTCGTCGCGTCCCTCGCCCGCGGCGGCGATCACCGCGGTGGGCAGGACCGACTCGTCCTGCGGGGGCTCGACGACGACGGCCGTGGGCGGCCGATCTTCCACGCTATCGAAGCGATAGAGAGGTTCATCGCTCGCGAGGATCCCGTGCTCATCGCGGAGGACGGGGGCGAGGCGTGTGGGCTTGGTGAGCAAGAGTTCGAGCGTCCAGCGCGGGCCGTCAAACGCCGCGGAGCGGAAGAGCGAGCTGTCCACGCCCGGGAAGGCGTCGGCGAGGAAGGCGCGGGTGCCCTCGAGATCGTCGGCGGAAGGGGTGGGGACGGGCTTGTTGAGCGTGAACGTCACCACCGCGTCCGAGCCCTGGAGCACGGGGGAGACGGTGGCGCGCTCGTCGATCCCCGGGCCCAGCTCGCGCACGCCGTGGACGAACGGGAAGCCCTCGCGCGAGGGGTCGGCGTAGGCGGGGGGGACGACGGTGACCGTGGCGGACTCGATGGCGGGGGGCTCGACCAGCGCGACGCGGGCCGGCTCGGTGGCGTCGTCGTCGGTCGAGAACCAGTACTCGATCTCCACGCGCGGGAGGGGCGTCGCGGGAGATGTCGCCGAGACGAGCGAGCCGGGCTCGAAGAGGCGCTCGAAGAGTTCGCCGCGGGCTTGCTCTCCCCGGGGCTGCGGGGTCATGATGGCGCGCCGGGTCGGGCCCGCGATGTCGTTGGTGAGAACCCGGTACGAAACTTCCACCGCCGTCTTGCCCGGCGCGCGATCGGTCCGGGAGAGCACGGCCCGGAGGGGGAGCGCGGCCCCGAGGGCGTGGGCCGAGACACCCGTCGCGTCGGCGATGGCCGTGCGCTTGGGCCAGTGCGCGTTGGTCCAGGGGGCCAGGACGCGCTGCGCGCCGATCTTCGAGAGGTGGGGCGCCCCAAGGGCCAGGGCCAGGAGCGGGGCGGCGGCGAGCGCGAGGGCCCCAAGGCAGCGCCGCGTCAGACGCGGGTTGAGCAGATCGCCCGGGCGGATCGAGCGCATCGCCGCCACGGCTCGCTCGGCGGCGGATCGGCTCAGCACGCCCGTGGGCCCGGGGTCATCGGCCTGGGACGCCAGCTCGAGCCCGGAGGCGATGACCCCCGGGAGCGGCGTGGCGGAGGTGGCGCCCCAGCGCTCCAGGCGCAGGGCGATCTCGCTGAGCGTTGGGGCGAACCGCAGCGCGGGGAGCACGAATGTGCGCACGCCCCAGACCGCGCACGCGATCCCCGCGAACCAAAAGAAGTACCGCAGCGCGAGGGGGAGCCGGAAGAGATAGTCGAACAAGCCCACCAGCAGCCCGCCCATCACCAGCCCGCCGACGAGCAGCCCCAGGGTCTGGACGAGCAGGCGTCGCCGGGCGCCCGCGCGAAGGCGCGAGAGCGCGGCGACAACGGGGGCCACCAGCCCGCTGCGCGGAACATCCTGCGTCGGGAAGTCGCTCATGGCCCAGGAGGACTCCTCACCCCCGTCGGGGCGTCACGGTTATCGACCGTTTCCGCCCGCCAGCGTGCCCAGCTCCGTCAACGGACTGTACGCGGCGGCGGGCCCGCCTGTTTTCGCGGCATAGACGCGTTACATGGGTGAAATAGACCCGCGGGAGCGGCGCCCGGGGCGAGCAAAGCCTCAGGCAAGCCAGATCAGGACAGCCGGATCACGCGACGCCCGACCCATTCCGCCACGAGCAGGGCCATCAGCGTGATCCACACCGCCCACTTGTCCCACAGGGTCTCGGTCTGGGGTGTGCCCAAGATCGTCAGCTCGCGGTTGGGGAGCAGCGACGGGAGCGAACTCAGGCGTTCGGGGGCCAGGACCGAGCCCCCCGTGGCCTGGGCGAGCGTGGCGAGGGTGGCGTGGTCGGCCTGGGGGACGCGCATTTCGTCCTCGGGGAGCTGCACGGTCAGCGTGGCGCTCGCGTCCTGGCCCAGAAGCAGCGGGTCGGGAGACGTGACCCGGTACCGACCCGGGTCGGTCGCGACGAACCGCGCGGTGAAGACGCTGGCGGGCGTGTCGGCATCGCTCAAGCCCTCGGGACGGAGCTCCAGATCAATCGCGGGCGAGCCCTCACGCGTGAGGCGGACCTGGATATTCGCGGGACGACGGGCGACGAGCGTCTCGTCGAGGAGCCGCACCGTGACCTGGACCTGCTGGTCGGTGAGGACGGTGGCGGGGGAAACTTCGAGCTGGGCGGCCTTGCCGGCGCGCCCGAGCGTCTCGCGGGCGAGCAGGCGGATGAGGGGGATGTAGAAGCGCTCGGGGAGGGCCTCGCCCCGGGCGTAGCGGTAGCGCCAGATCTCGTCGGTGGCGACGTACACCACCCGCCCCGAGCCGTAGCGCATGGTGAGCACGCCCGGGGATGGGGCCTCGCCCGCGGAGAGGGCGTCGCCCTCGGCGGGGACGGCGCTCGCCAGCACCTCCGCGGTGGGCTTGAGCGACGCCTGGTCGAGACGCTGGGCCCAGCGCAGCAGCGGCCAGCGCGCGCCGGGGTTGCTCAGGGCCTCGGGCCAGCCCGACGGATCGGCGCGGTCGTCGGCGAGGTGGAGCACGCCCAGGCGCGTCGCGAGGGGCGTGGGGCGGAGCACCACGGGCTTGAGCCAGTCCTTCACGATCGCGTGGTCCGCGCCGGGGCGGAGCGCGAAGGGGAGGAGGTCGGCCAGGGGCGTGCCGCGCCAGGCCGAGGGCGTGGCGCCCTGGCCCGCGATCCAGAGGAGCCCGGCGCCGTGGAGGGCGACGTGGTCCTTGATCTGGCGGAGTTGCTCATCGCTGAAGACGCCGGGCTTGAGGTCGCCCATGACGATCACGTCGATCGCGCGCCACGCCTCGGGGGTGCGCGGGAGGACGTCGAGCGCCTCGGAGCCTTCCTGGATGTACCGCTTGTCCGGGCTCAGGAGGAGAGACGAGGACCGGATGGACTTCTCGCGCAGGAGCAGGTTCTTGACGTAGCGGTATTCCCAGCGCGGGTAGCCGTCAAAGTAGACCACGCGGACCGGACGTCCCACGAGCTCGACGCTCAGGTCCTGGCTGTTGTTCTCCGCGGAGAGATCCGGGCGCTCGGGCACGACGCGGACCGTCCAGCGGGATTCGCCCGCGTCCTGGGGCTGGGTGGTGAGGGTGACGCGCCAGGGCTGGCCCGGCGTTCGTGGGGGGAGTTCGCGTGAGTCCAGCACACGCCCGGAGCCCTGGTCCACGAGCTCGACCTTTGCGCGAGGAGGCTCGGAGGTGCGGGCGGGTTCGGCCGAATCGCCCCTGAACTCGATGTCGGCGGTGACGGGGATGATGTCGCCCACGAAGCCCGCGGTGGGGGACTCGACCCGCGCGAGCGCGAGGTCGGCGGGGGCCTGCTCGCTCCCCAGGGGCACCGCGAAGACCGGGATCTGGCGCGACTCGAGCTGGCGGAGCGTGGGCTTGGCGATCGTGTCGCTCGAGCGCCCGTCGCTGAGCACCACCAGCCCGGCGACCGGGCGCGACGCGACCCGGCGCAGTGTCTGGTCCAGGGCGCGCCCGAGGCTGGTCCGCGCGCCCTTGGCCTCCCCCAGATCGAGCACCAGGAGCTCCCCGTCCCTCCCGCCCCGCATCTTCAGCTCGTACGCCCCGGCGTCGAACCCCAGCAGCAGGAGGTTGCGCGTGGAGGCGAGATCGGAGAGCGCGGGCCAGGCGTTGGCGATGGACTTCTTGAGCTGCTCCTCGCGCGTGGCGCGGTCCGGCGCGTCGGCGATGGACATCGACTGCGAGCGGTCGGCGAGCAGCACGACCCAGTCGCGCTCGGTGCGTTTCGACTCCTTGATGAGCTGCGGGCCCGCCAGGATCAGGGCGATGAGCACCAGCGTCAGGGCGCGCAATGAGGCGAGCACGCCCCGGGCCAGGGGCTTGCCCACGATCTTCCAGTAGCTCCATCCCGCGACCGCCCCGGCCGCGACGACGAGAAAGACCCACGCCCACCCGGGGATCGCGTGCGCGAAGGAGAGACGCGCGTCGGGGTCGCTGAGGCGTCCCGACTCCAGGCCCAGGATCTGCTCGAAAAGGCGGGTCATGCCGCGGCCCCCTGGGGTTGATCGGGCTGGGACGCGTGGCTGAAGAGCTTCGCGAGCACCAGCTCCGCGAGCGCGAGGCACGCCGCGCCGATCAGGAGCGGGACGCTGATGGGGGGCGTTTCGCGGGCGGCCTCAAGAGCGCGGGCGACGCCCGAGTTCCCCGAAGACAGCTCGTCGGCGCGGAGCCAGCGGAGAGTCCCCGCGCCGCCCAACCAGGTCTGGATTTCCTGCTCTCCCAGGAGCTCAACCCGCCCGCCCGCGGGGTCGGGGTTGACGGCGAGGGTGCCCATCGCCGCCCCGCCCGACGCGCGCAGGCGCCAGAGCCCGGCGTTGCGGAGCGGCTGCGCGGGCGAGCCCGAAGCGTCCAGCGGGATCAGATCCTCCGACCCCTCGGCACGCGCGGAGATGAGCGCGAGGTCCGACGCTCCGGCGGGGGCGGCCCAGGTCTGGCCCGCGACCGCCGTCCTTGCCCCCAGCGCGCGCCCCACGCCCTGGCGCAGGAGTTCCTGCACCATCGGGACCATGAGCGGCCGCGCGGGGAGGTCGGTCCAGGAGAGATCGAACGCGGTCGCGACGAACACCACCAGCCCGCGGGAGGTGCGGGGGGCTTTGGAGTCCGTGCCGGGGATCGCGGCGACGATCAGGGGCGTGGCGTCGGCGAGGGCGAGGGGAGACTCGAACGCGCCCGCCGACTTGGCCTCGACGGGGAGCGAGCGCGTGACGCGCACGGCCTTGGTCAGCTCTTCGAGCTCGGCGGCGATGGTGGCGAGCAGCCCGACCGACGTGCCCCCCGAGGCGGTCGCGGAGGAACCCGGCGCGGCGCGGGTCGGCTCGGGCGCATGCTCGCGGGCCTCGCGGGCGATGGTCCAGTCGAGGGCGAAGGCCTCGAGAAACGCGTCGGTCCAGGTGTGGACGGTGACGCCGGGGGGAGCGCTCACGATGACGAGCGTGCCGCGGTCGGAGGCGGCGCGGAGTCGTCGCCACGCGAGGGCGTCCAGCGTGTGGGGCTGAGGGACGAAGATCGCGTCGATCCCGGCCAGCGTCGCGTCGGCGCCGGCCTGGGAGAGATCCCGCCCCGGGTCCAAGATCGTGACCGACACATCCCCCGCGCGCCGGGTGCGCAGCGTGCCCTCGTCGCTGGGCGAGAGCGCCAGCGCGAGCCAGTCGGCGGGGGAGAAGTCCTGGATCGCCCCCTTGGAGATCGGGGCCGACGAGACGATCGCGGCGGAGAGCTGCGCCCGCGCCTCGAGCGGACGGTCGAAGGTGTTGTCCGCCTCCAGGGCGTCGGCGTCGATGGTGGCGCGGAGCACGACTCCGTCCTTGCGTGAGGCGGCGTCGGCGGGCGGGGAAGCGGTGAGCACCGCCGAGGCCGTTTCCTCCCCGGGCTGCCACCGGACCGTTCTCTCGTTCCACGCGCCGGCGAGCTGAGTCGGGGCGGCGGCGAGGAGGCGGACCTTGGTCGCGGCGGCCTCGCCCAGGGCGCTCCCGCCGCGGCGCAGCTCCACACGGACGTTGACGGGCCCGGAGTCCCCCGAGCCCAGCACGATCGACTGCAGCGGCTCGACCGCGGTGATCGCGACGTTCGACGCGGGCTCGGTGGTCGGGGGCGTCGCGAGCAGGCGGGCGTTCACGGACGGGAGGGACGAGTCCACATCGGCGCTGCCCACGCGAAAATCGCTGAGCACGACCACGAGCGACTCTCGCGAGCCCTCCTCGGCGTCCTGCGCCACGCTCTGCGCGACCCTGGCGAGGGCGGCGGAGAGGTCGGCCTTGGCGTCCGCGGGGCGCAGGGCGCGGATCGCGGCGCTCGCCGAGGCGAGGTCCGAGGTCGCGGGCAGGACGAGCGCGTCCGCGGGCGAGGCCAGCGCGATCACCCCCGCGCGGTCGCCCCGGGTCGAGTCGAGCGAGGCGAGCACACGGGCGGCCTCGCGGCGGTGACGCTCGAGCGCCCGCTCGCCCGCGGGGGTGGGCTGGACCGAAGAGGCGAGGCTGTTGTCGATGAGGATGTAGACGCTGCGGGCGGGCGAATCGCCCAGAAGCCCCGCGGCGCCCAGGAGGGGCTTGCCCAGCGCGAGCGCGAGCAGCGCCACGAGCAGGCACCGCGCGGCGAGGAGGAGCCACTGCTCGAACTGGAGGCGCCGGCGCTGCTGGCGGTAGGCCTCGAGGAGGAACCGCATGGCGCCGAACTCGATGGGGCGGCGGCGGCGGCGAAGCAGGATGTGGATGAGGATGGGCAGCGCGACGCACGCCAGCCCGACCGCGGCGATGGTGGGGTTGAGGAAGGTCATGAGCCGTACTTGCTGCGCTTGATCATGGCGTTGCGCCGCGACACGAACGCGGCCAGGGGCGGGCCCAGCCAGTCGTGCGTGCTGAGACGCTGATAGTCGTACCCGAACCCGAGCACCGTCTTCTCGACCTTCGCGAGGTGGGACCGGATCGCCTCGAGGTACGCCTTGCGGAGCGAGCGCGGGTCCACGCGCAGTGTCGCCTCGCCCTCGAGCCCGGTGAACGGGGCGGCGTCGGTGAAGTTGAAGCTCGTCTCCGCCGCGTCCAGGACCTGGAAGCAGATCACGTCGTGCCCCGCGTGCTTGGCCCGGGCCAGCCCGGCCCGCAGCGTCTCCACGTCGGCGAAGAAGTCGCTGATGATCGCCAGGATGCAGCGGTTCCCCAGCTTGGAGAGCGCCTCGTCCATCATGCGCCCGAGGTCGGTGGCGCGGTGCTTGTGCTCGGGCTCGATGGGGTGCGTCGCGAGCGCGCCCACGATCTGACGCCAGGTTCCCTGGCCGCTCGAGCGACGGACGGCGCCCAGGAGCTTCTCGGCAAAGATGAAGAGCCCGACGCGGTCGCCCTGGCGGAGGGTGATGTACGACAACGCCGCGGCGAGCGCGGTGGCGTGGTCGAACTTGGACCATTGGGCGCGTCCGTCGGGGCTCAGGGTGTGCCCCGCGCCGGAGGCTTCCTCGAAGGAGCGCGAGCCGTAGAGCATCGAGCCCGAGGCGTCGACGAGGGAGACGAGGTCGAGGTTGGTCTCCTGCTGATACTGCTTGAGCTGGAGCTTGTCGGTGCGCCCGAAGACCTTCCAGTCGAGGTGGCGCAGGTCGTCGCCCGGGACATAGGGACGGTGCTGCGCGAACTCGACGGAGAACCCCTGAAAGGGCGAGCGGTGCAGCCCCGACGAGAGCCCCTCGATGATGAGCTTGGCGCGGAGCTCGAAGCTCGTGAGCTTGGCGAGGGTCTGCGGGTGGAGATAGAGCGAAGCCTCGGCTTCGGGGGGACGCTCGGCGCTGGCCGGTCCCCGGGGACGCTCCGTCGTCTCGGGCTCGCTGGACATGGATCAACTCTATCGGCGCCTGCGAGGGACCGACGCCGATGCCCCGGAAGCTCCGAGAATGTCGGCGAAGTGGTGGTTGCCATACAAAAACCAAATACAACATCGTGCCACCCAATTTGCGACTTTTTTTGAGAAAAGTGATCGAAAGGGGATGACTTCAAGGACGGGATCAGGTACAACATGGGCTGACATCGCCGCATGGGAGTCGAGAGAGACGCTTCCTAGGAGTGCGGCGGATGAGAGAAAATCTGGCTGTGTGCGCTGTTGCCGGCGCGATCGTTGTCGGCATGACGGCGTCGGCGTCCCTCGGTGGGATCCTCGAAATACAAGTTCGGGATAAGGTTGGTGGCGAGACCGCGGGGGGCAACCCGGGCGGGATGTACCTTGTCGGCACGGGCAGCCGTGTCCGAGGGACGCTCGACGGTGGTGCGTTTCGCAACGTCGACGTGGGGACGTTCGATCTCGAGATCAACTTTGGCTCGGGCTGGTCGGACTTCCGGACGTACACGCTGTATCCGCTGAACGCGTGGCCGATCGGCCCGAACCCGCACGACAACGTGGGCGAGGCGTTCAAGGCCGTCGATCTCGGGAAGATCGACTGCATCCCCAACAAGCGCGGCGAGAAGGGCATCCTGCCCGACGACGAGCGCGCGATCGAGATCCTCTGGTCCAATGCGTTCGAGCTGTCGCAGACCAACGCGGTGCGTGCCGCGGCGTTCCAGTTCCTGGTGTGGGAGTATGTGTGGGACCCGCGTGTGGATTTCACGACGGGGAACATCCGCCTGGGCGACACGCCCGGGGCGGTCGCGGTCCGCGAGCTGGCGCAGCTCTGGGCGTCGCGCATCGCCGAGGGCGTGTGGACGAGCCGCACGGACCTCCAGGCCCTTGAGCAGCCGGTGTGCTGCGGGACGCTGCCTCTGATCCCGGTGCCCTCGCCCGGATCGGTGGGGTTGGGGATGGTCTCGGTGGTGATGCTGAGCCGACGCAAGCGGTCGTAATACGGAATACTGGTCCCGGCGCGTGCACCGTCTCGCGGCGCCGGTGTGTGAATGGAAGAGAGAGACGGCAGGGATGGCCGCGCTCGAAAGGGTGCGGCCGGCCCGTTTTTGGGGAAGGCATCGAGGCAGCGAGGCAGCGAGGCATCGAGGCATCAATGCATCAAGGCAATAAGGCAACAGGGCAACTGGGAAATAGGGAACGGGTTGGGTTTGGGGATCGGGCGGGGGTGGGGAAGAGCGGGAAAGTTCGGGGTCGGGTTCGCCGATAACCTCGGACATGAGCCTCGCCACCACATGTCCGACGGTCCGACGCATCGCGATCCTGACGGGCGGGGGTGATTGCCCCGGTCTCAACGCGGTGATCCGCGCGGTGGCGCGGGATGCGCTCAACTGCGGGATCGAGGTGTTCGGGATCGAGGATGGGTACCTCGGGCTCATCGAGAACCGGATCCGCAAGATCGGGGCGGACGACCTCTCGGGGATCCTGAACCGCGGCGGGACGATTCTGGGGAGCAACAACCGGTCGAACCCGTCGAAGTTCGCGGTGGGGAAGAACGCCGACGGGAGCGTGCGGTACGCGGACGTGACGGACAAGTGCCTGAAGCACCTGCGTGAGCGAGAGATCGCGGCGATGGTGGTGATCGGGGGCGACGGGACGATGACGAGCGCGGCGATGTTCGCGCGTCGCGGGGTGGCGGTGGTGGGCGTGCCCAAGACCATCGACAACGACATCGAGGGCTCGGAGATCACCTTCGGGTTCCAGACGGCGGTGGCGACGGCGACGGACTCGTTGGACAAGTGCCGAACCACCGCGGATTCGCACCACCGGGCGATGGTGGTGGAGGTGATGGGGCGCAACGCGGGCTGGATCGCGCTGCACTCGGGGGTGGCGGCGGGCGCGGACATCATCCTGATCCCCGAGATCCCGTTCGAGGTCTCGGCGATCTGCGAGAAGATCAAGGAGCGTGAACGTCTCGGGAAGCGGTCGAGCCTGATCTGCGTGGCGGAGGGCGCCAAGCCGCGGGGCGGGGAGCAGGTGATCGCGAAGATCGACCCGACGAGCCCGGACCCGATCCGCCTGGGCGGGATCGCGAAGTTCCTGGCCGAGCGCGTCGAGAAGCAGATCGGGATCGAGTCGCGGTACGCGGTGCTGGGACACACGCAGCGCGGCGGCCCGCCCACGCCGGGCGATCGCGTGCTGGCGACGCTGCTGGGAAACCACGCGATGACGCTGCTGCGCGAGGGGAAGGTGGGGCGGATGGTGGCGGTGCAGGGCGGGGTCCTGACGGACATCGACCTGGAGAAGCCCGCCGGGAAGCAGCGTCTGGTGAACCCGGAGGGAGAGCCTCTGGTGCAGGCGGCCCGGGCGGTGGGGACGAGCTTCGGGGAGTAGGCGTTCCGCGACGCGGCCCGCGCCGGTTGAAAACCTGTGCCGCCCGGATGGGCCGGCCCGGAAAGTTCGTATCATGCCCTCCCGCGAAGGGAGAGCGATGGCGAGCGAGTATCTCAGGCTGTTGTTCCGGGCGTGGAAGTACCGGCTGCGCAACGAGCGTGCGGAGCTGGGGTGGATTCTCTCGCGGCTCAAGCCCGGCGAGACGTGCGTGGACATCGGGGCGCACAAGGGGGCGTACACGTACTGGATGGCGCGGCGTGTGGGGCGCGGGGGGGCCGTACACGCCTTCGAGCCCCAGCCCGGGCTTGCGTCGGGGCTGGAGGGGCTGCTGCGCGGGCGGGGGATGGACCAGGTGCGGGTGCACGCGGCGGGGTTGTCGGACAAGAGCGGGGAGATGGCGCTGCATGTGCACGCGTGGGGGAGTTCGCCGTGCGCTTCGCTGGTGGCGGGGAACATCACCGGAGAGACGAGGGAAGTCCGCGTGCCGGTGCGGACGCTGGACGAGTTCGCGGCGGCGGAGAAGCTGGCCCGGGTCGCGCTCATCAAGTGCGACGTGGAGGGGCACGAGCTCGCGGTCTTCCGCGGCGGGCGCGAGCTGCTCCGGCGCGATCGCCCGGCGCTCATCTTTGAGTGCGAGTCACGCTTCGGCGGAGGGGGACGCGTGAGGGAGGTTCTCGAGTTCCTGCGCGGGCTCAACTATGACGGGGTGGCGTTGGGGCGGGGCGGGAGCGTGGCGTTGTCGGCGTTCGACGTGGACACGCACCAGAAGGCCGGGCACGTGCCGTATTACAACAACTTCGCCGTGGTGTGCGCGCGATAGGCCGGCGCGGCGGCGGTCGTGCGGGTCCGTGTGC
Organism: uncultured Phycisphaeraceae bacterium; assembly: GCA_964614075.1. Taxonomy (GTDB): domain Bacteria; phylum Planctomycetota; class Phycisphaerae; order Phycisphaerales; family UBA1924. Next base: position 14,308 of record CAZTJZ010000067.1, read on the forward strand.
GGTCGGGCGCTGTCGGCACGCCGCGCGAGCGGGGTCAGCGCTGGCGCTCGAGGAGCACGTAGAGGATGTCGTCGGTGAAGAGCGGGCTCTCGGTGAGCCCCAGGTGGTCCTCGGCGAGGAAGCGGACGCTGGTCCAGTGAATCGGGGAGCGGAGGAAGGGCTTCCATTCGCCGCCGACGCGCTCGTCCATGAGAGCGCTCTCGCGGGTGACCGTGCCGTCGCCCGGGAGGGACTTGAGGAGGCGGAGGGTTCCGTCGGCGCGGGCCGAGAGGATGCCGGGGGTTTCGTCGGCGTCGCCGGCGATAAGGTGCATCCCGAGGTGCGTCGGGGGCGTGGCCGGCATGTCGAGGGCGCGGTGGAACTGCTCGGCGCGGGCGAGGACTTTTCGGAGCTGGTCTGCGGCGATGCGTTGGCGGGCCGACGGATCGGGCTCGTCGGGGATGAGCCAGGAGAAGAACTCGTCCTGCTCGGGATCGAAAGGCCCCCAGCCCAGGCGGCGCCAGGTGTTGACGTCGTAGAGATCGGTGATGGGAGAGCCCGTGGCGTCGTCGACAACGCGGGCGTGGCGGGCGCGGGGGAGGAGCTGGAAGATCGAGGGGAACGTGCAGAGCAGCGCGGGCTGGTATGTGGGGACGATCGGGGCGTAGCGGACGCCCTCGACGATCTGCTTCAGGGCGAGGACCGAGCCGGCGTTGGGCGTGCCGACGATGACGACCTGGTCGACGAGCTCGGCCCCGGCCCAGGTCACGGGCGGGAGCGTGCCGTCGTCGGGGAGGGGCTGCGTGCCGTAGCGAAGGTAGTAGCGGGCGACCAGGCCTCCCATCGAGTGGGCGACGATGTCGACCTTGGCGGGGGTGCTGGAGTTTCGGGCGCGGGTGGCGGCGGCGCTGGCGGAGCGGACGAGGGCGTCGAGGCGAGCCGCCTGCTCGGAGACATCTCGCCGCCAGTCGTAGTCGAACTGGAAGCAGGTGTAGTGGAGCCCGGAGAAGTCGAGGTCGTGGGCGCGTCGGCGCGGGGCGCCCGCGGGCGCGGGGCTCAGCGTCTGCATGATGTCGAAATCAACGTAGCGTCCCGCGGCGAGAGAGCGGATGATCGCCTTGTAGGGCTCGATCGCGGTGATGCGTGCGACGCCCACGTTGGCGTCGAGGGACTCGAGAACGCCGTCGGGCTCGACCTCGTCCTTGAGCTGGGAGAGCGGCACCCCCTCGCGCATCGGGAGGGCGACGAGGCGGGCGTCGTCGGGATAGTCCGGGTCGGCGGCGCCGTAGGTGAAGGCGCCCCAGACGATTTTTTCTGCGGTGCCATTGCGGGCGGGCTGGATGAGCTTCGAGCCCAGGATCCCGGGGATGACGACCACGGGGTTGCGCAGCGGGCCGATGGACTCGGCGGTCTTGGAGTAGATCGCGGCGAGGTCGGGCCGCTTTTCTGAAGCGACGCAGGAGCTGAGCACAAGAAGGACGAGCAGCGCAAGGCGGGGCATCGCCCTTCGATGCCCCGGAACGGAACGGGTGACGCGAGATCCGAAAAAACCACGACGCGGAGACGGGGGGCGGGACGGACCCGGCGGTGCGGGGGGAGATCGTGGGTATGCTCTCTCGCGTGGAACTGACGACGCTGCGGTATTTCCGGGCTATTGCGCGGCACGGGCACCTGACGCGGGCGGCGCGCGAGCTGGGCGTGACGCAGCCGGCGCTCTCGGCGATGCTGCGCAAGCTCGAGAAGGAGCTGGGGACGGAGCTGCTGCACCGGACGGGTCGCGGCGTGGAGCTGACCGAAGCGGGCGGGGAGTTCTTGACGCACGCCGAGCTGGCCATCCGCGAGGCCGACGCGGGCGTGCGTGCGGTCCGCGAGCTTCTGGGTTTGGAGCGCGGCACGGTGCGCGTGGGGGGCGGGGCCACGGCGATCACGTACCTGCTCCCGCCCGTGATCGCGATGGTGCGCGCGCGCCACCCCGGGCTGCGCTTCTCGATCCGCGAGGCGGGGAGCACGCAGGTCGCCCTCGCGGTGTCGGCGGGGGAGCTGGACCTGGGCATCGTCACGCTCCCGGTGAGCCTGGAGTCGAGCGACTCGATCCTGAGCCTCCCGCTGGTCGAGGACGAGCTGCGCCTCATCACGCCGCGCGGGCACGGGCTCGCGCGGGGCGGGGGCGGGTTCCGCTGGAAGGACCTCGCGGGCGTGGGGGTCGTGGGGTTCGAGGCGGGGAGTGCCGTGCGTGAGGTCATCGACTCGGCGGCGTCGCGCGCGGGCGTCGTGCTCAACTACGTCATGGAGCTGCGCTCGATCGAGAGCATCAAGGGGATGGTCTCGACGGGGATCGGCGTGGGGTTCGTCTCGCGGTTCGCGCTGGGGGGTGGGGAGGGGCTGGCCTGCCGCGACGGGAAGCTCGCACGCCAGCTCGCGATCGTGCGTCGGCGCGACCGCGTGCCCGGGGCGGGCGCCTCGGCGTTCGAGAAGGCCCTGCTCGCCCGCGTCAAGAAGGCGTGACGAAATGGCAAAGGGCTCTCGCCCGCGGGCGGACGGCCTAGCATAAACATCGTTTATGCAACACGTAAACATCATGGTGTTGATTGATGATCTCGGCGGCCCGATGCTTGGGGCAGAACCCCGCCGAAGCCGGACCTTCGGGCGGGTTTCCTGGAGACGACCATGAACCCGTTCAACTCCCGTCGGACGCTCAAGACCGCGCACGGCACGTACGCGTACTTCGCCCTCGACGCCCTGAAGCAGCAGAACGTGGGGCGCGTGGACCGGCTGCCCTTCTCGATCAAGGTGCTGCTGGAGGCGCTCCTGCGTCACGTGGACGGGTTCATCGTGACCGACGACGACGTGGCGGGGCTGGCGAACTACGACCCCAAGAGCTCGGCGAAGGAGGAGATCCCCTTCATGCCCGGGCGCGTCGTGCTGCAGGACTTCACGGGCGTGCCGTGCGTCGTGGACCTGGCGGCGATGCGTGACGCGATGAAGAAGCTGGGGGGTGATCCCGCGCGGATCAACCCGCTCGTGCCGTGCGACCTGGTGATCGATCACAGCGTGCAGGTGGACGCGTTCGGGGGGAGGACGGCTCTCACGATCAACGCGCAGAAGGAGTTCGAGCGCAACAACGAGCGGTACGAGTTCCTGAAGTGGGGGCAGCAGTCGCTGTCCAACTTCAGCGTCGTGCCGCCGGCGACGGGGATCGTGCACCAGGTGAACCTGGAGTACCTCGCGAAGGGCGTGCTGACCCGGTCGGCGGACGGCAAGGCGGCCGTGCTTCGCCGCCCGCCGATGGGGGAGCTGCCCGCCGG
>CAZTJZ010000068.1:0-16821 GCA_964614075.1 uncultured Phycisphaeraceae bacterium
TTCACGAGCTTGGCGCCCATGTTCTCGGCCTTGTTGGAGAGCTCGATCTCCTCCGCCACGGATACGCCGTCCTTCGTGACCGTCGGCCCGCCCCAGCTCTTGTCCAGCACGGCGTTGCGCCCGCGCGGGCCCAGCGTCGCCTTCACTGCTCGGGCCAGCTTCTCCACCCCCGCGAGCAGGGCCTGACGAGCGTCCACATCGAACACGAGTTCCTTGGCTGCCATGGCGTCAACTCTCCCAAATCTCTGCGACCCGCCCGCTCTCGATCCAGCCACTCAAGCGACTTCAAGATCCGGTTCAGGGTCTGATAGGTGTACATCTCGCTCGCGGGGCTCACGCACCGACTCCCCGCGCTCACCTCCAAGGCAATCCCGGTGCCAGCCCGTGACGCGCCCATCGACGCCCAACGCGCCGCAGAACCGCACCTCCCCGCTGTCAGCTCTCCGCGCACCCCTCCCGCGTTCTGCCGGAATGGCAGGGACCGCACGCCGCGCTTGCCCCCTGTGCCCTCATTCCCCTATCCCCCCACCCGCGACCTATCCTCCGGACGATGACCACGATCGCGACCACCGAACTCTCTTCCTACCTGCCCGTCGCCCTCATCATTTTGATGGCGATCACCTTCGCCGTCGCGAACCTCGTTCTCACGTCGATCCTCGGCCCGAGCCGCCAGGGGAAGGTCAAGGGCGAGTCGTACGAGAGCGGCATGAACCCTCTCGGCACGGCCCGGAAGCGGTTCAACGTTCGCTTCTACCTCATCGCGATGGTCTTCCTCGTCTTTGACGTTGAGATCATCTTCCTGTACCCGTGGGCCGCGACGTTCCCCAGCCTTGCCCCGCGTTCCGACGAGGCGCTGGTCTGGCTCGTCCGCATTCTGTTTTTCCTCTTCACCACGGTTGTCGCGTACATCTACGGCTATCGCAAGGGCGTCTTCAAGTTCGACTGATGGGTCGCCCGCGGGCCGAAGGCGATGCCTGGGGGGCGCTCGCCGAGGGGCGTGGGGCCGACACCGAATCGCATGTGCGCCATGCTCCACGCCACGCCACCCCCGCCGCTTTCTCGTGCCTCGCGTGTGCTGTGCGTCGTGCTCGCGCTCCTCGCCGCGGCTCCGCTGGTCGTTGCGGCGGGGATCACCCCATCGAAGGTCGGCCACGGGACGCACACCCAGCTCGGGATGCCCCCGTGCGGGTGGGCGATCTACTTTCGCAAGCCCTGCATGACGTGCGGGATGACGACCGCCTTCGCCCACGCCGTTCGCCTGGAGCCCCTGGAAGCCGCCAAGGCCCAGCCCGCGGGGCTCGTGATCGCGTTCGCGTGCGGGGTGGCGTTCTGGGCGCTCCTGCTCGCGGGACTGCTCTCCTGGAATCTCGCCCGTCCTGCCAGAGTCCTACTCTCCACGCGGGTGCTCGTCGGCGTGTGCCTGCTCCTGCTGGGCGCGTGGGCGTACAAGTACGCGACGTGGGCGGGATAAGCGCCACGCGGAACCACCCGCCCCGAGCCCGCGGACATCATCCCATGACCCATCGCGCCCGCACATGCTCCCCCCGGCTTCTCCGAGTGGGCGTCCTCGCGGCTTTGTTCGCGGGTCTCTCTATCGTGTCGGGGTGCGGCGCGTTCGGCGCCCTGGCCGCGAGCTGGGAGCGCACCGGCACCTCCACAATCAAGCCCAAGCACGACGCCCTCGCGCAGCACAGCTTCGCGGTGCTGGTCTCGACGAGCCGGGCGATCGAGGGTGACTTCCCCGACCTCACGCGCCAGGTGACGCTTCGCGTGACCCAGGCCCTCGCCGAGCACGCGGGCGCGTCGGGCGTGGTCCCGCCGGACGACGTCCTCGCCTTCACCGCGAAGAACCCCGGCTGGCCCGCGAAGAACTCGAAAGAGCTCTCGGCCGCGCTCGCGGGCGTGGAGCGCCTGGTTTTCATTGAGATCACCGAGTTTCGTCTGCACGAGCCCGGCAACGTCTACGAGTGGGCGGGCGTGGCGGCGGGGAGCGTCAGCGTTTCGCACGCCGATTCCGCTTCGCCCGAGATCCGCGCGTTCGACCACGCCGTCCGCGTCGGCTTCCCCACCAAGAAGGGCATCGGTCCCGACCAGATCTCGTCCCCGGGCGTGGCCACCGAGCTGCTGCGGAGGTTCTGCGAACGAACGGCCTGGCTCTTCTACACCCACGAGGAGCCCAACATCATCGACTATTGAGCGCCGGGCGTAGACCTTCCGCTTTCCACGCGGTCCGCGCAATGCCTGTGTCCGGCCTTCTCCCCTGCACCATCATGCGAACCACCACGCTCCATCTCGCCGCGATCCTCTCCCTGCTGCTCCTGGCCTCGTGCAACATCCTCGGTGCCGCGGCGATTGTGGTCCACGGCCCGCCCAAGGCCAAGGCCCTTCACACCCTCGACAAGGAGCGCCCGACGATCGTCTTCGTCGATGACCGGACCAACCGGCTCCCCCGACCCGCGCTCCGCCAGACGATCGCCGAGGAGGCCACCGCCCTGCTGCTGCAGAAGGGCGTCGTGGCGCAGATGATCGAGAGCAGCGCCGCGTACGCGGTGGTCGCCGGGGACAAGGCGGGCGTGGTCACGCCGCTCGACGAGCTCGCCAAGGCCGTCTCCGCGCGGTGCATTGTTCTGATTTCCGTGGACGGGTTCGCGCTCACGCCCGACGGGCAGCAGTACATCCCTACGGCGCTCCTGCGCGCGAAGGTGCTCGATTTCTCCAAGCCCCAGCCGCGCGAGTGGCCCCAGGACCGGGCCGGGCACAGCTTCGAGGCCCGCATCCTCCAGAAGAGCGCGGACTTGCCGAGCACCCTCGCCGACGTGACGCAGGCCGAGCTCGCCCTCGCGCGCCAGTGCGGCAAGGGCGTGGCCCAGCTCTTCTACGACCATGAGCTGACCGACGCCGCCGCCGCCGGGAAGTAGAGCGATGGGCATGCGGGCGCGTCGGGCATGCGCTCCAGACGCTCAGCACCCGATCTCGTACCGCTGCAGGAAATAGATGAGGTCGTCGATGGTGACCCCGCCGTCCGCGCGGGCGCGTCCCGACCCGTCGTCCAGGTCCGCGCCCACGTCCCCGCCCGCGAACAGCGTGAGGTAGGCGATGAGGTCCTCGATGGTGACGCCCTGATCGGTGTTGACGTCCGCCGGGCAGGCCCGAACGCTCGCGGTGATCTTGGGCATGAGCGTCACCGCGCGCTGGCCGTCGTTCACCACGATGGTGATGGTCGCGCTGCCGACGGTGGCGCCGGGCGTGAGGGGCACGCGATACCCCACGCCGTCCTCGAACTGCGTGGCGCCGAGCGTGATGAACTCCTCGTCCTGGACCGCGGTCACGACGACGCTCGCGATCGCCGCGGTCGAGGGCAGCCCGCGCCAGTCGCGGAGCTGGATCGTGAGGTCCCGCGTCAGCCCCGACGGGAAGAGATCGGAGGGCACGTCGACGACCGACTGGACCGCGTCGGGCCGCCCGGCGAGCGCCGCGCGCCAGGCGTCGAACCGATCGCGGAGCTGGAACACTGGATCGGGCGCGGTCGCCGACTGGTTGGGCACGTTGAAGCTCAGGAAGTAGTCGCCGAACGCCGTCCCGACGCCCGAGTCAAACCGCCCCGCGCCGCGGTTGGTGACCACCGCGACCTCGCCCAGCCCGGTGAGCGAGAACACCGCGTCGAGGTCGAAGTCGTTGTCCAGGTCGGCGAGCGTGACCTTGTCCAGGGGCCAGCCGACCTCGACCGGGGCGGTCTCGGTGAAGTTCCCGTTGCCCGCGCCGCGCCACACGGCAAACCGCGTCGCGCCCAGCGTCACCACCACGTCTTGATGCCCGTCGCTGTCCACGTCGCCCATCGCGAGGTCTCGCGCGCCGGGCAGCACGAACGTGCCCCCAGCGCTGAAGACCCCGGCGGTGTTGAGGAGCACCTGGAACCGGGGCGGCGCCGACGGGATCAACACCGCGAGGTCCACGTCGTTGTCGTGGTCGATGTCGCCCGTGACCACCGCCGACGCGGCGCCCGCTGTGGCGACGTCCGCCGCGCTCTGGAACGACCCGTCGCCGTTCCCCCGGTGCACCACGAGCTTGCTCTGGGAGGGAATCGCCACGAGCAGGTCCGCACGCCCGTCCGCGCCGAGGTCCTGCGCGATGAGCACGCTCGGCTGGGCGTTCAGCGCGATCTCCGGGAGGGGCGTCGGAAACCCTCCCGAGCCGTTGTTGAGGCGCAGGTGAATCGCATTGGACGCGACCAGCCCCACGGCCATGTCCGGCCCGTTCACGCCGTCAAAGTCCGCCGACGCGATCAGCCCGGGCCCGCCCGGGATCAGATACCCCGCGCGATTGGCGAAGGTCCCGTTCCCGTTCCCCCGGCGGAACGACACCGCCCCGCCCGTGAGGTCCGCGGTGAGCACGTCCTGCTTGCCGTCGCGGTTGAGGTCCAGGATCGACAGCGCCTGCGTCCCGGAGAACATCCCCACCGCGGACGCCAGAGAGAACTGGGGCGTGTCGCGGTTGAGCCCCGTGGTGTTGGTGAAGAACGACAGCCCGCTCTGCCCCGTGTTCACGCTCAGGAGGTCGGGGCGAGCATCGCCCGTGAACTCGCCCGTGGCGACCTGCGCCGCGCCGACTCCCGCGCGCAGCACGGCGTGCGTTCCGTCCTGATCGCCGGCCCTCGCAACAAGCAAGTAGCCGACGTGCGCCGACTTGGTGAAGCTCGCCGGGGGCACGCCGCAGCCCGTCGCGTCGTCCGGCGCGCACGAGCACCGCCCGTCCCCCCCCATCGTGCGCGCGGCCTCCATCGCGGCCATGAGCCGAGCCGGCACATCGCCGTCGGTGCTCTGGGCGGCCGACAGCGCGCTGAGGACCACGGGCTCGCCCGTGAGAATGTTGCCCTGGATGGCGTAGACGATCGTGCCGCGCTTCCCCGCGTACTCGTACTCGAACGTCCCGGTCCGTCCCCCCGCCCACGCGAAGTTGGAACTGCCCGAGAACGTCGCCGCCCGACCGGTCACGTCGGCGATCCCGTACTGACGCGTCTGGTGCGAGCCCAGGTCAAAGGTGGCGAGCCCCGCGAGGATCTCGGTGGGGCTCGTGCCCGCGGCCAGACCCTGCCGGATCAGCGTCCGGTTCCGTTGCGTCGTGTCCGCCGCGGCCTGCGCCGTCGCGCCGCCGATCCCCACGAGCAGGACGGGCGTCAACGCCTGCAGGTCGCGGTCGGTGAGGCAGGTGGCCGACCCCACCGCGACCTCGCCCGTCCGCGTGTCGCAGAGCACGATCGACCACGTTGCCATCGCGGGCGACGACGAGATCACCGCGGCCAGCACCGCGCTGCGACGAGACATGCCCATGGCGTCCCTCCTGGAGTCAGCACGTCCAGCATACCCGCGATCGCCGCTCCGCCCCAGCCCAAAGCACCTCCCTCGCGTCAGGACTTTCCGCCGGGCCCCTCCCCGAAATCGAGGCTGGCGACCGTCGCGTCGTCCTCGAGCCCTCCACCCCCCGTGAAGGCGTCGAGGGCTCCCATGATCGCGTCCACATCTTCTTGAGGGCTCGCGCTGCGCTCCGTGGCCCGCCCCACGCGGTCGATCCCGAACGCCTTCCCGCCCGCGTTGCGCTGCTCCACCAGCCCGTCGCTGAACAGGAGAATGCGGTCGTGCGCGTCGAGGCGGACCCGGTCGGCCCGGTAGTGATGCCCGGGATCGATCCCCAGAGGAATCCCCCCGAGCGAGACCAGGCGTGACGTGGCGCCGCGTGCCGTTCGACGCAGGCAGTACCCGTGCCCCGCGTCCACGAACTCCATCTCGCCCGACTCCTCGAGCACGCCCAGCCACAGCGACACGAACCGCCCATCGGTCACGCGCATGGCGAGATGCTCGTTGAGCGACCGCACCGCGCTCGACGCGTCCGCGCCGGCTCGGAGGCAGGCGTGCAGGAAGCTCTGCGCCGTCGCCATGACCATCGCCGAGCCCGCGCCGTGCCCCGACACGTCGCCCACGCAGAACGCGACGCGTGTCGGCGAGATCGGGACGACGTCGAAGAGATCGCCCGCCACGAACACCCCGGGCCTCATGTGCATCGCGTAGCGGAGGAGCCCCACTCTCGCCGCGGGCGAGGGGAGGATCAGGCGTTGCGCGTCGTGCGCCGCCGAGAGCTCGGCCGTCAGCTCGCGCTGGCGACGGTCCAGCTCGGCGCGCTTGAGGTTGGCGAGCGCCAAGCCCAGCGCGGTGGCGACCGCCTCGCAGTAGCTCGCCGAATCGTCCTGGCCGCCGCTCCCCGTCTCCCTGGTGTCGAGGTACAGGTACGCGGCGGGCGTCTCCCCGAGCATGATCGGCACGCACAGCGCCGCCTGGATCTGCATCTCCATCAGGCTGACGCTGGGCAAGGAGGCGCTGGCGGCGAGCACCACGGGCTTGCCCGCGGACGCCGCCTGGATCAGGCGCCGGCTGAAGACGAACTCTTTCGCTTCGGACGGTCGCGGCGCGACGCTTAACTCCATCCCCGGCTCGGCGTTTGGTGCCGGGCTGGGTGCGGGGCTGGGTGCGGGGTTGGGTGCCGGGCCCGCCGACGAACTGACGAGCACGCTCACGTTCATCCCGTCGGCGCCTACCCGCAGCACGGCGCCGCGCGAGTACCCGCTGCCCCGCAGCGCCGAGTTCAGCGCCGCGCGCGCCATCGTCTCTTCGTCGCGGGCGCTCCCGAAGCCCGCGATGCACTCCGTGAGCAGCTTCAGACGCCGACCCGACGCGCTCGACCCCCGCTCCGTGGCGAGCTCGATGCGGGAAGTCACGAAGCTGGTGTCATCGAACGTCGAGCTCGTCCGCTCGCCGTGCCGCCCCACCACCGCCCGGAACGTCCACGGCCCCACGCGCACGAGATCCCCCGACGTGATCGGCGTGGGCACCCCGGGCGCCAGCCGCACCCCGTTCACGAACGTCCCGTGCGTGCTCTGCGTGTCGGTCACCACCCATCCGCCCGCGCGGAACAGCAGCCCGGCGTGGCGTCGCGAGACGCCCTCGTGCATCAGGCACACCTCGCACCCGGCGCCGCGTCCGATGCTCGCCGGGCCCGGCGCGCGCACCACGTGCGACCCGCCCTGCGGGCCCAGCACCGTGTCCAGCGTCAGATCATGGTTGGGCATGGATGACCGAGCAACAAATCAGGGGCCGCACCCTCGTCACCCACCATCATTGGCCGCACGAGCGCCCCGGGGACGAGCGTGGCGCGACTTCTCATTCCGCCTAGCGCTCGCCCGCCGACTTGCGGAGCCGGAGCGTCCGGCTCTGCCCGTCCGGGCCGTCGAGGATGACCTTGCCCTCCTCGGGGTCGATCTCGCGGACGGTCCAGCCCTCGCCCAGGCGTTCGCCCTTGCGACGCGGCTTGCCCGAGATCATCGCCACGTCCCCGTCCTTCTGCGTCATGATCGCGCTGAGCTGGAGGCGCACCTGCGGCGGGGGCTTGGCCTCGCCCGCCTCGCCCACCTGCGGAGCCGCCAGCGGCGCCGCGCCCCAGGGCGTGGCCATCGACGCCGACGCGTTCGCGAGCAGCGCCTTCTCCTTCGCGTTCAGCACGACCGCGGGCGTGGCGACGAACTCGACCGCCGCCGTTTTCTTGGTGGACGCTCCGGCGGCCTTCGCCGGGCCCGCCGAGGGCGCCCAGCCGCGTGCGATCAGCACCGACAGCACGGGCGCGACCGCGACGACCGCCGCCGTCGCGCGCCAGCGCGGGATCCGACGCCACGAGAACCGGCGTTTCATGGGCCCGTCTCCTTCGCCCGCGCCGCGGGCACGGCGGACGCCATCGCCGCGGGGATCGGTGTCCGCACGCGGAGGTGCACCGTCTCCACCGTCGCCGAGACCACGCCGGCCTTGGCGACGCCCCCGCCCTTCACGCCCGGGCTGAGACGGAACATGGTGACCTTGGACGCCCCCAGCGACGTGTCGATGTCTTCGAGAAACCGCGCGATCGACTCGTACGAACCCGACACGTCCATCGAGCAGGCCCGCGCCGACGCCTGCGTCGCGGAGTCCTTGAGCTTCGCGTCGCGCGTGGGCGCGATCGCCGCCCGAGGGTCCAGCCGGTCGATCTTCACGTCCCGGGCCCGGGCCAGCTCGCCCAGGCGCTCGAACAGCTGCGTGTCGTCGCCCACTTGCGCCGACCAGTCGTTCAGCGCTTCGCCCCGCGCGCTGAGGGCCGAGAGCGACTCCTCACCCGCCTGCGACGCCCCGACTTCTTTCTGCCCCTTGGCCAGGTCTCCGCGCATGACGCCCAGCGACCGTTGACGCGACGCCAGCGAGGCCTCGGTCGGGCGGGCCACGAGCGCCCACGATCCCGCCGCGATGACGCACACCATCAGCCCGCGCGCGAGAAAGGGCTTGAGCACCGCCGCCAGCATCCGCTCCTCGGGCGCCCCCTTGGTCGTCATGGCTGCTCCTCCGACGCGTCCGCCGATCGCTCCGCCACCGTCACCGGGACCGTCGGCAGCTTGATCGACAGCTCGAACATCCGCACGGGCTCGCCCCCGTCATCGCCCAGGCGGCTCGAGACCAGCTGGGCCGACTCCACCAGGGGCGATTGCGTGAGGCGCGTGAGGAACGCCCGGAGCGAGGCGTCCTCGTCGTGCTCTCCCGCCCGTGCCACGCCGCGGAGGGTGAGCTCCGCCGACGCCGCCGAGTCGCGTGAGAACTGTCCCGAGACGTCGGTGAGGCGCACCGAGTCCCCGCACACCCTGGTCAGCTCGCCCAGCGCCGAGGACCATGCCGCCCGACGACCCAGCACGCCGGTCATGGCCTTCTGCGCCACCGCGAGGTCGCGAGAGAGCACCGCCGCCTGGGCGCGTTCGGCTCTCGACTCGGTCATCTGCTTGAACTGCCCGCCGAGGCGCGCGATCTCCCGGTTCACCTGCGACAGACGCGCCGAGGCAAACCCCGCGAGCCCCGCGATCAGGAGCCCCGCCGCCGCCGCTCCGGCCACCAGCGCCGTGTTGAGCGAGCGACGCGCGGCCCGGATCTGCTCGCTGACCGGCATCAACGCCCCCGCGCTCGTCGCCGGCAGCCCCGTCAGCAGCAGCCCCGCGCGTTCGGGATCCCCGCACTCGCCCGCGTCGCACCACCCGCTGCTCTTCTCGACCGCCAGCTCCAGCTGCGAGGAGATCGCCCCGTCCAGCGCCGGCACCAGCGCGCCCGGGCCCTCCAGGACCAACGTCGCCCGCGCCTGCGTCGCCTCGTCCATAGCGAACCGAAGGGTCTGGCGGACCTCCACCCCGAACCGCTGGAGCACCGGCTGGATCAGCGGCAGCGCCGCCTCGCCGTGCAGCCCCGTCGGCGCGTCGAGCAGCGCCCCGCGCCCCGGGATCCCCGACTCGAACAAGATCGCGTGCGCTCGCGCCCGCGAGAGTGAGCTCGTTACCACCCCGCCCTCGCCCGCCGCGCCCATCGTCCGCACGAACGCGTCGGCGATCTGCGACAGCCCGACGTCGATCGGGCGCACGAACGACAGCGCTCCCGCGCTCGCGCACGCCACGACCGACCCGGACACGTCCGCGACGATCAGCGGCTTGCCGTCGTTGCGCGCCAGGGCCCGCGCCGCCGCCGCCGCGAGCAGGCGCGCCCGGATCGGGTGCACCGACGCCACGCGGAGCCCGGCGCGCCTCACGAACATGGCCAGCTTCTCGAGCTGACCGTTGCGATCCGCCGCGACCACGACCTGCGCCCGCCCGGGCTTCCCGTCGCGCGGGGCTTCGTCGCTCACCACACGCCCCCGCAGCACCCACCCTGTCCCGCCCTGCGGGAGCGACCCCCGCACCTGACCGCACGCGCGTTCCTCGGCTCCGGCCCCGCCCTCCACCGTCACGCACTCGCCGATGGCGCCCTCCGCCGCGTACACCACGTGCACGCGCGACCCGCGGGCCACCCCGGCCTTCTTCAGCAGTTCCTTGAGGGTAGCGTCCAGCGGCGCCAGCCCTTCCGCCAACGCCTTCTCCAGCGCGCCCTCGTCCAGCACGCTGCGTTCCACCGCGCGCGCCGTCCGGCCCTGGAGCACCCCGACGCGCAGGTGCGTCGGGGTCAGCATCACCACGATGGTTTCTCTCAACGCCACGCCTTCGCCTCTGGGTTGATACCAAGAACCTCCGCCCGGACTCCACCTCGATATCGGCCCGCCGCACGCCCCGCTTTGGCGCTTCCGGTGCGTCCCACCCGGTTCTTCGGGATGCCCCGCACCTCTCTAGGGCGTGCCCGTGCCGAGCGTGATCCGCAGGCGGCGCTGCGCGAGCCCGCTTGTTCCGAGAACCTCCGCCTCCCCGTTCACGCCCGCGGGCACCTCGACGAACTGCACCGCGCCCTGCCCCACGGTGAGTGTCGTCCCCGCCGTCGGCAGGGTGATCCCGCTCTTGAGGCACCTGACCACGACTCGTCCGCCGCTCTCGGCGGAGTAGAACGCCCGCGTCGTGTCGAGGCGCAGCGCGTCGAGCTCGCTCTGCTCCCCCGAGGGCGTCATGAGCCCGATGACCACGAGATTCAGGAGCGCCAGAACCAGGACCAGCGACGCCAGCCCCGACCCACGCCGAACTCTCCCGCGCCTGGAGCTCGTCACGATCCCACCCCCTTCACCCGGGCGAAGGCGACCCCCCGCAGCTCCATTCCTCCGATGCGGATCGTGACCCGGAACGTGTGCGTTTCTTTGGGCGTAGCGAGGACGCTGGTCGTCCCGTCGCTTCCGATGTACGAGATCACAAACTCGTCCAGGCCGTCGACCAGCGGGCTCGTGCTCGCCACGCCCGAGACCACCCGGGTCTCGCTCAGGACCCCGCTCGCGTAGCTCAGCCCGCGCCCGTCCCCGAGCGTGAGCCCCGCCGCGGTTGCGCTCGTGATCCCCAGGTCCGTCGGGTCGGTGTCGGGCGGCACGTCGCGCAGCACGCGAACCACGCGCTCCATCGCGAACCCGAGCTTCTCCGCCCGAGCCCGCGCGGTGGTCGCGTCGCTGTACGTCCGGGCCGTGCTCAGCACCACGGGCATGGTGACCGCCGCCACGATCCCCATGACCGTGACCGCGACCATGACTTCCAGCAGCGTGAAACCCCGTCTCATGGCTTGCGCCTCCTCAACGCTCGCTGACCATCGCCGACAGATCGATCGACATCGTCCCGCCGCGCACCGACGAGAACGACACGGTGACGGTCGCCAGGCGGAACACGTTCTCCGACGCGGTCCCCGACGCGACCCCGGTCTTGCTCACGGCTCCGCCCACGCTCACGGTGTGCGAGAATCCCAGCGCTTGATAGGGGGAGATCGTCGCCGCCAGGCGCTCGTTGAGCCCGCCCGCGCGTGTGGTGTAGTCCGACGCCGCGACCCCCGCCAGCCCGAGCCCGGGGCTGGGGCTGGATGCGTCCGCGATCACCTGCTCCGCCAGCGCCGTGGCCAGCGTCGTCGCTCGCACCACGTTCAGAGAGTCGATCTGCCGGTCCACCGTGGCGTCGATCATCATGAGCGTCGGGGGCACCGCCAGCCCGAGCACCACGACCACCACCACCGCCTCGACGAGCGTGAACCCCCGGCGAACTCGTCCCCACACTCTTCCCACAACGTTCGTCCTTATTCCACGATCGCCCCGGTCACCAGACCCGTGGGCGACACCCGCACCGTCGAGCCCCCCGACACCGTCACCACCGCGTCCGCGCCCGCCGATCCCACCAGCGTCCCCGTGCTCGTCCGGCACTGGTACGTCCCGTCGTGCGCGAACCAGATCACGGTCGTCGACGCCCCGCCCGAGGTGTTCGTGTTCGTGAGCCCGGTCATCGACACTCCGGAGAACAGCACGCTCAGCTTGACGCCCGCGTCGCGGGCCCCCGTCGCCAGCCGCACACCCTCCACCGTGCCCCCGGCGCTCTCGATCACCACGGACCGGAGCGTCCCGGCGGCCACCAGCACCTCGATCCCGTGCGGGCGCCCCGTCGCGAGCGCCCGTGCCCGGGCGACCTGAAATCGCCTGGTCACCTCGTGCACCGCCGCCGCGCGACGCGCCTGCGTCATCGACCCGATCGCCGGCACGATCGACAGCGACACGATGCCCATGATGGCGACGACGACCATCACCTCCACGAGCGTGAAGCCCGCGGCCCGACCCCGCGAGGTTGGGTCGGCTCGCCTCACAGCTCGTTCGCCGCCACGGGGTCCCCGCTCGCGTCCGTCACCGTCGTCACGTCGCTGCTGTTGGCGTAGAACACGGCCGCCGGCGGGCTCGCGGTGTTGTCCACGTAGTAGTTCCACCCGTAGGTTCCGGCGTTCACCACCGCGCGGGCCTGCGCCTGCGCCTGGGACACGGCCTGCACGGTCTTCAGCTTGCTGAAGGGGTTCTGGGGGAAGTCCCCCTCGACCACCGTGCCCGCCGTCGTGAGCTGCGCGAGCGTCGGATACCCGCTCCCCCCCGACAGCAGGTTTTTGCTGCGGTATCCCGAGATCGCGGAGCGCACCGCGCCCAGCGAGCCCTCCACCGCCGACGCCTTGGCGTCGTCGGTCGCGCCGGCGAAGTTCGGGACCACGATCGCCGCCAGGATCCCCAGCACGATCACGACCGTCATGACCTCGACCAGCGAGAACGCCCGGCGCCACCGCGCCGTCATCCCCGCCCCGATTCTGCGTTGAAGTGCGCGCGTCATGCCATGGTCATCGGCGCGAGGACGCCCGCGGTTCACGCCCGGCGTGGTTATCGCGCGTTGCCCTAGCGCTTGATCCGCACCATCTGCCACATCGGCAAGAAGACCGACAACGCCACCGTCAGCACGATCACCGCCAGCAGCACCGTCATGATCGGCTCGATCATCGAGCTCATGTTCTTCATCAGGTGCGACGCCTCACGCTCGTAGTGCCTCGCCACCGTCCCGCTCGTCTTGGACAGCTCCGCCGAGTCCTTCCCCGCCGCCAGCATTCGCTTGGCGAAGTTGGGCAGGTACTCCGACTCCTCCAGCACGCTCCCCAGCCCTTCCCCGCGCCCCAGCCGCTCGCCCATGCGGTCGGCCTCGCTCACGAACCGCGGGCGACCCGTCGATCGCGCCCCAAGACGCAGACACTCGATCAGGTCCAGCCCCGAGATCAACCCCAGCCCGAACACCCCGGCGAACCGCGCCGTCGTCGTCGCCACGACCACGCGGCCCAGGATCGGCGCCCGGACAAAGAGCCGCTCGAACAGCTCGCGCCCGCCCGCCGTCCGCCAGTGCAGCACCAGCCCGACCACCGCGCCCACCAGCGACGCCAGGTACACGGGCCAGTAGGCCGTCACCGAGTTTCCCAGCGCCACAAGCACCCGTGTCGCGAGCGGCATCTTCACGCCCTGCGACGCGAAGGTCGCCCCGAACTTTGGGATCACGAACACGATGAGGATCGTCACCGCCAGCGCCACCACCGCCAGCACGATCACGGGGTACGTCATCGCTCTCGTGAA
Source organism: uncultured Phycisphaeraceae bacterium (assembly GCA_964614075.1). Lineage (GTDB taxonomy): Bacteria > Planctomycetota > Phycisphaerae > Phycisphaerales > UBA1924. The sequence goes on from CAZTJZ010000068.1 coordinate 13,414, forward strand.
CTGCTGACGCTGCTCGATCTCCTGATCGAGAATCCCCGCGAGGTGGGCCATCACTCCCTGGATGTTCCCCGTCCGCTCCGCCGCACGCAGCGTCTCCACGTACGCGTCGCCGAACTCCTCGTGGTAGGGCTCCATCGCCGCCGAGAGCGTCGAGCCGCTCGCCAGGCGCGACGCGATGTCGCTGAGCATGGCCCGCACGCCCGCGCGGGTCTCCTGCTCCGCGATCGACTGAATCCCCCGGTCCAGCGGGATCTTCGCCTCCACCAGCGCCGCCAGCTCCCGCGTCAGGTCCGCGATGTCCCGCCGACGCACCCGCGTTCCCGAGAAATAGTCCGCGCCGCTCCGCCTCAGGTCCACGGTGATCGGCGTGAGCCCACGCCCCGCGAGTTGACGCTCGACCTCTTCCGGGCTCCGCGCCGCGACCTGCCCGGTGTGCGAGTCCCCCGACGCGTCGACCGCCGTGTATGTGTACCACCGAGCGCTCATGCCGCCGCCCTCATTTCAGGCCCGGCCCGCTCCACGGCGTCCGCCAGCTCCAGCGTCGTGCGGAGCTGGTCGATCTCCGCCAGGCTCGTCAGACCGCTGCGCACCTTGTCGACCCCGTCCTCCCACATCGTCCGCATCCCTTCGGCCCGCGCCGCCGCCGCGATCTCGCCCTCCGACGCGTCCCCCGCGATCAGCCCCTGGATCCGGGCCGTCACGCGCAGCATCTCGTACACGCCGGCCCGGCCCTTGTAGCCGGTCTGCCCGCAGCGCGCACACCCCGCGCCGCGCTTGACCCCCAAGCCCCCCGGCGCGCCCAGCACCCGCGTCACCGCGGCCGCGTCCTCGTCCACCAGGCAGTCCGGGCAGTTCTTCCGCACCAGGCGCTGCGCGATCACGCACAGCAGCGCGTTGGTGATCGCGAACCCGGGAACGTCCATGTCCTTGAGCCGCGCCACGGCCCCGATCGCCTCGTTGGTGTGCAGCGTCGACAGCACCAGGTGCCCCGTGAGCGCCGCCTGCACCGCGATCTTCGCCGTCTCGCCGTCGCGGATCTCGCCCACCAGCACGATATCCGGATCCTGACGCAGCACCGACCGCAGCACGCTCGCGAACGTCAGCCCGATCTCCGCGTTCGCCTGCGTCTGACGGATCATCGGCAGGCGAACCTCCACCGGATCCTCGATCGTCATGATGTTGACGTCCGGCGTGTTGATCTCCGACAACGCCGCGTACAGCGTCGTCGTCTTCCCCGAGCCCGTGGGCCCGGTGACCAGCACCATCCCGTGCGGACGGTGGATGATGTCCTGGAACCAGCCCAGCATCTGCGCGGGCATGCCCAGCTCGGCGACCGTCCCAATCCGCTTGGCGCTCCGCAGGAGGCGCATCACCACGTTCTCGCCGTGCAGCGTGGGGAGCACGCTCAGGCGCACGTCCACCGCCTCGCCCCTGTGCACGAACCGGAACTTCCCGTCCTGCGGGCGACGCGTCTGCGTGAGGTCCAGACGGGCCATCACCTTCAGCCGCTGCACGATGTTCGCGTGCGCCGACTTGGTCGGGCCCTGCTGGCGCTGCAGCACGCCGTCGATCCGGTACCGCAGCAAGAGGTCGTTCTCGTCGGGGTTGATGTGCACGTCGCTCGCGCCCGCCTCGGCCGCCCCGGCGAGGATCTGGTTCACCGCCGCCACGATCGGCTCGTCGTGCGAGGCGATGTCCCCCTCGCCCTTCGCCTCCGCGCGGCTCGCGGCCTCCCCGGCGCTCGACAGGCTGTAGGCCCTGGCGATCAGCGTCCGGAGCTGCTCGTCGTCGCAGATCACCGGGTCGACGTCGCACTTGAGCACCTGGCGGACCTGATCGATCGCCTGCAGGTTCATCGGGTCGCGCATGGCGACCGTCGCCGTCCCCTCCACCACGAACAGCGGGAACACCCCGAGCCGATCCGCGACCGCGCGCGGGAGCATCGACGCGTTGCGGATGTCAATGTCGAACGCCGCCAGATCCACGAAGGGGTACTCGCAGATCCTCGCCCGGCACACGGCGAGCCGGCGCGAGGTCACGATCCCCAGGCCGACCAGCGCGTCGAGCGGATCGGAGTTGGACGCCGCCGCGTGCTCCTGCGCGCGCTTCACATCCCCGGCGCGAACCACGCCGTCCATCTCGAGCTGCCGGATCACAAAGTGCTTCGTGTCGAACACGCGTCAACCCCCACCTTCGCCGGCATGTCCCGGAACCCCCCCCGCGCACCGCTCCAGGAGGATGTCGATCTGACCACCCACGAACGCGCTCACCCGCTCGAACGCCACGCCCACCAGGTACGCCGGGCGACGATCCGTCATCATCACGCGCTGCACCCGCGCCGCCGTCTCCAGCAGCATCTCCGAGTTCTCCCCGGGCCCGAACACCCGCAGGTTGATCAGCACACGCCGCGGCACAAACAGCGGCGACATGAACCCCAGGCCACCCGCCCCAAAGTCCACCACGTCCACGTCCAGCCACCCGTCCCGCGCCCCGGAGTTGAGGTTCATCACCACCCCGCGCGCGTAGTCCGGGTGCACGCTGAACCGCGCACGCATCACCACGTCGTGACGGACACTCCGACGGACAATCGTGTCGCTCTGCGGCTGCATCCACGCACCTTCCGCGTTCAACGCCCTCCAACCACACCCAGCCCCCTACGTCGGCCCGAAAACCGCCACAGTTCAGCCAATCCGTCCCCTCCGGGCACCCCGCTCCGCAAGCAACCCCCCGACGCGGGGCACCGACCGACCGCCTCGGCTCACGAGAAGTCCCGTTCGCCAGAATCCTAACAAACATAAAACTCGGCTCACTCGGCTCGATTCTCACGCCCCGCGGCTTGCTGGTGAACCCGATCTTCCTATACTCGCCCGTCTGGGCGTGGATCGACGCTCCGGCCGGCTCCCCCGGCGTTCGCCAGGGTCGCTGATCACCATCACAGCAGGTGGCGCCGGACCGCCCGTCCGGCCCCGAACATCAAGCGCCCTTGGGCGCGACCGCATGGACCGCGGCGTGGGCAATCCTCCGCCGCCTTGTCCATTCTCGATCCGGTCACGCCGGTAGCGCTGCCAGGAGCTTTGCCATGGCCAACACGCTCGTTCAGGATCTCATCGAAGCCGGAATCCACTTCGGCCAGCGCGCCAGCGGGTGGAACCCCAAGATGCAGCCGTTTATCTACGGCAAGCGCAACGGGATCCACATCATCGACATCAAGGAGACCATCAAGGGGCTCCTGCTCGCCAAGAAGTTCATCACCAAGACCGTCGCCGAGGGACGCGACGTTTGCTTCGTCGGGACGAAACGCCAGGCCAAGAGCGTCCTGGAGACCCGCGTCCCCGACGTCAAGATGCACTACGTCACCGAGCGCTGGCTCGGCGGCACGCTCACCAACTTCCGCACGATCCGCCTGCG
>CAZTJZ010000069.1:0-16585 GCA_964614075.1 uncultured Phycisphaeraceae bacterium
GCAGATGGAGATCGAGTTCTTCTGCCACGAGAGCGAGGCGCGGGCGTGGTACGCCTTCTGGCGCGAGCAGCGGATGAAGTGGTGGCAGCAGATCGGGCTTGCGGGCGAGAACCTGCGCCTGCGCGAGCACGATACGGACGAGCTGGCGCACTACGCCAAAAGCGGCGCGGGCGTGTGCGACGTTGAGTATCGGTTCCCGTTCACTGCGCCGGATTTCGGCGAGCTCGAGGGCGTGGCGCACCGGTCGAACTTCGACCTGGCGCAACACCAGCAGCACTCGGGCACCAAGCTCGAGTACTTCGACACCGATCGCGGAGAGCTCTTGCCGAACGGCGCCAAGAAGGGCGAGCGCTATCTGCCGCACGTCATCGAGCCCTCGGCCGGTCTCGATCGCGGCGTGCTCGCGATCCTGTGCGAGGCGTACACGGTGGACCCGGCGCGCCCAAGCCCCGAGTTCATGAAGTTCCACCCGCGCGTGGCGCCGATCAAGGCCGCGGTCTTCCCGCTGGTCAATAAGGACGGCATGCCGGAGATCGCCGAGAAGCTGCACGCCGAGCTCGCGGCGCGGTTCGCGCGCGTGGGTTTCATCGAGAGCGAGGCCAAGCAATCCATCGGCAAGCGTTACGCCCGCTTGGACGAGGCAGGGTGCCCGTATTGCTTCACGATCGACGGCGAGAGCGCGGGGACGAACACCGTGACGGTGCGCGATCGCGACAGCGGCAAGCAGGAGCGGATTGCGCTCGATAAGTGCGCGGGGTTCCTGGCTGAGAAGCTTGGAACGTGATTCCGGCAGAGGCCCGGGCGCGAGCCCGGGCCGCAAGGGCGCCCAGCATCAGGTAAGAGCGTCGTTGAGCACCAGGCTGGCGCCTGGTGCTCCGAAGGATGCGACCAGCGATCAACGAAAAACCCCGCGTCGCCGCGGGGTTTGTTCATTCCGATCTGCGCTTCGCGAGCGTTAGGCCTCGAGGTGCCGGAGGGCCAGACCGTACTCGGTCAGGCGCTCGCGGACTTCCTTGAGCGAGGTCGCGCCGAAGTTCTTGACGCCCATGAGCTCGGCCTCGGTGTGGCTGGCGAGGTCGCCCAGGGTCTGGATGCCCAGGAGCTGGAGGGCCTTTCGGGCGCGGACGGAGAGCTGCAAGTCGGTGACGGGCTTGGCGAGGAGCGTCTCCTGCCCGGTGCCCTTGTACTGGTCCATGAGCGCCCGGCGGGCCTGGCGGTGGGCGTCCTCGAGCCCCTGGCCCAGGCGCAGGCCCTTGAGCTGGAGCATGCGCTTGATCTCGACGAGCGAGGTCTCGCCGAAGTTGCGGTAGCTCATGAGCTCGGCCTCGGTGATGCGGAGCAGGTCGCCCAGCGTGCGGATGTTCATCTTCTTGAGGCACGTGCGGGCGCGGACGGTGAGCTCGAAGTCCGTCACGGGCGTGTCGAGCAGGGCCTTCTTGCGGAAGATGTCGCGGTCGGTGTCCTCCTCGATGATCATCTCGTGCGAGGCGTCGACGTCCTTCATGTAGAGCAGGGCCCGCGCGTGCGTGGGGTTGGTCTCCAGGATCTGCTTGAGGCAACGCTCGGCGGAGGCGTACTCGCCCCGGTCCTCGAAGAGGACCGCGAGGTTCATGAGCGCGTTCACGCGGGCGGGCGGGTGCGAGCAGCAGCGCTCGTACAACGCCAGCGCCTCGTCCTCCTCGCCCAGCAGGTCGAGGTTGTACGCGAGCTTGAAGAGCACATCGACGTTCTCGGGATCGGCGGCGAGGGCCCGGCGGAAGTCGGCGATGGCCTGCTCACGCCGACCTTCCTGCTCGGCGCGGAGGGCGGCCTGGTAGTGCTTGGCCGAGGCCTGCACGTCACGCTTCACCGCGTCGGCCGTCCCGATCACCGTGTCCAAGGGGTCGTGGCTCATCTGTCCGGAACTCCTTCAGAATCAAACACTTACGAGGACTTGCGTGGGCACTTGCTGGCGTCACCGGCGCCGGCAGGCCCGGGCGGGGGTGGTTGGCGTCGCCTTCGACGTGGGGAGAAGGGTAGCAGGGGCCGCCGCTCGAAACAAAAAGGGACGAGGGAGGCTTGCGGGCCTCCCTCGCCGACCGTCCTGACGACCGCGTGGCCGCCCCCCGGGGCCGGCGCGTGCGGGTGGAACGTGAGCGTGGGGTCTAGCAGCCCAGCTCGAAGCGTGTCAGGAAGTAGAGCAGGTCGTCGACGGTGACGCCCTGGTCGGGGACGCCCAGCGACGAGCCGTCGTCGACGTCCGCGGCGGGGTCGCCGGCTTCGAGGAGGTCGAGGTAGTAGAGGAGGTCGTCGATGGTGACCCCGCCGTCGGGGGTTCCGGTGCTGCTCCCGTCGTCAAAGTCGGCGGGGCACAGGCCGAGCAGTTCGCGTCGGACCCAGGCTCTCGCGGCGGGGATCTCGGCGCCCTCGAGCCCCTGGTCGAAGATGATCCAGAAGGGCTGAGAGTCGGCGAGCCCGGACTGGGTGGAGAAGAGCTCGAGTTTGAGCAGGTACGTGCCGGTGGTCGCCGGGGCGAGGAGCGTGAAGCCATAGTGGTGGTGCCACTGCCCGTTGCTCCCGACCTCGAGCGTGAAGCCCTCGACGGGGGTGTCGGTGAGCGGCGTTTCGCGGGAGAGCGGGCCGGTTTCGATGGCCATGCGCGGGGTGGCGATGGTGGTGAAGGAGTTCCCCTGCCAGACGCGGAGGGCCTTGCGGACGCGGAAGCCCAGGGCGCTCCCGGGGGAGAACGTGGCGGGGAGGTTGTCGAAGCCGGGCTCGTCGCTGAAGTCCGGGGCGATCTCGCCCAGGTGGGACTCGAAGACGCGCTGCGCCTCGTCGCCCTGGGGCGTTTCGAGGTTGGTGGTGATGGCGTTGTTCTCGATCTTGAGCAGGATGTCGCCCTCGTGCTGGGCGAAGGCGGGCACGGCGGCGAGAGCGAGGGTCGCAAGCAGAATGGTTCGCATGACGGAGTCCTTATCGCGAGAGGGTTCTACCGGGCTGTTTCCGGGTTGAACCGGTTGTGGTTCCAATCGACGTACACGGAGGAGAAACGCAGCGTGGACGCGTGGGCGTCCACGAACCCCCAGTTGGAGAGCGCGTCCGCGCGGGAGGGGGATCCGCCCCAGGCGTGGACCTTGATCTGCGTCGAGGCGACGGCGGCGGCGCGGTGGCCCGAGCCCCAGTTCTCGACGTGGGTGTGATCGGAGACGGCGAAGTCGCCCTGCTCGGTCATGAGCAGGAACTGGACGGTGGCCGCGGGCGAGTCGATCTTCGCGAGCGTGTCGAACGGCTCGCGCGGAAGGATGCCCGGGTTGTAGGTGCGGGAGAGAAAGTTGTTCATCCCGTAGCTTGTCCGGCGCGGGCGGCCGGCGATGGTGAGCCCCTGCCCCCCCTGTGCCGCGGGCCAGTAGGGGCTGGTGTCGCCCGGAGAGCGGGTGACGATCGGCGTGTCGTAGAACTCTCGGAGGGTCTGGACCCAGGAGAGCGATTCGTCGCCCGCGCCGCCGTGCGCGAGCCCGACGTCGATGAGGAAGCCCCGGTGAGCATCGGCGTACATCGCCGAGGCGATCTGGAGCGATCGCACGTTGGCGAGGCACTTGACGCTCCGGGCCGTGCGCCGGGCCGACGCCAGCCCGGGCAGGAGCACCCCGAGGAGCACCGCGAGGATCGCGATGACCACGAGGAGTTCAACAAGAGAGAACCCGCGGCGAGCCATGGGAGTTCACCCGAGAATGAGGGCGCGAGCGAGGGCGAGGCCGCCATCGCCGGAGCGTGACCAACGAACGACGCCAGGGATGTGGGTGCTTCGCGCCCCGTCCTTGGGAACGGCGGAGCGCGAGGGGTGCGGTGAGCTGTTGGCGCTCTAGCCCCGGGGTGGCCCGCGCGAGCGCACGCACGCGACGGCGAGGTGCTCGACGCTCCCGACGCGCTCCGTCGCAACCTCACGCGAGGTTGTCGCGAGGATCAGGACGGGGGCCGCGTCGAGCGTTGCGCTCTGGTTCTGCGCGGCGAGGAGGACGAGGCAGATATTGCAGTGCTCGGGGGAATCGCTCGGGCGGGGCGGCTCGCGGCGGTCGTCCGTGGCGTGATCCGCAGCGGAGCGGGACAGAGGCTCGTGCTCGTGCTCGTGGTCGTGGTCGTGCGCGTGGTCGTCGGCGAAGTCCGCCGCGTGGTCGTGCGCAGAGGCGAGCGCGTGGTCATGCGTGTGATTGTGGACGTGGCTGAGCGCGTGCATGCCGCCCAGCACGCTCGTCCCCAGCGCGATCGCGGCGAGAAGGGTCCACGCGACGGCCCGGGCGAGGACACGGGCGAGCGCCGGTGCCGCCCCGAGCGCTCTCCCGGAGCGTTTGGACCTGAACGAAGTTGTCGCCGCACGCCTTTGCATTGAGAATGACTTCTCAACAAGTGTACCAGGGTCGGGGCGCGAGGGCCACGGGGCCCGTCGAGCCCGGAAAGGGCAGCGTCCGGAAACGTTCAGCACCCGCCCTCGAAGCGGGTGAGGTAGTAGATGAGATCGTCGATGGTGACCCCGCCGTCGGGTGTGCCGGTGGCGCTGCCGTTGTCGACGTCGGCGGGGCACCGCTCGATCCGCCACTGCGACGCGGGGATCACCTGCTTGGCGGCGGAGAGCGACTGAGAGCTCGTGATGAGCCCCTGGTTCCCGCCGGCGTCGAAGAACTCGATGCGCAGCCTGTGGGTTCCGGCCTTGAGCCCGACGGGGGCGCTGGCCCGCTCGGTCATCCCGTGCTGTCCGTCGTTGTCGATGATGAGCGTGCTGCCGAGGTAGACCTTGGAGCCGTCGTCGCTGGTGCAGAAGAAGGTGTAGAGATCGGTGGCGGGGGCGTTGAAGTAGCCCTCGAAGACCGCGCCCAGGTTGTCGAGCAGACCCGAGGTGGCGAACGTACCGGCGCTGGAGGGGTAGTTGATGGCGGGCACGATGTCGCGCGAGGCTGGGGTGAGCGAAGTGAAGTCGGGCATGGTGGTCGGTTGAGCGGCGAGGGCGTAGTACTCGGCGGCGACGCCCGCGCGCGAGGCGGGGAGCGGGTCGGGCTCGCGGAATGTGGCGGGGTTGTAGAGGCGTGCGATGACGCTCGCGCTCGCGGTGTTCCCGGATGGATCACGGACGGTGTAGGAGAACGTGTCGACGGCGTTCGCGGGGAGCGTCGCGGGGGGCGTGTAGGTGAGCTGGTCGCGACCGCCCGGGCCGGTGGCGACGCTGCGCGTGACCGTCCCGCCCTGGGTGCCCGTGGGGGAGAACGAGTCGATCGTCAGCGTGCTCGCGGTGCTGTGCCAATCGTTGGCGAGGACGTCGATGGTGCGGGGTGAGACGGCGATGAAGCTGCCCAGGTCGTCGGCGACGGGGTGGCAGAGGCTCTGATCGCTCACGCGGAAGGAGGTCACCCAGTTCTGCCACCCGCCCGCGGAACGCAGGTACTCGCCGATGACCCAGAATGTCGTGTCGTCGGCGGGGTCGACGGCGACGGCCTGGTAGTCGCCCCAGCGCCCCCCGCCGTCCCGCTCGCCGGCCTTGACGAGCACGGGCACGCCCATCCTTCCCACGGGGTCCGCGGCGCGTCGCCCGGCGATGGCCACGCCCACGCGCTCGCTCGGGCTCGTGCGCCCGATCACGACGCCCAGATCTCCCGCGGCGTTGATCGCGATGGCGGGGAAGAGCGCGTGGAAGTCCAGCCCGGGGTCGATGTCGCCCGACTGCACGCGGGTGACGCTCCCGCTGGTGGGCCAGGTGTTCGTGTTGAAATGGTGCCAGCGCGCGACGTTGCGCTGGTTGATCGAGGCGTTGTGCGTGAGGATGAGCTTCCCGTCGCGCCAGTAGGGCATGGTGAGCCCGGCGTTGGAGAGCGCCGAGCCGTTGAGCGTGGGAGCGCCGATGGCCCCGGAGTACGTCGGTACGGCGACGTTCGTCCCGACGATCGCGGGGGCGGTGAGGGGGTTGGTGACGGCGACGACGCGGACGGATGTCGAGGACTGGATCCGCGCGAAGTACGCCGCGGGGTTGCTCCCGAAGTGCAGCGCGGGCATGAGCGTGCTGATGGACCCGTCGCGGATGGTGGAGTAGACGGCCGGGGCGCCGGAGAGCAGCGGGGCCTTGGTGAAGATGCGGATCCCCGCGCCGCCGAACGACCCGCCGCTGGTCAGCGAGAAGAGGTTCCCGGTGACGTAGTACGCGTTCTGGTCGTAGCCCAGCCCCGGGAAGTCCCACCAGACGTTGTTCGTGCCGATGTTGACCACGGCGTCGGTGCGGTAGGTGTGCCAGGTCCCGTTGGGGTCGCTGTCGTCGGAGATGGCGATGTCGATCCACGCCTCCGTGCTGCCGTAGGTCTCGAGCACGAGCACGACGAAGCGCCCCGCGTGATGGTCGTAGACGACCTTGGGGTCAAAGCAGAAGTTCTGCGCGCCCAGGGGCTCGAAGAACCCGGGGCTCCCGGGGCTCCCGAGGTTCGTGCGGAACTGCTGCGCCCCGGTCGCCTTGTCGTACCACGCGATGTCCTGGTTCACCGTGACCAGGACGTGGTTGGGACCGACGGCGAGCGTGGGGTCGGGCGGCGTCCAGCCCGTGGCGCTGATCGTGGGGTACATCCGCTCGGTGATGGTGCGAGGTTCGTCGAGCGTCGCGCCCGCGGTGAGTTCGTTGGCGACGCCCTCGGGAGGCGGGGGGAGTTTGTCGTGCGCGGGGAGGATGGTGCGCACGGCGCGGGGCTCGCCCGGCGCCGGGGGCTCGTCCTTGCGGTTGGGGAGCGTGCGCGTGTCGAGGGTGGCGGCGGGCGTGACGCCGCGCGCGACGGCGCCGGCTTGGGTGAGATCGGGGATGGGCGCGGTGCGCGCCAGCCCGTCGCGCCGCGGCGCCGGGGCGCTCTCGGGGGAGTTGGGCGTTGCCCCGTGGTCGGGCGACGAGGTGCAGGCGGTGAGTTGGCCGGCGAGCGCGACCAGCAGCGAAGCACGAATGCGGCATGGGAAGGAACTCATCCGGCGCATCGTCAAACCCCCTTGTTTTCGACCGTGTTGTCGGGCGGACAGACTCGGAGATCGTCGCGGCGTGCCGCGGCAGAACGGAGAACGCTAGCCGGGCGTCGAGGTTGCGGAATCGACCAATCCGGCGTTGATGGCGATCCGCGCGAGCTCGACGCGGTTGGCGGCTCCGAGCTTGTTGCCCAGGGAGACGCGGTGCCACTCGACGGTCTTCACCGAGCGGTGGAGCTTGTCGGCGATGGCGGCCGTCGTGAGCCCGCACCCGATGAGCCGCAGGATCTCGATCTCGCGGGGCGTGAGGACGCTGAGCGCTCCGCGGTCGTCCACGCGGGCCCGCAGGGCGCCGCCCGCCGCCCGCCCGCCCTCGCCCGTCGCCGCGACCTGCGACACCGCGAGGACGCGCCGGCGGCCGTGATGCTCGCCCGACAACGCGCGGAAGACCGTGCGGACCCAGCGCCCGCGGATCATCCCGTCGACGGTGACGGTGCGCCCCGTGGCGGCGGCCTCGCGGACCATGTCGAGACGCTCGCGCGCGAAGTCCTCGGGCCAGAGGTCCTTCAAGTGGCGACCGATCATGTCGCCCGCGGCGCGGTCGCAGAGTTTTCCGATCGCGTCGTTCGCAAACAGGATTTGGCCGTCCGCATCCAGGAGCATGACCGCGGCGTGAGTGTCCTCAACCAGTGCCGCCCAGATGGGGGTGGGATCGGAGATCCCCAGATTGATCCCGTGCGTTGCGGTGGTCAGACTCATCCCCAGCCTTTCCCGCACCCGGTAGGCCTTTGTCCCAAGAGAATCCCTTGGTTTCTGCGCTCGTTGCGGGTGATCTTGCGCGTTGGGGCGGGCCGGGTCAAGGGCTGAAAGCGTTTTCTTTTGCGGGCGTGATCCGGGCGAGGATTGTGGGATGTGGTAGTCTGGGTCGGGCACGCGGGGTGACGGGAGGTGCTCCATGAAGGCCGAGGGCGAGGGGCAACTGCTGCGGGTGTATGTGGATGAGTCGGATCGGTGGGACGGGCGGCCCTTGTACGAGGCGATCGTGAAGGCGGCGCGGGCGGAGGGACTGGCCGGCGCGACGGTGTTGCGCGGGATGATGGGGTTCGGGGCGAACTCGCTGATCCACTCGGAGACGAAGAGCACGCACATGCCCGAGGACATGCCGGTGGTGATCGAGATCGCCGAGAAGGCGGAGAAGATCAAGAGGTTCATGCCGATCCTGGACCGGATGGTGAAGGAAGGGCTGGTGACACTGGAGAAGGTGCAGGTGGTGGTGTACCGCCCGACGCGGGTGTGAGGGTGCGGCGTGGAGATCGGGTCGTTGTTTATTGCCTTCTTGAGGGGAAAGGTGGGGGGCGGCATTGACCGAACGCGGGGGTTGTGGTGGAATGGCGGCTTGGGTGGGGTGGGGTGGGAAAAATAGGGAGGCTTGTATGAAGACGTTCCAGAGTCGTTGTGTGCTGCTCGCGCCGCTCGCGTTGGTGGCGTCGGCGGGGGGCATGGCGCGGGCGGACGTGGACGTGATCTTTACGAAGATCCCGGCGTCGCCGACGTCGGTGGTGCCGGGCGCGCTGGATCTGACCGGGGCGGCGGTGGTGACGAACTTCCGGGCGATGGAGGACGTGCGGGTCTCGCCCGACGGGACGCGGTGGATCCTGAAGGGGCGGACGCAACTGGGTTCGGACCTGGAGACGAACCTCTTGCAGGGTGGCGGGACGTTCGGGGTGACGTTGGCGCAGGAGGGGCAGCCCGTGCCCGGAGCGCCGGCGGGGGAGCTGTTTGATTTCTTCGGGTCGCGGGTGGGACAGTTCGACGACACGAACAAGTTCGCGTTCTCGGCGCGGGCGCGGGGCGGAGCGACGGCGACGGCGCAGAAGGTCCTGCTGTGGGAGCCGGGCGTGGGGATATCGCCGCGGTTTCAGCAGGGCGACCTGATCACCGGGCTGTCGGACACGACGGTTTCGGGGGACGAGATCGTGGGGAACTCGGTGGGGGCGATCCACCTTTTGAACGACGGGCGGATCGGGGCGCACGATCCGACGATCGGGAACATCTCGACAACGCGTCGCCCAGCGCTGTATTACAAAGGGGCGGGAGGGGGAGCGATCGCGGGTTTCCAGCAGACCGGCGTGACGACGGTGCTGGGTTTGGGCGGGAGCGGTCCGCAGGTCTGGACGACGCTGAGCGACACGTTCCAGACCACGCCGGACGGCACGCGGTGGTTGACGACGGGGCGGATCGGGACGACGGACGTGTTCGCGGTGGACGGGCAGGTGGTGCTGCAGCAGGGGCAGCCTGTCTTGAGCTCGTCGATCGTGGCGGACGCGTTCTTTCAGACAACGCTGATGTCCGGGGGGAGCTGGTCGGTGCGCGGGGACATCCCCGGGGATGACGACTTCGCGGTGGTGGACGGCGTTCTGGTGGCGAAGACGGGCGATGCGATCACGCCGGGCTCAACCGAGAACTGGGGCGTGGCGTTCCAGTCGCTCACGAACAATGACTTCGGGGACTGGGTGATCGCGGGGGACACGACCAACCCGGATCCCGCGGTGAACGCGGTGATCGTGGTGAACGGGAACCGGGTGATCCTGCGCGAAGGGGACGCGGTGGACGTGGACGGGGACGGGCAGTTTGATGACAACGCGTTCGTGGGGCGCGGGAACAACACGCTGTCGGCGTTCGACGCCAACGACGTGATCATCACGAACCGGCGCGAGGTGTACGCGATCATCAACCTGCGCGACGGGCAGGGGAATGATCTCAACTCGAACCCGGTGTTCACCACGCCCAGCGCGTTCGTGCGGATCACGTGGTGCGTCGCGGACGTGGACGACGGCGCGGGGGGCGGCGTGCCGGACGGCGGGGTGACGATCGATGACCTGATTTTTTACCTGACGCTCTTCGAGGCCGGGGACGTGGGCGCGGATGTGGACGATGGGTCGGGCGCGGGCGTGCCGGACGGCGGGGTGACGATCGATGACTTGATCTATTACCTGACGCGGTTCGAGGGCGGGTGCTGATCGAGAGCGTGTGCCGAGGCGGAGCGTGGCGGGCGAATGTCGGAGTCGAGCGGGCGATTGGCCCGCTCGGGTTGTCGTTGCCCCGGCGGGCTGGAAGCCCGCCCCACCACAGACGCTGTGCATCCGAGACGCTGTGTATCAGGGATGCTGTGCGTCGGAGGAACTCACGTCAGAGGCTGTTTCAGAACCACGAGCGAGAAGAGAGAGCCACAGGCGGGACGCCTGTGCCACGAGATGAGGTGGGGTTCTGAAACAGCGTCTTAGCAGCCCGACTCGAAGCGGAGGAGGTAGTAGAGGAGATCGTCGATGGTGACGCCGCCGTCGGGCGTGCCGGTGCCGCTGCCGTCGTCGACGTCGGCGACGCAGGGCGGGGTGGGTTCGGCTTCGACGAAGACGATGGCGGTGCCTGTGGTGGAGAGGCCGGCCGAGTCGGTGGCGGAGATGGAGAAGCTGGTCCAGCCGGTGAAGCCCGGGGCGGGGAAGAAGGTGAAGGACTGTCCCAACTGGGAGACCGTGCCGCCGACGGCGGGCTGGGAGAAGGAGACGGTGTGGCTGTCGTTGATGTTGGGGTCGGCGACGAGGGCGATGGTGGGTGCGGAGGGTTGATCCTGAAGTGTTCGGATGATGCAGCGAGCGCCGGTGGGGGCGCGGTTGGTGAGGACGGGGAGCGCGGGAGCGCTGCTGGCGAAGAAGGCGAGAGTTGGGGAGTTGCCGTTGGGCCCGCTGGGTGCCTGGGTTGCGCCTAGTCCGCCGATGCCGCCGTTGCCCGGGGTGAGATTGGTGGTGGTGGTCCCGTTGAAGACTGGGATGAGGCCGGTGCTGAGGATGGCGTAGGCGCCGCCGCCGGAGCCGCCGGATCCGCCTCCGCCCTTCCCACCATTTCCGCCCAACCCGCCGGTGCCTCCGTTTCCTGTGCCTCCGGGTCCTGATCCTGCGGGTCCACCGGACCCGCCTGAGCCGCCCGCGCCGCCGTCGCCGCCGTTGCCGCCGTGCTGGGCTCCCGCGGTGAAGTTGGAGTTGGAGTTGGCGATGAGCGACCCGCCGGTCCAGAGTGTTGCCGCGGCGGAGATTCCTGCGGTTCCGCCGGCTCCTGGTTGACCGCCCGCGCCGCCCCCGCCCCCTCCGCCTCCGCCTCCGCCTCGGCCGTCATCGCAGAAGAGGAACACTTCGGTGAGCCCTCCCCCGCCCCCGCCCCCTCCGCCCCCGGTGCCGGCAAGACCGGCGGTTCCAGCGGTGCCGTTGGCGAGGAGCGCTGGGGTCGACCCGTTGGCCCCATTGACGCCGTTGACCCCGGCGGAACCGTTGGTGGCGTTGGAGGCGGTGGCGTTGCAGGGCGCGCTGTTTCCGCCTAAGCCGCCCGAGGCGCCCGAGGAGCCGGCGTTGCCGGGCTGTCCCGCGGCGGCGAGCCCGCCTCGTCCGCCCGGGCCGCCCGGGGCGCCGGCGATGCTCGCGCCTCCCGGCGCGTTGGACCCGGCGGAGCAACTGGAGGTGCAACCGGCAAGACCGGGAGCGCCGGCGTTGGCGCCGGAGCCCGCAAGGCCGTCGGCTCCGTGGTTGGCGGTAGTCCCGGCGCGGGCGGTGGCCTGGATGCGTGTGTTCTTGAGTTCGAGGGACCCGGCGCCGGCACCGTCGATGCGCAGGCCGAACTCGATGATGCCCGGAGTGAGGCTTGCGCCCTTTCCGCGGAGGTCGAGAGAATCGAGGACCATGGGCCCGGTGCGTGGCTGGGCATAGACGACGAGGTTTGACGCGAAGGGCGGGTCGTAGGTGGATCGGGCGGTGGATCGAGTCCAGCCGCTGGTGGCGTCGTACCCGCCGTAGACCGACACGCCGTCGATGAAGACCAGTGCGGCGCCGGTGTAGAAGTTGCCCGTGGAGACGTAGACGGGCCTGGTGGGGGTCATGAGGCGTGCCTGGAGGACGCCGGCCTGGATGGTGCGGAGGGGTGCGTCGATGGTGCCCGGGTTGGAGTCGCTGCCTGTGGAGGACACGAAGACGGGGCCGCAGCGCATGCCGTCGATCCCGTCGCCGTTGGTGTCGGTGAAGGCGGCGTCGGGCTCGTCGATGTTGAGGGGCGGGTTGAAGAAGTCGCACTGAGCGCGGGCGGCGCCGGCGAGGAGTGTGAGGGAGAGGGCCGAGAGAACGTGGGGGAGCTGGGTGCGCGCGGGCATCGTGCGTCTCCTTGGAAACCGCCAAGGTACCGGCGCGGGGTGGGTGGTGTCAATGCGGCGGCGGGGTGGAGTTGTGGCAATCTGGGGGAGTTGGCTAGCAGCCGGCCTCGAAGCGTGTGAGGAAGTAGATGAGGTCGTCGATGGTGACTCCGAGGTCCGGGGTGCCGGTGCCGGTGCCGTCGTCGACGTCGGCGTGGACGTCTCCGGCCTCGAAGAGAGTGAGGTAGTAGATGAGATCGTCGATGGTGACGCCACCGTCGGGGGTGCCGGTGCTTGAGCCGTCGTCGACGTCGGCGGTGCAGGAGGGGCCGGGTAGTTCGTAGGCGCCCATGTCGATGAGGGGCGAGGATCCCTGTCCCGAGTCGGGCCTCTCGGGGCGATCGGCGAAGCGTGGGCGTCCTTCGAGATCGCTGAGGAGGATCGAGGGGACGAGGTTGTTGCTGCCGGCGTCGATGCAGGGGGACGTGGGCTGGAGGTGGAGATCGCCCGGGACGAAGGCGCCGGCGCTGGTGAGCAACGGGGCGATCAGGAAGCGGGGGTTGGCCTCGATGGTGCCCGGGTGCTGCGGGTCGCTCGGGGCGCCGCCGAGGATACCGGCGACGTTGGAGTATCGGAAGGTGATGTCGCCCTGGAACTGCTGGTCGACGAGGGGTTCGGGGTTATCGCCGGGCTCGACGAGGGAGACGTTGCCCCAGAGGATCGAGTTGTCGATGGAGGCGTCGCACCAGAGCCCCGCGGCGGTGTGCTTGGACCAGTTGGCGACGATGGTGCAGTTCTGGATGGTGAGCGGGATTCCTTCGGGGGCGAAGATGGCGCCGCCTTGGCCCGTCTCGAAGGGAGAGGCGGCGAAGGGTTCGCTGGCCTTGTTGCCGGTGATGACGCAGTTGACGATGGTCATGGGCGCGGTGGAGCCGATAGCGCCCCCGAGGCTGGCCTCGTTGCGGATGAAGAAGCAATGTTCGACGCGAGCGTTTGGAGATTCGTTGGCGATGGCGCCGCCGATGGTGACGATCTGGTTTCCGAGGTTGTAGGCCCAGCAGTCGTCGAAGGAGCAGTTGGAGACTCGGAGGACGGAGTTGGGCCCGTTGAAGATACCGCCGCCGCTGCCGGGGACGCCCTGGAGTTCGCGTGAGATGTTATCGAGGAAGCGGGAGTTGGTGACGGTGAGGGAGCCTGTGCCGACGGCCTCGATGCCACCGCCCGCGCCGATCTGGGACCAGTTGTGGAAGAAGAAGCAGTTGTCGAAGGTGGCGTTGGAGTTGGAGACGTAGGCGGCGGCACCGCTGCCGGCGATGTGGTCGTCGAGCTGGCAGTTTCGGACGGTGACGGTTCCCCCGTAAAGAGCCAAGCCCCCGCCGTCGTGGTCGTGGGTGAGGGTGAAGTCCATGCGGAATGCGTCGACGACGGCGTGGGGAGAAGAGCTTGAGTTATTGAGGGTGAGGACGCAGGCGCCGCGGAACGAGGTGTGGGTGAGGCGTGAGCGGGAGAGGGGATTGCGCTGGGCGATGGAAGTTTCGTTCCCGACGAACCCGCCGTAGAGCGAGACCCCGGGGCCGGCGAAGAAGCCCTCGCGGGTGAGTGGGCCATAGACGCCCAGGGCGACCCAGAGCTGGTCTCCGGGCTGTGCCTCGGCGAGCGCCTGCGTGAGGCTCGTGTAGGCGTTGGTCCAGGACGTTCCTTGGCCCGAGCCCGTGGCGGAAGCGTTGACGTAGCGAACCGCGGCGAGCGAGGGCCGAGTGCAGCACAACACCACAACCGCGGCAACGGCCGCGTGCAGAGAGAGGTTCATCGCGGGTCCTTTCGAAGACGGGGCCGAAACCGGAGCACGACCGGGGCCGGTGACATGATACCGATCGTGCGGGCGGTTGCGAGAGTTTTCTGAGGTGTGGAGTCTCTTGTGCGGAATGTCGAGGTCCGAGGGCGGACTGGAAGCGCGAAGGAGAGCTTGGTGAGGTGGGTCTCAGGCGGCGTCGACGAGGCGGATGGACCGCCAGTGCCCGGCGAGGAATCGGGCGAGGAAGGCGAGGCCCAGGACGATGATGTAGGCGGCGGCGGCGATCCAGGCGCCCAGGGATTCGAGGGTCGGGAAGAGGTGGATCATGGCGAGCCCTCCGCCGACGATGATGGTCCAGGAGCAGACGAGCGTGACGACGCCGGGCCAGACGGTGTCGCCCGCGCCGCGGAGGGCGCCGCTGAGGGTCATGGCCACGCCGTCGAAGAACTGAAAGGCGGCGGTGGCGATGAGGAAGGTGGACCCGAGGCGGATGAGTTGCTGTTGCTCGTCGGGCGGGGTGCCGGGCTCGATGAAGAGGCGGATGAGGCGTTCACGGAAGAGGACGAAGCACACGCCGCAGACGGACATGTAGGCGGCGGCGAGGAGGACGCCGACCCAGGCGCGTCGCGCGGCGAGGTCCGGGCGCTGCATGCCCATGCACTTTCCGACGGCGGCGGTGACGGCAACGGAGATGCCCACGGTGGGCATGAAGGAGAGGGACATGTACTGGTGGGCGATCCAGCCGGCGGTGGCGTGGTGCTTCCCGAAGTGGCTGACGAGGTAGACCATGAAGAAGCCCCAGCAGACCATCTCGTTGGAGAGGTAGAGCGCGCCGGGCCAGCCGAGCTTCAGGAGCTCTTTGGTGTGGTCGAGGGAGGGCCTCCAGGATTCGCGGGTCTTGAGGCGTTTGGCGTAGGCCGGGCTGAGGAAGAGGGCGAGGGGGATCAAGAGCTCGATGGCGGTGGCGACGACGGTGCCGATGGCCGAGCCGGTGACGCCCAGGGGTGAGGAGACGTGGAGGGCGCGGGCGAGCCAGGCGGAGGCGTCGCCGAAGACGCCGAAGGAGGCGGGCATGTGCTGGGAGCCGAAGACGAGGGCGGCGCTGATCCAGAGGTTGAGGGCGTTGGCGAGGACTCCGGCGAGGAGGACGACGCCTGCTTTGTGCATGCCGAAGAAGAACTGGGACATGGCGCGAGCGGCGAGGGTGAAGCCCGCGCCCCAGAGGAGGATCCGGCCGTACTCGGCGGCGAGAGCGGCCTGGGCTTCGTGAACGCCCGCGACGCGGAGCAGGGCGGGGAGCGCGAAGGAGTAGGGGACGAGGACGAGGATCCAGTAGGCGAGGGCGATCCAGATGGCGTTCCAGGCGTAGGCGGGGCCGCGCTCGGGCTTGCCCGCGCCGAGATTCTGGGCGACGTACGTGTTGACGACCATGAGCAGGCCGTGGCACAGGGAGATGGCGACCCAGGACACGAGCCCGCCGTTGCCCTGGGCGCCGACGTAGATGGGGTCGGGGCTGATGCGGGAGACGAGCCACTTGTCGGTGAAGGTCATGAGGGTGTAGGAGGTCATGGTCGCGACGGTGGGTGCGGCGACCTTGAGGAGATCGAGGATGGGGCGGGCGAACCCCTCGGCGGGGTGGGCGGCATCCATCGATTGGGCGGATGGAGATGGGGCTGGCTCGTCGCTCACGAGGGCCAAGCGTACGCGCGGGGGATCACTCGCCCGCGGAGCGGGTGATGAGGCGTTCGGCGCGGAGCTCTCGCCCGGCGAGGGGATCGGCGAGTACGGCGCGGATCAGAACGCTGGGCGCGCGGGCGTGGGAGCGCGAGACGGGGCGTTCGAGCGGGAGGCGGATCTCGTAGTGCGTGCCGGTGAAGCCCGAGCGGTAGGCGTCGCGGACCTGCGCGGGCGTGAGGGTGACGGAGGAAGTCTGGGCGGGCGTGTCGGGCTCGGCGAGGACCTGGGCCTCGACGGTGAGCGTGCCGACGATCTGCACGAAGCGCCCGCGCGAGTCGGTGGGGCTGAGGTAGGCGAGGACTTCCTGAGCGGGGGCCGACGGCTCGGGCGGGAAGAGCCCGGAGAAGGCGCCCACGTCGAGGGCGACGCAGCGCGGCAGGGCCTCGAGGGCGTCGGCGGGGAGGGCGCCGGCGCGGAGGCGTGACTCCTCGGCGAGCTTGGCGGTCAGCTCGTCGCGTTCGCGTTCGAGGAGCGTGACGCGCTGGGTGAGGTCGTGGCGCTCGCGTCGGAGGCGGTCGTTCTCGGCGGAGAGGGCGCGTCCCGCGCAGCCGGGGAGCAGCGCGCCCGCGGCGAGGAGGAGCCCGGGGAGCATCTTCATGGACGAAGCTTATTCCTCGTCGGTCTTCTTGCGCGAGGAGTGGGGCATGCGGGTGAGGACGGCGTCGATGAGCCCGTACTCGAGCATTTCCTTGTCCTCGAGCCACTTGTTGCGGTCGCAGTCCTTGGCGATGCGGTCGAGGGGCTGCCCGGTGGCCTCGGCGTAGATGCGGTAGAGGCGTTCGCGGATGCGGAGCATCTCGCGGGCTTCGATCTCGATGTCGGTGGCCTGTCCTTCCATGACGCCCGAGAGGAGGGGCTGGTGCATGAGGTTCCGGGCGTTGGTGAGGGCGAAGCGCTTGCCCTTGGCGCCGGAGGTGGCGAGCAGG
>CAZTJZ010000070.1:0-16531 GCA_964614075.1 uncultured Phycisphaeraceae bacterium
CGATGTGCACCGGCTTGCGCTCGTTCACGTAGTCCAGCATCGCCGCGATCGTCGTGCTCTTGCCCGAGCCCGTCACGCCCGACAGCAGCACGATCCCGTTGGGCTGCATCGCGATCTCCTCCATGCTCTTGGGGAGATACAGCTCCTCGAACCGGCGGATGTTGCTCGTGATGAGCCGGCACGCCGCGCTCAGCTTGCCCTTGGCCAGGAACAGGTTCACGCGGAACCGGTTCTTGTCGTCGTAGTCGTACGCGAAGTCCACGCTCCCGAACTTCTTGAGATCCTCCAGCTGCTCGTCCGTCAGGATCGCCTGCGCGATCTGGAAGAACTCCTCCCCGCCCACCGCCTCCGTGTCCAGCGGCTTGAGCGCCCCGCGCAGACGCAGCTTGGGCTGCTGGTCGCTCTTCATGATCAGGTCCGACGAGTTGAACTTGATCGCCGCCTGAAGAAACTTCCCCCACCGCGTCGCGTGCGGATCGCTCTTCTTCTTGATCGCCAGGCTCACGTGCCCGACGTCCTTCGCCGACGATTGCGGTTCGCTCTCTACGCTCATCGATCCAAAGCTCCCTTCGCCCCAAGCCCCCGCGCTGGGCTGCATTGTTGGCCGACCAAACCCCCCACGCTCCCCGCCCCTACCGCGGCGCGAAAAAGCTCAGGTGCAGCTCCGCGTGACGCAGGTTCAGCCCCTTCCACTCCTCGTGCGAAAGCGGGCCGAATATCACATTGTCAATCCCCGGAGGCCCCGCGTCCAACCGCTGCCACGCCCGCTTCAGCCGCCCGTACCCCTCCTCCGTCGACACCACGTCGATCCCCTTCGTCCCACCCTCCACGTTCGGGATCTTCACCCCCGCCGGGAGCTGCTGCATGTACTTCTTCTTCTGCAGCCGAATCACCATCTTGATGATCCACGGCGGCTTCATGTCCGCCGGGTACCCCTCGAACGGCACGTTCACCCACCACGCCAGGTGCCCCAGCGCCTGCCCCAGCGTCCAGTTCCCCGTCTTCCGCAGCGTCCCCGCCCGCTCCGCCGCGACAAGCCCGTCCACGTCCGCAATGAGCTGCGCGGAGTTCGAGAACGCCAGCGCCCGCCGGTCCTTCACCTTGCCCGTGTCGATCATGGCCTCAGCGTACCACCGTTTCCCCCTTGCCGCAACGCACCGTCACCGATACGCTGAAACACCGACCGCACCGGAGCATCGCCCATGAAGCACCTCCCCCGGCCCATTCTCGCCGTCGCGCTCGCCATCGTCGCCGCGGCCGCCATCATCGGCATGGGCGACAAACGCTCCGACTCCGCCGTCCTCTCCAAACACCTCAACCGCGACGCCACCGTCTACCTCCGAGTCCAACCCGTCCCCCCGCCCTTCTCCGGCTCCACGCTCAACGGCATCACCCTCCGCAACGAGGCGCCCGTCGCGGTCTCCGGCAAGATCACCGCCACGTCCGACGAAGGAGTCCTCGTCCGCTCGGGCGCGTCGAGCTGCTTCATCCCCAAGGACATGATCGCCGCGATCTCGTTCGCGGATTGACCCGCGAGGACCGCAAGAAAAACCCCCGCCACAGGCCGGGGGTTCTTGGAAATATCCCTGAATATCCAGCGGCCCGCCGCCCGCGCTCACCCCGCCATCTTCGCGGCCTTGGCCTTCGCGTCGTCCAGCGTCCCCACGTACATGAACGCCGACTCGGGCAGCGTGTCCCCCTCGCCGTTGCACAGCCGCTCGAAGCTGTCGATCGTCGCGTCCAGCGGCGAGTCCACGCCCTTGAACCCCGTGAACTGCTCCGCCACGTGGAACGGCTGGCTCAAGAAGCGCTCGATCTTCCGCGCCCGGTTCACCGTCTGCTTGTCCTCTTCCGAGAGCTCGTCCACGCCCAGGATCGCGATGATGTCCTGGAGGTCCTTGTACCGCTGCAGAATCCGCTGCACCCGCTGCGCGACCTTGTAGTGCCGCTCCCCGATGATCCCCGGGTCCAAAATGCGCGACGTCGACGCCAGCGGGTCCACCGCCGGGTAGATGCCCTTCTCGGCGATCCCGCGCGAGAGCACGATGAACGCGTCCAGGTGCGCGAACGCCGTCGCCGGCGCCGGGTCCGTCAGGTCGTCCGCCGGCACGTAGATCGCCTGCACGCTCGTGATCGCCCCCTTGCTCGTCGAGGTGATCCGCTCCTGCAGCGCCCCCATCTCCGTCGAGAGCGTCGGCTGGTATCCCACCGCGCTGGGCATGCGCCCCAGGAGCGCCGACACCTCCGACCCCGCCTGCGTGAACCGGAAGATGTTGTCCACGAACAGCAGCGTCTCCTTGCCCGACGCGTCGCGGAACTCCTCGGCCATCGTCAGCGCCGACAGCGCCACGCGCAGACGCGCGCCCGGCGGCTCGTTCATCTGCCCGAACACCATCGCCACCTTGTCCAGCACGTGCGCCTTGTTCCCCTTCTCGTCGGTGTACTCCGCCTCGCCCATCTCACGCCACAGGTCGTTGCCCTCGCGCGTCCGCTCGCCCACCCCCGCGAACACGCTGTACCCGCCGAAGTTCTTCGCCACGCGGGCGATCATCTCCTGGATCACCACCGTCTTCCCGACGCCGGCGCCCCCGAACAGCCCGATCTTCCCGCCGCGCACGAACGGGCACAACAGGTCGATGACCTTGATCCCCGTCGGCAGAATCTCCGTCCGCGGGTTGAGCTGCGCAAACTCCGGCGGGGCCTTGTGGATCGGCGAACGCTTCGTCGCGTGCGGAGCCGCCTTCTTGTCGATCGGCTGGCCCAGCAGGTTGAACACACGCCCCAACACCGCCTCGCCCACCGGGACCGACACCGGCCCGCCCGTGTCCGTGCACGACATCCCCCGACGCAGACCGTCCGTCGAGCCCAGCGCCACCGCCCGCACTCGCCCCCCGCCAAGGTGCTGCTGCACCTCGCCCACCAGGTGCAGGTCCCCGGCCTTGGTCTGCGCCTTGATCTCCAGCGCGTTGTAGATCTCCGGGAGACGGTCCTCCGCGAACTGCGCATCAAACGTCGACCCGATGACCTGCGTGACTGTGCCGTGCGTCGCCATGCCCGCCCTCGAATGTTGCAGGAGCGCGGGCGTCGCCCGCACCCCAGGGGTTTCCCTGGTCCTGTGCCCATCCAGAGGCGGGCCCACCGCCCGCCCTGAAGGGCCCAACAGTAGCGTCGCGGATTCCGCTCGGCCAGCCGCCGGGCACCTCCAATGCCCGCGACCCGGGCGATAACTCCGCCCGCCAGACCGGCGCCCCCACCGATTCCGAAACTCCGGGCCCATCAGGTACACTGCACTCCGGAAACCTCCTGGGTATGGAGGGTTCCTCAGGATCGGAGGCGGCATGAATCGCACGCTCGCGGCATGGTTGTGGGTGGTCTCGTCCTCCGCCGCGGTCGCCGGAATCCCCGAATCTCGCGCACAACTGGCCGGCGCCCTCCCCCACGCCGGGATTCTCGAATCGCCGGCAGGGCGCGTGACCACAGTCTTCGGCGGTCCCCTGAGCACGGGCCAGACCCCCGAAGAATCCGCGTCCAGGTTCCTCGCCGATCACGCGGGTGTCTTCGGGGCGGCGGTGGGGGATCTTCACGCGAAAAGCCTCCTCGACGACGCCCGCCCCACGCAGCCCGTCATGATCGATCCCGCGACGGGCCTCGCGAAGTTCACGCTCGTCTACTTCGCGCAGGAGCGCGGCGGCGTGCCCGTCTTCAGGGGCGAGGCCAGGGTGCTCGTCCGCAACGAGCCCGGCTTCCCGGCCGTTCTCGCGCGGAGCGCCCTGCGCGATCTCGCCGACTTCAAGCCGGGTGAACTCCCACACCCCGATCACGCCATGCTCCGCGCCGCCGCCGAGAAAGTCCTCCCCGCGTGCGACATCATCGCGCCCCCCCGCCTGGTGATCTTCGCGGGGGTCGAGGATTCCTTCGCGGCGCCCTCCCTCGCCCACGAGATCTTGGTCTCGCGCCCCGGGCTGGGCGTGCGGCGCCCCGAGTCACGCCTCCTCCTCGTCGAGGTCCATTCCGGACGCGTGCTCCTCGACGAATCTCAGGTCTTCGACGCGACCATCACCGGCAGCGCCCGCGGCAACGCCACGGTCGGGATCGGCGCGGACACCTGCGGCCCGGAAGCGCCGACGCCCCTCCCGTACCTCAAAATCACCAGCGGCGCGCTCGCGACCTACGCCGACGCCGACGGCGCGTTCGCGCTCTCCGGGCTGCCCGACGGCCCGAGCATCCTGAACGCCACGATGCTCGGCCGGTACTTCAAGGTCCTCGACGGGGCGCAGCTCGTCGAGACCATCAACGTCAACGCGAACCCGGGCACGCCCGTGGATCTCCTCTTCAACGCCGCCAACGCCACCGAGCACGCCCGCGCCGAGAACAACGCCTACGCCGCGCTCAATCTCACCCGCGACCACCTCCTGGGCTTCATCCCAGACTATCCCGTGATTCCCTCGCAGGTCGACACGGCGGGCACGGCGTTCCTGTGCACGGTCAGCCGCAGCGGGTCCTGCAACGCCTTCTACGTCGCCACCGACCTGGGCGGGCAGGGGAGCATCACGCATTATCGCTCGGGCGGCGGCTGCTCCAACTTCGCCGAGGCCACCATCGTCGCCCACGAATACGGGCATCACATCGTCCAGAAGGGCGGGAGCGGGCAGGGAAGCTACGGCGAGGGCATGGCCGACACCGTCGCGTTGCTGGTCTACGACCGGCCCGAGTCCGGGCTGGGCGCCTTCGGGAACTGCGCCGAGCCCGGACGCAACGCCGACAACACCGAGGTCTTCCCCTGCGCAAGCCCCGATCCGCACGTCTGCGGCATGGCGCTCTCGGGGAGCGTCTGGGACCTCCGCGAGAACCTCCTCGCCTCCGATCCTTCAAACTACCGCCCGATCCTGAGCGCGCTCACTCTCAACTCCGTCCTCCTCCACGTCGGCGCCTCGGTCGACGCGTCGATCACCGTCGATTTCCTCACCCTCGACGACGACGACGCGGACCTCTTCAACGGCACGCCCCACTTCGCCCAGATCGCCGCCGCGTTCGCCGCGCACAACCTTCCCGCCCCGAGCACCATCGCCCCGATCACGCTTCGCCAGCTCTCGCCACGCGCCCCCACGTTCGACCCCTCGGGCGGCGTGGTCCAACGCGTCGAGCTCGTGCCGCTCACGGGCACGCCCGACCCCGCGAGCGTCCGCCTTTGGCTCAACACCGGGAGCGGGTACGTCCAGTCCTCCATCACCCCGGCCTCGCCCAACGTCTACGAGGTCCGTCTCCCCGCCACGCCCTGCGCCACAAGCGTCCGCTACTACCTCTCCGCCCAGGTCCTGGGGGGCGCCACGGTGACCCTGCCCCACCAGGCTCCGACGAACTTCTTTGTCGCGACGAGCGCTCTCGACCCCGTCGCGGTCCTCGCCGACGCGTTCGAGTCCGACTCCGGCTGGACCGCCCACGCCCCGACCAGCACCGCGACGGGCGGGCAGTGGATCCGCGCCACCCCGGCCACGTCCACGACCACCACCGCCCTTGCCACGCCCGACTTCGACCACTCGCCGTCGGGCACGGGCTGTTTCCTGACGGGGCTGGGAAGCCGCACCAACGTCAGCGACGCCGCGTCGGACGTGGACAACGGGTACACGATTCTCCTCTCGCCCCGCCTGAATCTCGCGGGGCTCACCGAGCCGACCATCTCGTACTGGCGCTGGTTCTACACCAACTCCGTCGCCGGCGCCACCGCCGACCAGCTCATCATCCAGATTTCCAACAACGACGGCGCGTCGTGGACCGCGGTCGAACTCCTCACGCCCGGCGCGCAGTCCCGGGGCGGGTGGATCTTCCACGAGTTCCGCGTCGCCGACGTGATCGCCCCCACCGACAGCGTCCGCGTCCGGTTCATCGCCAGCGACACCAGCCCGGAGTCGGTCATCGAGGCCGCCCTCGACGACTTCTCCGTCGCCGCCGCCTCCTGCACGCCGCCCTGCCCCGCCGACGTGGACGACGGGTCGGGCACCGGCACCCGCGACGGCGGGGTCACCATCGAGGACCTCATCTTCTTCATCGACCTCATCGCCGCGGGAGACCCCCGGGCCGACCTCGACGACGGCAGCGCCACCGGCACGCCCGACGGCGGGGTCACCATCGACGACACCATCTACTTCCTCGCCCGCTTCGCGGGCGGGTGCTGAACCTCGTGGGGAGAGTTCTCCGTCCGCAATCTTCGCCTATTCCGAACGCGAGTGTTGCGGCACGCAAATCGCTTCCTCACAATCGCCCGGTAATCTCTGCGGCACTTCCGGCGAGGGACCCGCGTATGTTCGCGAACACCCGGGGGTAAGCACGAGCGCGCCAACCGCGCGCGATGGAGGAGAGAGCTATGACTCGCACAAAGATGTCCGCAGCTGCATTGTCGCTCGTGGTGCTCGCCGGCACCGCGAATGCCCAGTTCACCGGGCCCAGCAGCTCCCAGAGCCCCTACGTCCTTCCCACCATCCCCGGGGTCTCGACCACGAGCATCCTTACGGTCGGCGACAACGTCGGGGGGTACACCATGGTGGGTATCCCCGACGGGCTCGGCGCCTTTGGCCCCGGCGTGGGCAACTCCTTCACACTGCTCATGAACCACGAGCTCGGCGGGACCGCCGGATCCGTTCGTTCCCACGGCCAGACGGGGGCCTTCGTCTCTCGATGGCAGATCAACCCCAACCTCAGCGTGTCCTCGGGGCGCGATTTCAACACGTCCGCCTCCGACGCCTACGAGTACAGCTCGGGCACCGGAACCTGGAGCAACGCCGTCAGCCCGGCGCAGCGCTGGAACCGCTTCTGCTCGGGCGATCTCGCCGCCCCGACCGCGTTCTATGACTCGGCCACCGGGATGGGCACTCAATCCCGCATCTACCTCAACGGCGAGGAGAACGGCGCCGAGGGCCGTGCCTACGCCCACATCGCCACTGGCCCCGCGATGAACCAGACCTGGCAACTCCCCCACCTCGGAAAGTTCTCCTGGGAGAACTCCATCGCCAACCCCCACGCCCAGCAGAAGACCATCGTGATGGGCACCGACGACAGCACGCCCGGGCAGGTCTACATGTACGTCGGCAATAAGACCAACTCGGGCAACGACATCGAACGTGCTGGGCTGACCAACGGCAACCTTTACGGCGTGCGGGTCACCGCAACCCCGACCGAGGTCCGCGGCTCGGCCGTCTCGGGCAGGTTCGATCTCTTCGACCACGGCAACGTCGCCAACTCCACAGGCGCCACCCTCAACACCAACTCCAACTCCAACAGCGTGACCAACTTCCTCCGCCCCG
Organism: uncultured Phycisphaeraceae bacterium; assembly: GCA_964614075.1. Classification (GTDB taxonomy): domain Bacteria; phylum Planctomycetota; class Phycisphaerae; order Phycisphaerales; family UBA1924. Next base: position 7,299 of record CAZTJZ010000070.1, read on the forward strand.
AGGACGGCGCGTGGGACCCCCGCCCGGGCCACCAGAACGACTTCTACTTCGTCACCACCGACCGATACAACACCACGGGCCAGCAGGGCAACAGCCGGCTCTACCGCATGCGCTTCGACGACATCACCAACCCCCTCGCTGGCGGGTCGGTCTCCATGCTCATTGACGGATTCGTCGATGGACCCAACATGATGGACAACATGTGCATCGACAGCCACGGACGCGTCATCATCCAGGAGGACATCGGTGGCCAGGGCGCCCTGGGCAAGATGTGGCTGTACGACATCGACAGCGACGGATTGGTCCAGATCGCCCAGCACGACCCCTCCCGCTTCCTCACCGGCGCCGCGAACTTCCTCACCATCGACGAAGAATCCAGCGGCATCATCGACGCCCGCGATCTCCTCGGTGATGGCTGGTTCCTCATGGACACCCAGGCCCACTACAGCATCGCCGGCGAGCTCGTCGAGGGCGGCCAGCTCTCCGCCATGTACATCGATCCCCGCATCGTCCCCGCCCCGGGCGCCATCGCCATCCTGGGGCTCGGCGGGCTCCTGAACTCGCGCCGCCGCCGCTAGACCGTTCCTTTCCAGTTCATCCCACGGCCCGCGCGTCAACCGCACGCCCGGGCCGTTTTCTCAATCGAGGAGCTTCCATGAGACCGATCGCACTGATCCTCTTGGCCTGCCCCGTCGCGCTCGCCGATGTTGCCGTGTTCGTCACCGAACGCGACACCACCATCTACTTTCCCACGCCCGAGCCCACCAGCAACGGCGCCGGAGAGTTCATGTTCACCGGACACACCCTTCGCAGCGTCGGAGAGCGTCGTGCCCTCGTGCGCTTCGAGCTCACGGGCAACCTCCCGCCCCGGGCCGTCGTGCAGCATGTCTCCCTCAACCTCCATTGCTCCCGAACCAACGCCGCGCCGGACTTCGTCTTCCTCCACCGCGTCACCTCCGACTGGGGCGAGGGCGCCTCGATCGCCGTCCCCCCGGGTGGGCAGGGCACCACCGCCCAGCCGGGCGACGCCACCTGGGAGCAAGCCTTCTTTCCATCAGCCTCTTGGGTCACCCCGGGCGGAGACTTCGAGCCCTCCCCCAGCGCCGCCTCGATCGTCCCGGGTGTCGGCTTGGTGAACTGGACCTCGACACCCCAGCTCGTTGCCGACGTTCAGTTCTGGGCAGACCACCCGAACTCCAACTTCGGGTGGATCCTCATCTCGCCCGTCCCCTTCGAGAACAATGCCCGAAGGTTCGACACCCGCGAGAACGCCAATCCCGCCAACCGCCCTCTCCTCGTCGTCGAGTACACCGTGCCCTGCGTTGCCGATGTCGACGACGGCACGGGATCGGGAACCCCCGACCTCGGCGTCACCATCGACGATCTGCTCTACTACCTCGCCCTGTTCGAGAACGGCGATCCCGAGGCCGACGTGGACGACGGCACAGGCACGGGAACTCCCGACCTTGGCGTCACGATCGACGACCTTCTCTATTTCCTCCAAAGATACGAAGCCGGATGCTGACGACTCAATGATGGTCATTCCAACCAGCGAGGGGGGTCGGCTTCTACAAACCAAGTCCTAAAATCGACCACGACGCGCTTCCTTCCGAGAACCCTTCATGCTCCGGCAATCAAGAACTTTCCGCCAGGATTGCCCCGGAGGGATCCGCCACTCGCCGAGTGGTGGTACAATGCCCCCGCCCATGGGGAATCCTGTTCGCAGAGCCTTTTCGCTCGTGGAGGTTCTGGTCAGCATCGCGGTCGTCGCGATCCTGATGGCGTTTTTGCTGCCCGCACTCTCCGGGGCCCGCGCCGCCAGCTACACCGTCGTCTGCGCCAACAACCTCCGCCAGATCGGGATCGCCTGGCAGGGGTATCTGGGCGAGCACCGCGAACGCTTCCCTCAGCACACCGAAAAGCCCGACTGGAACTACGGCGGCGTCACCTTCGCCAACCGAAACGCCCCGCCCGTGCTCGACATGGCACGGCCCATCAACCCCTACCTCGTGATGGACGACCGCAACATCGGGGGTTCCGAGCGGGCCGCCATGTTCCACTGCCCCAGCGACACGGGCGTCTTCCGGCGCGATGACGGCGCGGGCGTCACCTCCAGAACCCGCGCCTCCGTCCTCGCCCAGGGCTCGTGCTTCCGCGAGTACGGCACCAGCTACCGCGCCAACCTCATGCTCCTCGACAGCACCGCCGCCGGCATCGACACCCTCAGCCGCCCCCTCTCCCTCGCCGAGCTCCACGTCGACCACAGCCGACTGCTCCTCACGGGCGACGCGGCGTGGTACTACGCCACCCGCCCACGCTACGGCGCCGGCACCGCCACGGGCACCTCGGGCGATCTCGACGCCTCGTGGCACCGAGCCCTCGACCGCGGCAACATGCTCGCCGTCGACGGCTCGGTCCGCTTCCTCGATTTCCGCGAGCCCGCGGGCGTCTCGTTCTCGCTCTCGCCCCGCCCGCGGTAAGCCCCACCGCCAGAAAGCAAGTCAAGAGTTTCCTAGTCCCCGCTCTTGCCCACGAGGAGCCGCTCGAGCACGTCCTGCACGTGCTTGCCCTTCTTGTCGTACCCCTGGCCCGGGACGTTCATCGCCGCCAGCACGCCGTACCCCAGCCCGATGTCGATCAGGAGCCACGCGATCAGCTCCGCCGAGAACACCTTCGTCAGCTTGCGTTCGTCCTGCGCCCGCTGGGCCTCGCGGGCCAGGAACGCGTGCAGCTCCTGGATGTGACGCGTCACCGCCCGCTGGATCTCTCCCTCCTCCACCTCGGTGATCGCCTGCAGGAACACCCGGTACTCGGCCTTTTCGTCGTCCCGCACCATCGGGTTGTCCGCGAGCAGCCGGCGCAGCCGCTCCGCCGCGTCCTTCGCCCCCGCGAGGTGCTGCTCCCAGTGCGACAGCGTCATCTTCGCCGTCCGCTCGATGAGCGCCACAAAGAGATCTTTCTTCGAGGCGAAGTGCCGGTAGATGATGGGCTCGGTCACCCCCGCCGCCTTGGCGAGCTCGGCGGTCGTGGCCCGCGCATACCCCAATCGGGCGAAGAGCTCCGCCGCCACGTCCAACAGCTGTTCACGCCGGGCCGCCGCCGGGAGTCTGCTCATGACCCAAGAGGTTAGTCCCGCTCGCGCGCGGTTCTCGACCCTCTCGCTCCCCCTCCTCACCGCCCAAAGGCAGAGGCACCGGGTCCAGCCCGCTCCCGCCGAAAGGATGGCACCGGCTAAGCCGACGCACCGTCAGCCACGTTCCTCGCACCGGCCCGTGCATCCGGTACGCCCCCAGGGCATAATGCGAGCACGTCGGCACAAACCGGCACTGCCCCGTCATGAACGGCCCGAGCGTCACCTGATACGCCCGGATCACCAGCACGAACGGAAGGTTGAGCACGTCCCGCGCCCTCACGATCCCCGCTCCCGGCCTTCTGCACGCGTCCCCCGCCGCGCCCCCCGGCGCAACCACTCCCGCGCCAGCTCCTCGAACCCCTCGACCAGCGCCCGTCGGCACTGCTCCAGCGTCGCCGGGGTCTTGGGCGCGTGGGCCGACACCACCACGTCAAAGTGCAGCTCCCCCGGGCGCGCCAGCTCGCCCCGGGTCAGTCGGAACGCCTCGCGGATCAGCCGCTTCATCCGCCCCCGCGCCGTCGCCGGGCCCACACGCTTGCCCACCGCGAGCCCCAAGCGATGCAGCCCCGACCGGTTCTCCCTCGCGAACAGCGTCAGGAACCCGCGGCTCTTGCGCAGCTTCGCCGCGTACACACCCTCGAACTCCCGCGCATGCGTCAGCCGCGCCCGCCGCGGCAGGGTGAGCCTCCCAGAGTTCTCATTTCCGTCCGCCGACCGCTCCATCCCACACGATACGGGCCGACCGAACCCGCCCGTGCCGCCTCCGCCGGGCGTGCTTTCGGCACGGGCTTCCTACGCGCCGCGCGGTCTCTTCGCCGCGGCCAGCTCCCCGCTCCGCACCGCCGGGAGCAGGCCCACGAGAACGCACGCCGCCCCGCCCGCGATCATCCACAATCGGCTGTGCTCTCCCGTCGCCAGCCGCGACAGCGCCGACTCGGGCGCCCGAAGCTCCGGGAGCACCAGCGGCTCGGGCTCCAGCGCCGGAAAAACACTCGCGCTCTTCACGTGCGCGTCCACGGGCTCGGCCAGGAGCGCCATCCCCACCGGGATCTGGTTGAGCTGCGACGCCGTCAGAGACTCCACCAGGGTCGGATCCCGCGACTCGATCGCATCCAGGTACCCCTCGTAGCGCTCCAGGCGCGACTTCCTATGCGTCTCCCGGCGTTGGGCACGGTCGCGCAGCCACCGCGCCTCGCGCAGATCCTCCGCCGCCGGGATCAGAATCGTCGCCCCCAGCAGCCCCAGACCCGCGAGCAGGAACAGCCAGCTCGGGTCCAGCAGGGGCCCCGCCGAACGCGTCCCCCCCGCGGCCGGTCCGCCGCTCCCCGAGCGATCCTTCGCCATGGCACTTTGCGTGAGCTCCGGGGGCATCGCCTGTGTATCGACCGGCGGGTTTTCCAAGCCCCAAAAGCCGGGCCCGGCCCCCCCCCGCGAGCTCAGCACCCGCTCTACTCCGCCCCCTCCGCCTTCCGCCCGTGCCTCGCCACCAGCTCGATCCCCTTCTCGATCAGGCGCATGAGCCGATCGTCCTTGAGGGGCTTCTCGGGGTCGTTCCATACTGCCGCCAGGGTGAACCACCGCCCGTCGTCGCGCTCGAGAAGGAAGCTCAGGCACAGCACGCCCACCTCCGACCCCCCCTTGAACGCCACCCGGGGCCACACCGCCTTGTCGAACGAGAGCCCGGGGTTCTTCCGCACCGCGAACGAGAGCGCCTCCATCCCCGGCGCCTGCTCGGCCCGGCGCAGGTCCATCCACACCCGGCACAGCTCCTCCCCCGTCGCGAACCACTCGATCCCGTCAATCGCCACGGGCTTCTCCCACCCCGCCGCGTGCTCGATCCCCACGCGCAGCCCCGAGATCTCCGCGTCGAGCATCGCCCCGCGAACCGCGGCGTCCCCCTCGATGTACCGGGCCCGCTGGGCCTCGTCCGCCACGAGCTTGATCTGGAACATCTCCTTCGTGGAAAGGAACGGCAGGGTCCGCCGCGAATCCCCGCAGCGGGCCGCGTAGTACGCCCCGACCTTCTCCCGCCCCACACGCGCCAGCAGATGGTCCGTCGCGGTGTTGTCGCTGATGGAGATCATCCGCTCGGCAAACCGCGAGACGGGAAGCTCGGTCCCCGCGGGGAGCGTCTGCATCACGCCGCTGGGAAGGCTCTTCTTCGCCTCGTCGATCACGAGCTTCTCGTCCCACGACAGCCGCCCGCCCGCGATCTCCTCCGCCGCCGCCCCCAGCACGTACAGCTTGAACGCCGACCCGACCGCCAGGGACAGATCTTCCTTGATCATGTGTACGGGCACGAGCCTCGTGGCCGGGACGGCCTTGTCCTTCTCAGGCTCGCCCGCCCCCCCCGGATCTTGCTTCTTCACCTCCACGATCTCGTACGCCGCGAACGACAGCAGCCCGGGCGTCTTCCCCATCGCCCCGTCGAACGCCTCCCAGTCCCCGATCGCGCCCACGTCGGGCTTGGGTCGATCAAACCGCAGACCCGAGATCTTGTCCGTCGCCGCGTCCACCGCCAGAAAGAAACTCAGGACCATCTCGCCGCCCTGGAGGTTCCCCGCCAGCGACTCATCCGTCCCCGCGCCCTCCAGCGAGACCACCCGCACCGGCTTCTTCTGAAACGCGTGCTCGCGGATGTCCGTCATCGCCGCGTCGAGCTTCTTTGCCGGCACCATCTCCAGAAACCGCGGCGTGAAACGCTCCGCGGGGTCGCCAAGCTCCTTCGTTCCGCTCAGAACCTCCAGCACCCACCGAAGCTGATTCCCGGCATGGGTGTTGGGGATCCGGACCTCCTCAGCCGCGCGCTGCGGATCTACCCCCGGCGCAACCCCCGGCCCAGGCCCCGGCTCAGGTTTCGGCTCAGGCCCCGGCCCGGCCTGCCACGCCCACCCCGCCGTCGGGCACAGAAAAATGCACATAGCGGCCAAGACCAGACGCCATCGGACCGTGCTCATGGTGGCTCCTCGTCGTGCCCCCGTCCCGAACACTACGCCCCGGGCCCCGCCCGCGGGCCAGACGCGGCAAGCACGGCGGCGGAGTTCTCAACCTCCGCAACGCCCATTCTTCCCACCCGATCTAGAGTTCCCGCATGTCCCGCGGCGTGGTCATCACCGGTCTTGGCGTCGTCAGCGCTCTGGGCTCGGGCATCCGGGCCTTCTGGGAAGGGCTCGACGCCGGACGCTCCGCGCTGCGCCCCACCACCCTCTTCGACCCGGCGGGCTTTCCCTGCCGGCTCGCGGGCGAGATCGCGCCCCCCGGCGGAACCCCAGCCGAGTTCAGCGCCAAGGACTGCGTCCCCAAGAGCTACCGCAAGGCCGTGAAAGTAATGGCCCGCGACACGGAGATCGCCGTCCTCGCGGCACGCCTCGCCGTCGAGGACGCCAACCTCAGGACCCGCGCGAGCGAGGGCGAAGGCCCCACGACCTACCCGGGCGAGCGGATGGGCTGCCAGATCGGCGCGGGGCTCATCTCCGCCGAGGCCGAAGAGATCACCATGGCCTTCGCCACCGCCGTCCGCGAGGGCTCGCCCAAGACCCGCGGCTTCAGCCTCGCCGCGTGGGGCGCGGGCGAGGGCGGCGGGGGAGGTATGAACAACCTCCAGCCCCTCTGGATGCTCAAGTACCTCCCCAACATGCTCGCCTGCCACGTCACCATCATCCACGGCGCCGAGGGGCCCAGCAACACCATCACCTGCTCGGAGTCCAGCGGGCTGCTTTCCATCGGAGAGTCCATGCGCGTCATCGAACGCGGGAGCGCCGACCTGTGCTTCTCCGGCGGCGCCGAGAGCAAGATCGGGCTCATGAGCGTCCTGCGCATGACCCTCGCCGGGAGGCTCGCCCCCACCCACGACGAGCCCGACGGTTCCACGATCGTCCGTCCCTTCGACCCCGACGCCAAGGGAGGCGTCCCGGGCGAGGGCGGCGGGATCGTCATCCTCGAAGAAGCCTCGTCCGCCGCCGCCCGCGGCGCGCGGGTCTACGCCCGCGCCGCCGGCTTCGCGGCCTCGCAGGGCGCCACGCGCTGCGTCCCCTCGCTGGGCGGAGCGAAGGGCTGCGCCCAGGCGGTCGAGAGCTCCGCACGCGCGGCCATCCGAGACGCCAAAATCTCCCCCGAGGACATCGACGCCATCGTCCCCCAGGCCGCCGGCGTCCCCGTCCTCGACGACGCCGAACGCGACGGGCTCGCCGCGATCTTCGGCCCGCGCCTCGCCGACATCCCCGCCATCACCCTCGCGCCCAACTTAGGCGACTGCTCGGCGGGGAACGGCTCGCTCCAGCTCGCCGCGGGCGCCATGGCCCTCTCCACTCAACGCCTCCCCGCACGCCTCCACGCCGGAACGCCCAAGGGCGTCCGCGCCGAGCGATGCCCCTCAAGGCCCGCCCGACTCCGCCACGTGCTGGTCTGCTCGGGAGGGATGGGGGGCCAGCACGCCGCCGTCGTCCTCGCCGCCCCCTAGCCCCCGCGTGCCAGCCCCGCGCCCGAGCCCGCGTGCCCACGTACGATTCCTGGGGTGCGGCGGAACCGCGCTCCTTGCCTACACCTGCGTTCACCGGAGACCACCCATGACCAACGACTACAACCGTGGCGGCTACGCCCCCCGAGGCGATCGTGGACGCGAGGGCTATCGCGACGGCGGACGAGACGGCGGACACCGCGAACGCCGGGGCATCCCCCTCTCCGAGCTCGACCCCGTCCTCACCGACTTCTCCCGCCGCGTCATCGGCGCCGCCATCGAGGTCCACAAAACGCTCGGCCCGGGCTTCGACAAGCTCGTCTACCTCAACGCCCTCCGCGCCGCGATGAAGGCCGACGGGCTCAACTTCAACGCCCCGCATGCCTTCGCCGTCGAGTACATGCAGCAGAAAATCGGCGAGGTCGTCGCCGACCTCTTCGTCGAGAACCGGTTCGTCGTCGAGGTCATGGCCCGCCCGGGGGACGTCACCACCCACGACCGCCTGAGCACGCGCGCCAAGCTCAAGGCCGGCAACCTCGACCTGGGCCTGGTCATCAACTTCGCCGAACGCCGACTGAAAGACGGCCTCGTCCGCGTGCTCAACGTCGACAAGATCAACGCGGAAAAAGGCCTCAACGCCACCGACGACGACGCCGGGCCCGCCCAGGATTTCTAGCCTTTCCGGAGCCCGCGCCCATGCCACGTCGCGTCGTGATCACCGGGATGGGCTGGGTCACCCCCCTGGGCCACGACGTCGAGGGCGTCTGGAAGCGCCTCCTCCGCGCCGAATCCGCCGTTGGCCCGGTCACGCGCTTCGAGGCCGGCACGTTCGAAACGAACTTCGCCGCCGAGGTCCGCGGGTTTCGACTGGGCGATTTCCTCGGCAACACCGCGGAGCACGACGGCGCGGGGCTGGGCACCCAGTTCGCCCTCGCCGCCGCCTCACGCGCGTGGACCCAGGCCGGGCTCGACCGCGCTCAGACCGACCCCTCGCGCTTCGGCGTGTACCTGGGCGCGGGCGAGGGCTCCCTCGACTTCGAAAACTACGTGAACGCGCACCTCGCGGGCTGGGACACGACCACGCGGCACATCGACGCCGTCGCCTGGGCCCAGGCCGCCTTCGAACGCATGACCGCCCTCGCCGAGATCGAGCAGGAACCCAACCTCACCCTCGCCCATGTCGCCACCCACTTCTCGCTCCGCGGGCCCGCCTTCAACTGCATGACCGCCTGCGCCGCCAGCACCCAGGCCATCGGCGAGGCCTTCGAGATCATCCGGCGAGGCGACGCCGACGCCATGATCGCCGGCGGGTCCCACTCCATGATCCACCCCCTCGGCATGACCGGCTTCATCCGCCTCACCGCCATGAGCACCCAGCGCGAGAACCCCCAGGCCGCCTCACGACCCTTCGACCTCGACCGCGGCGGGTTCGTCATGGGCGAGGGCGCGGGCATGCTCGTCCTCGAAGAACTCTCCCACGCCCTCGCCCGCGGAGCCACGCCCCTCGCCGAGGTCGCCGGCTTCGGGTCCTCCGCCGACGCCTTCCGCATCACCGACATCCAGCCCGAGGGCAAGGGCGCCCAGACCGCCATGCGCGAGGCCTGCCGCCAGGCCGGGCTCAACCCGCGAGAGCCCAGCGACGAC
>CAZTJZ010000071.1:0-16494 GCA_964614075.1 uncultured Phycisphaeraceae bacterium
CGATGATCTTCGGCGTGATCCTGGAGAAGCGGACCGGGTTGCTGAATGTCCTGCTCCACGGCGCCGCGGCCCGCCTGGGCATGACGTGGGATCTCGACTTCCCGTGGTTGCAGCAGCAGGTCATGTGGGCGCTCATCGTCGCGTCGCTCTGGATGTTTGTCGGGTTCAATATGACCTATTTCTCCGCCGCGCTCCAGAACGTGCGTCGCGAGCTTGTCGAGGCGGCGACGCTGGACGGCGCGTCGTCGTGGCAGCGTTTCCGGCACGTGGTGGTCCCCGAGATCATGCCCGTGGGCGGGTTTGTGGTGCTGCTCTCGCTGATCGGGAGTTTTCAGTTGTTCGAGCTGCCGTACCTGCTCCTGACCGGCGCGGGGCCAGACAACCGCGGGCTGACGATCGTGCTCTATCTGTACCAGACCGGGTTCGACTCGGGTGACTTGGGATACGCGTCGGCGATCGGCTGGATGCTCGCGCTGCTGCTTGTCGGGGCGGCGATCGTGCAGCGACGCCTGACACGCGGGGGGGAGCTGGCATGATCTCCTCCCGCGTGCTCCGTGACGTTTCGGCGTATGGCGTGCTCGGGCTGGCGTGCGTGATCACGCTCGCGCCGTTCGTGTGGCTCGCGGCCGGATGCCTTAAGAACACCGACGACTTTGTCCGGGCCGTGTTCCTGCCCGCGGGCGATGGGTTCGCGGGCGTCGCGTGGGATCGCCTCACGCTGGAGAGCTTCCGGCGTCTGTTCGAGCAGCTCGACTTCGGGCACAGCCTCGTGAACTCCGTGTTCCTCGCGTCGGTGACGGCGGCCCTGGCCACCCTTGTCAGCGCCATGGGCGGGTACGCGCTGGCTCGCTACGAGTTCCGGGGCAGGAGGCTGTTCACGGCGATGGTCCTTGCCGCCGTGGTCATCCCCGCGCCGTTGCTGCTGGCGCCGGCGTACCAGCTGCTCTTCGAGCTGGGGTTGCTCGACACGTACGCGGGGCTGATCCTGCCCGCGATCGCGCCCGCGTTCGGCGTGTATCTGTTCCGTCAGTACACGCTCCGCGCGGTCCCGGTGGAGCTGATCGAATCGGCCCGCATCGACGGCAGCGGCGAGTTCCGCACGTTCTTCGTGATCGCGCTCCCCCTCGCGCGCCCGATGATCGGCACGTTCCTGATGATCACGTTCCTGGGCGTGTGGAACAACTACATCTGGCCGCAGGTCGTGCTCCAGTCCCCCTCCAAGTTCCCGCTGTCGGTGGCGGTGGCGCAGCTCAAGGGGGTGTACTACCAGGATTACGGGCTGCAGATGGCGGGCACGGCGGTCGCCGTCCTGCCCGTGGTGGCGTTGTGCCTTGTTCTTCAGCGTGAGTTCGTGTCCGGGCTCTCCGCCGGAGCGGTGAAGGGTTGAATCACGGGATCGGATGACTCCATCTATGCCTACGCATTTTCCGGATCGTTTCGTGTGGGGCGCGGGCTCCTCGGCATTCCAGATCGAGGGCGGCGCGAGCCACGAAGGCCGCGGCCCGTCGGTCTGGGACTCCTTCTGCCGGCGCGAGGGGACGATCTTCTCGGGGCAGGACGCGAGCGTCGCGTGCGACCACGTTCATCGGTGGCGCCAGGACGTGTCGCTGATGCGCCAGATCGGGCTGCAGGCCTACCGGTTCTCGGTCTCCTGGCCACGCGTCCTGCCGCAGGGCGTGGACCACGTCAACGAGCGCGGGCTGGACTTCTACGACCGGCTCGTCGACGAGCTGCTCGCCGCCGACATCGAGCCGTGGGTGACGCTGTACCACTGGGACTTTCCCGAGGCGTTGTACCTCCGCGGCGGGTGGCTGAACCGTGACAGCGCGCGGTGGTTCGCCGAGTACACGGAAGTGGTGGTCGATCGGCTCTCCGACCGCGTGTCGCGCTGGATCACGATCAACGAGCCGCAGATCTTCATCGGGCACGGGCACCAGAGCGGGACGCACGCGCCGGGGCTCCGCCTTCCGCCGCGCGAGGTTCTCCTGGCGGGCCACCACGCGCTGCTGGCGCACGGGATGAGCGTTCAGGCGATCCGGGCCCGCGCGATCCGACCGTCGAGCGTCGGGTGGGCGGTGTGCGGCGCGGTCGAGTATCCGGTGAGCGACCGGCTCGCCGATCTTGAGGCCGCGTTCCGGGCCACGATGTCCGTGACGCGCAAGGACTGCTGGAACAACACCTGGTGGGCCGACCCCGTATGCCTGGGCTCCTACCCCGAGGACGGGCTGAGGCTGTTCGGGGCGGACGCGCCGAGGCCGGCGCGCGGTGACATGGAGACCATCCACCAGCCTCTGGACTTCTACGGCGTGAACATCTACAGCGGCGCTCCCGTCCGCGCGGACAAGAACGGCAACCCCGAGCGCGTGCCCCTCCCGCCCGGACATCCAACGACGGCGCTGCGATGGCCGGTGACTCCCGCGTGTCTCTACTGGGGGCCCCGCTTCCTGCACGAGCGGTACAAGCTCCCGATCGTGCTCACGGAGAACGGGATGTCGAACACCGACTGGGTTCAGGCCGACGCCCGGGTGCACGACTCGCCACGCATCGATTTCACGCGTTCGTACCTGCTCGAACTCTCGCGCGCCATCGCGGACAATGTCGATGTCCGGGGCTATTTCCACTGGTCCATCCTCGACAACTTCGAGTGGGCCGAGGGCTTTCGCGAGCGGTTCGGCCTCATCCACGTCGACTACACGACCCTGGAACGGACGCTGAAGGACTCGGCGTACTGGTACCGCGAGATCATCGCGTCGAACGGCGCCACGCTCACGCTGCCCTCGGACGTCGGCGTGCCGACCTCGTCCGGCCTCTCGTACCCTGATGCCATCGGAGAATCTCATGCGTCGTAGCATCCTGATCCTCGTCGCGGTCCTCGCGAAAACCGGCCTCGCCCAGTGCCCGCCTGTGGAGGAGTGGATCCCCACGTTTCGCGAAGAGTTCGACGGCGCGGCGCTCAACCCCGCGAACTGGCGCGCGCTCAACATCGCGTGGCCGCACAACAACGAGCAGCAGTATTACTCCCCCTCGGCGGCGACGGTCGCCGACGGGCAGCTGACCATCCTGAGCACCAACCAGCCCAACGGCGGGCGGAGCTACACCTCCGCGCGCATCGAGTCGGGCGATCGGTTCTTCCAGAAGTTCGGGCGATTCGAGATGCGGGCCAAGCTCCCCTCCACGCAGGGCATCTGGCCCGCGTTCTGGCTGCTCCCCCAGCCGGACGGGTGGCCGCCCGAGATCGACATCATGGAGTTCCTGGGGCATGATCCGCACACGGTGTACTTCACCAACCACTGGGGCGTCTACCCCGCGGTCTCGCACCTGACGTTCTCGCACACCGGGCCGGACTTCTCCGCCGATTTCCACACCTTCTCGTGCGACTGGTTCCCGGATCGCATCGAGTATTCGGTCGACGGCGTGGTTCGGGCGACGTCCACCACCGCCATCCCGCAGGGGCCGATGTACGTCATCCTCAACACCGCGGTGGGGGGCTTCTGGCCGGGCTATCCGGACGCGACCACCGTCTTCCCGCAGCGATTCATCGTCGAATATGTCCGGGCCTATCGCAAGCTCGTGAACGGCGACTTCCAGAGCATGGGCCCGGACAACAGCGTTCATCTCTATCAATGGAGCAAGTTCGGCAACGCGTACACCGACAACACCCGCGGGCGGGCCGGGGGGCGTGCGGGAAAGCTCTTCGGGAGCTTCACGGGTGGCGAGAACTTCAGCGGGGCCTTCCAGGAGCTCCCCACCGCCGTCGGCGATCGATGGCGGGCATCGGCCTGGTGGGTCAATCACACCACCGATCGGATGCAGGCGGGCAACGAGGCGTTCACCAAGCTCGAGTTCGTGAATGCGCAGGGGAACATCATTCAGTCATCGAGCACCCTGTCGCTGACCTCGGCGTCCGCGACGAACACGTACGCGCAGTTCCTTGCCGAGGGCGTCGCCCCCGCGGGCAGCGTGGCGGCGCGGGTGTCGCTGGTGTTCCGGCAGACGGGGCTCGCCGCCGGCGCGGCGTTCTTTGACGATGTCCAGCTCGTCCGCGTGCCCCCCTGCTGCGTGGCCGACCGCGACGACGGCTCGGGCCTGGGCATCCCCGATGGGGGCGTCACGATCGACGACGTGCTGTACTACCTGGCCATCTTCGAGCAGGGCGGCTCGGCCGCCGATCTCGACAACGGCTCGAGCACCGGCACGCCCGACGGCGGGGTCACGATCGACGACCTGATCTACTTCCTTGTCCGGTACGAGGCGGGCTGTTAGCCAGCGAGGCGCGACTCCATCCCCCCACGCCGAGGCGGGCACCGAACGCCCCGGCGAGCCTGTGAGTACGGCCTGAGAACGCCAGCACTCCGGGCTGGGTGGCTTCGGAAACGCCATGTTCCGACTCCGGACGCCGCGCGAATGGACCCAGGCGCCATGGGCATTCACACGCTCAGATGCCGAGACGCGGCCGGTTGGTCCACCGGCGTGCCGCACGTATCCTGTACGCCTGCGAAGAGGTTCGTTCGGCTGCTTCGCACGCTCCATGGTCTTGACGCGGGGCGAGCCCCGTGTCACTCCTGATCGAAGTTCCTTGCGGTGAGACTCTCGTGAACCCCCCGACCGCGCGCGAGCGATCCCTCGCCATCGCCACCCTTGTCCTGACGCTGCTGGGGTGGTCCAGCATCCCGCTCTTCCTGAGGTACTTCTCCAAGGACATCGACTTCTGGACCGCGAACGGATGGCGGTACGTCTTCGCCGCGGCGCTGTGGGCCCCGGTGCTCGTCTGGGGATGGTGGAGATCGTCGCTGCCCGCGGGGCTGTGGAGGGCGGCGTTCTGGCCCGGCATGTTCAACTTCGGCGGGCAGGTCCTCTTCGGGCTCGCGCCCTATCTCGTGAGCCCCGGGCTGATGACCTTCTCGCTGCGCGTCCAGATCATCTTTGTCTCGGTCGGCGCGGCGGTCCTCTTCCCGAGCGAGCGCACGCTCCTGCGCCGCCCCGGGTTCGTGCTCGGGATCATCATGGTGATGCTGGGCACCGCGGGGACCATCCTCTTCCGCGAGGGCGAGGACCTGACCGCGGGGAAGAGCCCGGGGTGGGGCATCGCGGTGTCGATCGGCGCGGGGCTCCTGTACGCGGCGTACTCGCTCTTGGTGCGCCGCCAGCTCCAGACCTATCCGGCGCTCACGAGCTTTGCCGCGGTGAGCCAGATCTCCGCCCTTCCCATGGTGGTCCTCATGCTGTGCTTCGCGAGGCACGCGGGCGTGCTCGACCACGGGATGCACGCGCTGGAGCTCCCGCCGACGAAGTTCCTGCTGCTGGTCCTCTCGGCGGTCATCGGGATCGGGCTGGGGCACACGCTGTACTTCTACTCGCTGCAGAAGCTGGGGATCGCGGCGTCGTCGGGCGTGGTCCAGCTGCAGCCCGTCGCCGTGTCCATCGCGTCCATGCGGATGTTCGGCGAACGTCTGACGCTCGGCCAGTGGATCTGCGGCGGGGTCGCGGTCGCGGGGGCGCTGACGATGCTCGTGGTGCAGCACCGAGAGGCCCGGCGGGCGGGATAAGACCACGGGCCTCGGGAGCCCGCGGATTGCGGTGCAGCCGGTCCTAGCACCCGGCCTCGAAGCGGTCGAGGTAGTAGAGCAGATCGTCGATGGTCACCCCGCCGTCGTGGGCGCCGGTGCCCGAGCCATCATCGACGTCGGCCTGGACATCCCCGGCGCCGAACAGCGTGAGGTAGTAGATGAGGTCGTCGATGGTCACCCCGCCGTCGGGAACGCCGGTTCCGTTCCCGTCATCGACATCGGCCACGCACGGGTTGTAGGGGTTGGTCCAATCCACGCCCGAGCCCGTCACGATCGTCGAGCCGGCCACGACCGTCCCCGAGGCGTTGCGGATCGCGGTGATCCCATTCCACGTCACGCCATGTCCCGAGAAATCGGCCCGGCTCGTGCACGGCGTCCCGAAGCCCCCCGAGCTGCGCAGGCCGGCATAGGTCAAGGCATAGACGCCCAGGGTGAACGGCTGGCCGAAGGTGATGGGGACGGAGAAGGTGACGGTGTCATCGATGGTGCGGGAATCGGTGTTGGGGTTGCCGTAGGTCGCGAGGCCCCAGCGTCCGGACTGCATGCTCACGCCGGGCGAGTCGGAGTTGCCGGCGTTGAAATAGGCATTGGAGGGGATGTTCTGGTTGTTCTTGTACGCGTGGAGGGTGAGGAGGGCGCTGCCGCTGATCCCGGTGGCCTGCTCGCTCCCGCGGACCCGGACCTGGAAGATGAAGAACCCCTGCTGGCCGGTGAGCGAGGCGTTGCTGACGGTGAAGGTCTCCTTCCATCCGCCGTTGGCCATGGCGGCGGGGAAGGGCTCGAGGCTGAGCGTGCTGTTGACCGCGAGCGAGCGGAACGAGCCCAGGGCCGCGGTCGCGGAGACGCTGTTGACGGTCGGCGACCCGGTGTACGCGGCGTTCGCGCTCGCGCTGGAGTCTCCCGAGAAGAGAAGCTCCTCAAAGTCCTGAGGGGTGTTGAAGGCGACGAGGTCGTCCCCCGCGTTCGGGACGCCGAGGGTGATCGAGAACACGCCGGTCTGGACCAATCCGCCCGGCGAGGGCGTCAGCGACTGCGAAAAGCCGGCGCTCGCGGCGTTGGACGCCAGGCCCACGGCAGAGAAGCCCAGAACAGCCCATCCCCGAACCATCAATCCCCGAGCGATCAGACCCATCGGCCGGTGGAACATGGAGTGACGCATGGTGGTTGCCCCTGACTTCGCGTGATGACTCTTGGTTGCTTGTGAACGTCCGACGCATGAACCCGCGAGGGGCACCCGGAAAGGGCCCCGAACTCAGTGCGACGGATTGTTCGCCGCCCGGACACGGCTCGTTCGCGGCGAGGGGCCCCGGGGCGTAGCAAAGCCGACGCTCGGCGTGCTCAAAGGTCCAATAACCAGGGCTCAATAACCAGGGCGCAGACCGGGCGTGAGTTCAGCGGGCGCGGCGCCTCTACTTCAGCAGTCGTTCCAGGTAGTGGATGTCCACGCCGCCCTGGCGGAAGGCGCGGTCCTCCATGAGGCGTCGGTGCAGCGGGATGGTGGTCTTGATGGGCTCCACGCGGAACTCGCGCAGGGCCCGGGCCATGCGGTCCATGCACTGCTGGCGGTCGTCGGCCCAGCAGATGAGCTTCCCGATCATGCTGTCGTAGTTGGGCGGGACGGTGTAGCCCGTCACGACGTGCGTGTCGAGGCGCACGCCCAGGCCCCCCGGGGGCTCGAACACGTTGACCTTGCCGGCGCTGGGGCGGAAGTTGTGCTCGGGGTCCTCGGCGTTGATGCGGCACTCCATCGCGTGCCCGCGCGAGGTGATGTCCTGCTGTTTCCAGGGAAGCCTCTCCCCCGCCGCCACGCGGATGGTCGTCTTCACGATGTCGATCCCGGTGATCATCTCGGTGACGGGGTGCTCGACCTGGACGCGCGTGTTCACCTCCAGCATGTAGAAGTTCTGCTTCTCGTCCATGAGAAACTCGACCGTCGCGGCGCCGTGGTAGTTGGCGGTCTTGATGAGCCGCGCCGCCGCCTCGCACGCCGCGTCGCGCTTTTTGCGGTCGATGCCCGGGCCCGGGGCCTCCTCGATGACCTTCTGGTGGCGGCGCTGGAGCGAGCAGTCACGCTCGAAGAGGTGGACGCTGTGCCCGTGCTTGTCGCCCAGGACCTGGACCTCGACGTGGCGCGCATGCTCGAGGAACTTCTCGATGAACACCGCGCCGTTCCCGAAGGCGGCGGCGGCCTCCTGCTGGGCGGCCTTGATGCTCGAGCGCAGCGTCGCCTCGTTCCGGCAGACCCGCATCCCCCGCCCGCCCCCGCCCGCGGCGGCCTTGATGATCACCGGGTAGCCGATCTTGTTCGCCACGCGGACCGCCTCGTCCTCCTCCTCGATCGCCCCGTCCGATCCCGGGAAGATCGGCACCTTCGCCTCCTTCGCCGTCTTCTTGCACGCCACCTTGTCGCCCAGCTTCGCCATCGCCTCGGGGCTGGGGCCGATGAACTCGATCTTGCAATCCCGGCAGGCCTGCGAGAAGTCCGCACGCTCCGACAGGAACCCGTACCCCGGGTGGATCGCGTCCACGTCGGCGATCTCGGCGGCGGCGATGATCCGCGAGATGTCGATGTAGCTCTGCTTCGCGGGCCCGGGGCCGATGCACACCGTCCGGTCCGCCAGACGCAGGTACGGCGCGTCCTTGTCCGCCGTGCTGTAGACGCAGACCGTCTCGATGCCCATCTCGCGGCAGGCCCGCATGATCCGCAGGGCGATCTCCCCTCGGTTGGCGATGAGGATTCGTTTGAACATGATGTGAACTCGGGGGGAAATCGTCGCGGAAGAATGGGACCCACGCGGGACCGGGAGAGCACGCGGACAGGACGGCGCACGCCCCGCCCTCGCGCGAGATCAACGAGGGACGCCTACGCCGGGCGGACCAGGAACAGCTTCTGCCCGAACTCCACCGCCTCCCCGTTCTTCACCAGCACCTGCTCGACCACGCCGGATTTCTCGGCCTTGATCTCGTTGAACACCTTCATCGCCTCGATGAGGCACACCACGCTGTCGGCGGAGATCTGGCTCCCGGGCTTGGCGAAGGGCGGGCTGTCCGGGTTCGCCGCCGAGTAGAACGTGCCCACCATCGGGCTCTCGATGGCGAGGAGCCCGGCGTGGGGCTTGGCCTCCATCGCCGGCGCCGGCGCCGCGGCGTGCGGCGCCGCGTGCACGGGGTGCGCGGCGTGCGCGATGTGGGGAGTGCCCCCCTGAACCTGTCCCTGCCCCTGGTAGATCACCGGCTGGTGGTTCACCGTCGTGCCCGCGGGAGCGCCACGCCGGATCTTGATGGTGTCCTCGCCCTGCTTGAGGTCGATCTCGGACAGCTCCGAGTCCACCATGAGCTTCACGATCTCCTTGAGCTTCGCCAGATCGATCATTCCTTCACCCTTATGCAAGCACCGACCACTCGGCGTCTTTGGGGAGCGTGCAGAAGTTCCGCGCTCCCCGCTCCGTCACCACGTACAGATCCTCGATCCGCACCCCGCCCACACCCGGGAGATAGATCCCGGGCTCCACCGTCACGACGTGACCCGACACCAGCTCCATGTCCGGGAACAGCGGGTTGAGATAGGGCGGCTCCTTCGAGAGCCCCAGCCCGTGCCCCAGCCCGTGCCCCAGCACATGCCCGTGCTTCTTGATGTAGTCGCGCGCGATGGCGTCGATCTCGTGCGCTCGCCGCCCGGGGGCGAGAGCGTCGGCGGCCCGCTGCTGCGCTTCGCGCACGATCTCGTAGATCTCCCGCATCTTGGGGGACCACTTGTGCATCGTGAACGTCCGCGTCATGTCCCCGCCGTAGCCCATGAACGTCGAGCCCCAGTCGATGAGCAGGGGCTTGCCCGCGGCGACCTTGGTGAACGCGGGGCGATAGTGCGGGAGCGACCCGTTGGCCTGCGCGCCCACAATGCTCTGGAACCAGCAGTGGCTCGACCCGCGCTTCTTCATCTCCGCCTCGAGCGCCGCGGCGATCTCCAGCTCCGTCTGCCCGACCCGGATCGTGGGCAGGACCGCCAGCAGCGCCTGCTCCTGGAGGCGCGTGGCCGTCTGCATGATCTCGATCTCGTACGCGTCCTTCACCACCCGCATCTGCCCCACCAGGTTCCGCGTGGCGACCAGCGAGACACGCGAGCCCCCGCCCAGCGCGTCGCCCAGCGCGTCGCGGTCGGCGAGCGTCATCTGGTCCCCCTGGATCCCGCAGCGCGAGACCCCGGTCGCCTGCAGCAGATCCGCCATCGCCCGGGTCATGCCCTGGTCGCGGATGACGACGTTCACGAGCGGACGCGTGGGGTTGAGCTCCTCGTCGTACCGGGCGTCGCTCACCAGCACGCCCGGCTTGGAACCCCCGGCGGGGCCCACCAACAGCCAGCTGTCCCCCCCGAGAAACCCGGTGAGGTACCCGACGTCCACAGGGTTGGTGACCAGCATGTGGTCCAGCCCCTGCGCCTGCATCATCGACGTAAGGCGGGCCAGACGCTGAGCGCAGGGCGGAGAGCCCGGGGGAGCCTTGGGGGGGACGATGCGCTTGGCGACCTCAACCGACGCCGACTTTGCGCTCCGGCGACGCCCCGCCTTCGCACGCCCGGCCGGTTTCTTCTTCCGCCCACGCTTGGTCATAGAGGTCGGCATGATACCACCGGTCGTGATGGCATGGTGCGGGCCCACGATCCCGGAGCGCCGGGCTCTCCGCCCCACGGGGCGGACGAAGGGCGCGCGTGAGGCAGGATGCCCACACTCCGGGATGCCGACAGAACGCGGCGTGCCGTCCAGCACGCGCACGGCAGATGTTCGGCATCTCTCTTCCATACTGTGCGCCCATGCGCCGCCACGCCGAGGCCTCGCTCCTGATCCCCGCGCTGGGGCTGCTGATCCCGATCGTGGGGTTGTCGGCGGGGTGGCCCCTCGCACGCGTGATCATCGAGGTCGCGAGGGAACTCGCCGTCGGCGGGCGGGAGACGCTCTGGCCCCGCGCCTCGCTCGTCGCCTCGACCGTTCTCTGGGCCGGCGGCGTGGCGCTGCTCGCCACGCTCGCGGCGTGGCCCCAGGCCTGGCTGCTCCGCGCCCGCCCGGCGCTCGCGCCCGTGCTGCTCGTCCCGGCGATGCTCCCGAGCTACCTCGCCTACGCCGGGTGGAACATCCTCCGCGACCCGCTCGCACCCCTGGGACGCTGGATCGAGACGCAGGCGCAGAACGGCGCCACGTGGCTGCCCGTGGCGGCGGGGAGGACGCTGGCCGTGCTCTCCCTCACCATGTGGGCCGCCCCCATCGCGGCGGTCGTGCTCGCGATGTTCCTCCGGCGCCTGGATCAGTCCGTGCTCGACGCGCTGCGTCTGGAGCCCGCCCCTCGCGCCCGCCGGGCGATCGCCCACGCGCGACTCAGCCTGCCCGGGCTGCTCGCCGCGTGGTGCGTCGCGGGCCTGGTCATGCTGGGGTCGGCCGTGCCCTTCCACCTCGCCGAGGTCCCCACCCTGGCCATCGATATCTGGTTCGCGCTCTTCCGCGAGCCCGGGCGCGCGGGGATATATCTGGCGGTGTGGCCCATCGTGCTCGCGGCGGCTCCCGCGGCATGGATCGTGTCCCGGGCGTGCGTGACGCCCGCCGAGACCCCCTCGCCCCCGTTCCACGGGAAGGCCCCCGCCGCGCTCGTCCTCACCTGCGCCCTCTGGATCGTGGCCATCGTGATCCCCCTGGTGCTCTTCGCGGGCTCGCTGCGCCACTGGGGCTCGATCGGCGTCTTTCTTCGGTCGGGCTCCCGGGAGATCGCCTCGAGCGCCGGCGTCGCCCTCGCCGTGGCGGTCACGAACATGCTGCTGGCCCTGTCGGCGTGGCTGGGGATCGCCTCGGGGTCGCCCTGGGGGTCAAAGGTGGTTCGCGCCGGGCTGTTCCTCATGCTGCTCTCCGGGCTTCTTCCGGGAGTGCTCGTCGGCAACGCCGTGCTGCGCGGGGCGGACGCGATCTCCCCCGCAATCGCCGACTCGCCGTGGATCCTGGTTCTGGGCCACGCCGCCCGCTACGGGTTCGTCGCGCTCCTGATCGGGGCCTGGCTCGCGCGGATGGAGCCCCAGGACCAGCGCGACGCCCGGCGGCTCGACGGCGCGACCGGGGTGGCCGGGTTCCTCCGGGCGGCCCTGGACCCGGGGCTGGGGGGCGTCGCCGGCGCGGGGCTGGCCGGGGGGATGCTCTCGTTCCACGAAATCGAGGCCTCGATTGTGCTGCAACCCCCGGGCAGCGGCGGGATCGCCCACATGATCCTCGGGTTTCTGCACTTTGCCCGCCAGGAAGAGATGAACGCGGCGGGGGTCGTGTTCCTGGGGGGGAGCCTGGTCCTGAGCGTGGCCGGGGCGTGCGCGATTTTCTGGTCATCACGAACCAGGAACCCCGGCGGGACCGAGTCTGTAGTAGCATGGAAGTCGAAGGGGTCTACGGGCAATACCTGAGCATCAGGAGCACCGGTTGGCGTGCGTGAGGACCACAGGCGGGCGGAGGGCGGGACGCGTCGCGGGCCCGGGTTCTCTCGTGGCCTGCCTGCTGGGTGGCCTATGGGCTTGTCCCGCCGGGTTTCTCGCGGGCTGCGGGCGTGACGACGGCGCGGCCCGGCCCATCGAGGTCGTGGCGAAGCTGGGGGAGACGGGCAGGAACCCGGGCCAGCTGGCGTACCCCCGCTGCATCGAGAGCGACTCCAAGGGGCTCTGGGTCATCGACAAGCAGGCGCGGGTGCAGCGATTGGACCCCACGACCGGGCGTGCCGGGGTGTTCTGGACGATGCCCGAGTTCGCGCTGGGCAAGCCCACGGGGGTGACGGTGTGGCGGGCGTTGGGGGCGCCGGGCGTGCTCGTGTTTGTCGCGGACACGCACTACCACCGCGTGATGGTCTACGACGTGCCCGACGCGATGGGCGAGGGCACGCCGAGGCTGGTGACGCAGTTCGGCAGCTTCGGGACCGGCGCGGGCGAGTTCATCTATCCCACGGACATCGCGGTGGTGAGCAGCGCCGACGGATCGCGGATCGAGAGGCTGTACGTCAGCGAGTACGGCGGGAACGACCGGGTGAGCGTGTACGAGCCCACCGGGGCGGACGGGTTCGCTTTCCGCTCGTCGTTCGGGCGCTACGGGAACGGGCCGGAGGAGTTCAACCGTCCGCAGTCGATCGTCTGGGACGCGGTGCGTGGCGAGCTGATCGTGGCCGACGCGTGCAACCATCGCCTCGGGCGATTCACGGGCGAGGGGAAGAACGTGGGGTGGATGGGCGGGGGGGAGAGCGTGGGGTCGGAGGCGGGGCGGTTCAACTATCCCTACGGGATCTGCCAGCTCCCCGACGGGACGCTGCTGGTGTCGGAGTACGGCAACAGCCGCGTGCAGCGCGTGGACGTGCGGGCGGGGACGAGCCTGGGGATCTTCGGCACGCGCGGGCGCGGGAAGGGCCAGCTCGCGACGCCTTGGGGCGTGGCGTTGGCGGGAGAGACCGCGTACGTGCTGGATTCGGGCAATGATCGCATCCTGGGGTTCGAGGTTCCCGCGTCGGCGTTGCGGGCGAGGATCGCGGGCGGGGGTGGTCGCTGATGGAGTCAGTGGTGGGCCAAGATCTGGCGGGGCTCCCGTTGTCGCTGGCGTCGTGGCACGTGGGGCCCGTGCAGTTTGACCGCCCGGTGTGGCTGGTGCTGATCCCCATCCTGGGCGTGATCACGGTGGTGATCGCGACGGTGAACCTGTCGGGGCTGGGGGCGGCGACGCGGTGGACGGCCCTCGCGGTGCGGCTGCTGGTGGTTACGCTCCTGGCGGGCGCGCTCGCCGAGCCGCAGTGGCGCAAGGAGGCGAAGAAGGTCGCGGTGACGGTGGTGCTGGACAGCAGCCAGTCGGTTCCGGCGGAGATGCAGAAGCAGGTGGAGCGGTACGTGAAGGAGGCGGGGCAGGACGCCGACGAGCGCCGGGACTTGCTGGGGCTGGTGACGGCGGCGCGGGACTCGTTCGTGCAGTTCCTCCCGAGCCATCTCAACCGCGGGATCGAGCGACAGACGGTGGGGAAGGTGGACGGGACGAACCTGGCGCAGGCGCTCAGCCTGGCGTTGGCGGTCAACCCGACGGACGCGGCGTACCGGATCCTGCTCGCGAGCGACGGGAACCAGACGAGCGGGAACATCCTCGCGGCGGCGGAGTCGGCCAAGGCGATCGGGGTCCCGGTGGACGTGCTGCCCATCCGCTATCAGTACAAGGACGAGGTGATCGTGGATCGGGTGGTGACGCCCGGGAGCGCGCGCGAGGGCGAGCCGCTGACGGTGCGCGTGGTGCTCAACGCGACGCGGGACACGCGGGGGAAGCTGTCGGTGCTGATGAACGGGGAGCCCGTGGACCTCAACGGGGGCGACCCCGGGGTCTCGCAGGAGGTGGAGCTCCGGGCGGGGGCGAACGTGAAGACGATCCAGGTCCCGGCGTTGGTGCGCGGGCCGGTGAAGTTTGATGGGTTCTTCGAGCCGTACTCGCAGGGCGGGGTGTCGATCGGGGACGCGCTGGCGGAGAACAACCGGGGCTCGGGGATCACGTTCGTGGCGGGGGAGGCCCGGGTGCTGGTGATCGCGGACGACGCGTCGACGCAGGGGCCTCTGGTGCGGGCGCTGAGCGAGTCGGGGATCAAGGCCGACGTCCGGACGCACGAGCAGGCGCCGGCGGGGCTGGTGGACTTCAACGCGTACGACTGCATCGTGATGATGAACCAGGAGGCGGGCGGGTACAGCCAGAAGCAGCAGGAGGACCTGAGGCAGTACGTGCACGACACCGGGGGCGGGCTGGTGATGATCGGGGGGGACAGGTCTTTCGGCGCCGGGGGCTGGATCGGCTCGCCCCTGGAGGACGCGCTGCCGGTCAAGCTCGATCCGCCCCAGAAGCGGCAGATGCCCAAGGGCGCGCTGGTGGTCACGACGCACTCGATCGAGATGCCCGAGGGGGTGTTCTGGGGGAAGAAGACGGCAGAGGCGGCGGTGAACGCGCTCTCGCGCCTGGACCTGATCGGGATCAACGAGTTCGACGGGTTCGGCCCCGGGGGCGGGTCGAGCTGGGTGCACGAGCTGCAGCCGGTGGGCGACGGGACGAAGGTGAAGCGGGCGATCCAGAACCTGGCGTTCGGGGACATGCCCGACTTCACGCCGTGCGTGCAGATGGCGTACGACGCGCTCTCCAAGGCGGACGTGGGGCAGCGGCATCTGATCATCATCAGCGACGGGGATCCCTCCCCGCCGCCGACGAGCCTGTTGGACAAGTTCGTGGCGGCGAAGATCACGATCTCGACGGTGGAGGTGTTCCCGCACAGCGCGGCGGACAGCAGCCGCATGAAGTGGATGGCGGAGTACACCAAGGGCCGGTGGTACTTTGTGGACACGCAGGCGGCGCTGGCGACGATCCCGCAGATCTTCGTGAAAGAGGCGCAGACGGTGCGTCGGAGCCTGATCCAGGAGGTGCCCCAGGGCTTCACCCCCAGCGTCATGTCGGGGGTGAGCGAGACGCTGCGCGGGGTGAAGACCGTGCCGCCGATGACCGGGTACGTGGTGACGGCGGAGCGCGAGGGCCTGGCGCTGACGACGATGAAGGGCAAGGAGGGGGACCCGATCCTCGCGCAGTGGCAGCACGGATTGGGGAAGGTGGTGGCGTACACCTCCGACGCGTCGGCGCGGTGGAACCCGGCGTGGATCTCCTGGCCCGGGTACAAGGCGTTCTGGGAGCAGCACGTGCGCTGGGCGATGCGCCCCACGGGGTCGGCCAACGTGCGGGCGAGCGCGGAGAACCGGGGCGAGGACACCATCATCACGGTGGAGGCGCTCGACAGCGCGGGCGAACGCCTGAACTTCGCGAGGTTCCAGGGGCGCGTCGCCAACCCCGACGGGACCGGCACGGGCGTGGAGCTCAAGCAGATCGGGCCCGGGCGCTACCAGGGCAGCGTGCCCACCGCCCAGGCCGGGTCGTTCATCGCGAGCCTGCGGTATGTCGCGCCGGACCCCAAGGTGAGCAACGGCACGCTGGAGGGGACGGTGCAGGTGGCGATCAACCGCCCCTTCGCCGACGAGTATCGCACGCTGCAGGACAACGCGGGGCTGCTCGAGCAGGTGGCGCAGGCGACGGGAGGGCGCGTGCTCACGGGCGACCCCAAGAAGGACCGGCTCTGGGACGAGAAGGGGTTGAAGTTCCCGGTGGCGACGACCTCGATCTGGCTCGCGGTCGCCCTCACGGGGTTGGGGCTGTTCCTGGTGGACGTGGCGGTTCGGCGTGTGCGGATCGATGTCCGCGCGATGGCGAGGAGCGTCGCCGGGTTGTTCGGGAAGAGCACGTCGCAGGAGGCCCGGCAGATCGGGGCGCTCAAGGCGGCGAAGGACGTGGCGCGGAAGCGCATGGCCGAACGCGAGGCGGCGGCGCTGGAGCGCGGGGCCGTGAAGGACGTGGCCAAGGCGGCGGCGGCGGTGGCGAAGACGAAGTTCGAGGCCAGGCCGGACCAGCTCAAGAGCGGGGCGTCGGCGGTGGCGCTGGGGGGCGCGGACGCCAAGCCCGAGGCGATCAAGCCCAAGGCCCGCCCCGTGGACGCGCCCAGTGCCGAGCAGCAGGCGGAGGGCATGAGCCGGCTCATGCAGGCGAAGAAGAAGGCCCGGGACGAGATGAGCGAGTAGCGGCGACGCGTGCCCGGTGAAGGGCCCGAGGAAAGGAAGGTTTCGATGGCGACGGCGATGGCGAACCCGACAACCCCGGCGGAAGTGAAGGAGGCGTGCGAGAAGTTCCGCGCGACCTTCCAGAACCTCAAGGGCGAGATCGGGAAGGTGGTGGTGGGGCATCAGGAGGTCGTGGAGGGCGTCTTGATGGCGCTCTTCGCGGGGGGCAACGTGCTGCTGGAGGGCGTCCCGGGATTGGGCAAGACGCTCCTGGTGCGGACGCTGGCGCAGACGCTGAGCCTGCCGTTCAGC